>DATCJW010000136.1:0-11545 GCA_036562595.1 Haloplasmataceae bacterium | reverse complement strand
AATCAAACTGTTGTAAAAAGCGTTTTGTGCTTTGATATCCTGAGGCGATGAGCGTTTTGATGGTCGCTTTTGATAGATCGAAATTCAAGGCATCGATGGACTCATCGTAGTCAATGAGGATGGTTCGAACCCGATCGCCCGGTTTCAAATAGACGGACTCGTCTTTATCGATCACCGTACGAATGAGATCCTTCGTATAGTCGATGAGCGACGTTTTTCCTTGAGAAGTCAGACTGATTGGATCTTTAATCTTTAAGCCGAAAGTAGGCCATCGGGGACGGCCTTTCCGGTCAAAGATCCATATGGGGAAGTTGCTAAGGATCCCCCCATCGACGATGTAACTCGTTTTCGTTCCATAATGGAATTGAATGGGAACGAAATAATAGGGGATAGCGGTACTCATTTGAACGGCTAGGGCAACGGAAAACTGTTCGGGATTCAACCCATAGTCCACCAAATCATCTGGAAGGATGAGCATCCGCTTTTTCGTCACATCCGTTGCGATAACCTTTAATCGCGGTAAATGTTGGAATTGATCCTTCCCTCGTTCCTTCAATTTCTGATCAAGCCATTCTCGTAAACCGTGGTTGCGATAGAGGCCTTTGTCTATTAGAAGACTTAACCACCGTCCAACACCAGACAAATGGCTCCAAAACGTTTTTTGTTTAAAAGGTCGAAAATCAATGTTCAACGCCATGGTCTCAAGCTCTTCAGGGGTAAATCCTGCGGCTATGAGACTGGCGATGAATGCGCCAACAGAGGTCCCCGCGATTCGATACACTCGGTAGCCCGCTTCATACAGGGCACGATACGCGCCGATAAAAGTCAGTCCTAGTACCCCTCCTCCTTCTAATACGAGGTCTGCCCGCATCATCATCTCCCTTTCATTCTTTCAACAAATTCGATATTTTTCACAAATAAGGATTATAGTGAGCGAGAAAGTATGTTATACTTAAATTGTAGTGGTGGAATTAATTCCCTATACTACTATATATATGTCGTCGTGTAAGGTGGACATGAAAAAATGATGAAATCGGGGTAAGGAGGAGAAAATAAATGAACGACGTGATTAAAACGATTCTAAATCATCGTTCTATTCGCCGCTACAAATCCGATCCAATTCCTGATGAGATACTCGATACGATGATTCAATGTGCACAGATGGCACCGTCATCGATTAATGGTCAACAAGTATCGATTGTCATCGTGAAAGACCAGATGCGGAAAGAGCAGCTGATGAGGCTTTCCAGCAATCAAGCCTTTATCGCTGAAGCCCCTGTCTTTCTCATCTTCTGCGCGGACTTTTACAGAGCCCATCTGGCCTGTAAAAAATATGGAAAAACGCTTCTTGCGACGGACTCCCTCGACAGCACCCTTGTCGGAGCGATCGATGTTGGACTAGCGATGCAAAATGCGATTACAGCGGCCGAATCCCTGGGATTAGGGACTTGCCCGATTGGAGGGGTACGCCGCAACCCCTCAGAAATCAGCCGTTTATTAAACTTACCCGATTATGTCTTTCCCTTATGTGGTCTTGTTGTCGGTTACCCCAATGAGGATCCCGAAATTAAGCCCAGACTACCAAAAGATGCGGTCGCATTTGAAGAAACGTATAACCCTGACATCGCCCCGCTGATCGATCGCTACGACGAGACGATGAAAAACTATATGCTGCGTCGCACCGGAGGGCAAAACGCTTCCGATTGGTCCTCGAAAATCGCAGCTCGCTATAGCCAGCCAACGGATCGCCATATTCGCGTGGAAATGGCGAAAAAAGGTTTTAAAAATGATTAAGCGGTAAACGACTTCCGTCGCTTACCGCTTTTTTATTCCTTTTTAAAACTGTCGGGTTTTCCAATGATTTTCTGTTCTATGATTACTGAGGTCTCATCCTTGTTTACGTTTTTCGCCTCTAAACGGTTTATCCAAGTATAGCGCAAAGTCACGTCATAGGCTATAAGGTGTTGGATCATCACTTGGGGTTTTCCATCATTTAAATAGTTTTCAGATTGAATACGGACCATGGCACCATAGACCTCATTCAGATTCCCTCTTCCCGAAGGGCCAAAGGTCATGTGATGACACCGCAACTTATCATCACAACGGAAAAAACCTTGAACCAGAAGGGTAAATCCATCATATTGATAGACATGGGCCATCCCCTTCACTTCCCCTTCATAGGCTTCGATTTTCCCACTAGAGGTAAGTTGATTGTTTACTTGAAGGCGGTTACACTTGACTGAACCATGAAACATTCCCGTCCCGACGATGACCAATTCGTATGTCGTCAGCGGGCCATGAAAGATTGCCTCACCTTGAATGATAATCTTTTTTGCCGTCACCGAACCATGGAAAATCGCGCGTTCATATACAGTTAACGTCTCCATCTGGATGTTACCGGTTACGGTAATATCCGCAAAAAACCGTACATCATGATAATGGCCACCGCTAATCGTTTCGGGTTGAAGGATGTATAAATTCGAACGTTCAGCCATGGTCTTTCCCCTTAGGTAAACTGCATTTTGGTCTTTTGATCTCATGGATCAGATAGAAATAGCCACAGATAAGCAGGATGAGGGATATCAGTTTATAAGGCAATCCCATAAGGGGAAGTACAGCTACCGTCAGAGTGATGCCAAAGGTAGCGAAAAAGGTGACGAGGCAAGGCGTACAGCCATAGGTAAACATGCCGAATATAACGCTGAGAAACGTGGCGTGACTTCCTTTATCGCTTAAACCAGTCAGTTGCATGAATGTGGTGCTTAAACCCAACATGTATGCGCCAAGCGAGGACATCAACAAGTTCAATCCAATATTCAATACAGCCAAGTACCACCCATAGTCGGAAGACATCTGTAGATAGCCACCGTTAAAACGATCGAGGAGGGTATAGAGAATGAGGAAAATGATGAAATATACCCCCATCCAAAAGAGGGCGCGCGGTTCCTTTTGTTTTGCCTTCACAATCTCGATCATCCATCGCTCCTCGTTTCTATTTATTGGTGAAAATCAAAAGGATTGATTTTCTTCATTATAACACGCTACCAAAAAATATAAAAATGAAATGGCTTAACATAAAAAATCTATTTTTCCTAAGAAAAATAGATTTCGAATTAGGCACCTGCTTCTTTTGTCTTTTCCGCATTGTAGAACGATTTCACCTTCTGAATGCCAATACCAATATATTGAATGAGTGTAATTCCGGCAAAAATGACAACACCAATAAAAATATAGTCTACAACTTGTGTATTAAACTGGAATACTTCGCCTAACACCGAGATGATAATCGCTAAATAGATAAGCACCGTCGTGGCTTTACCAAACAAATTGGACGGGATGATGATTCGGGTCTTATAGAACAGAAGAATGGCACTGCTAATGATGAGGAAGAGTTCCTTACCAAAGATAAGATACACGACCCATTTATCGATGATGCCCTTATTGGATAAGGTAAAGAGTGTGGTAAGCTGCATTCCCTTATCCGCAAAGGGATCGGCTACTTGGCCAAACTTTGAAATGACATTGAACTTTCTTGCTAAATAGCCGTCAAGGACATCCGTTATACCCGCTAAAAGGAAGATTCCTACCGCATAGAGGACTGCATTAGAAATGCCTGAATAAAAAACAATAAGATAAACCCCAATCAACAGAATCCGAAACATGGTGAGTATATTTGGAATGTGTTTCATCATATATTACCTTTCCCACCCTTCTACTATTAATGCTTGATCATATCGTGCAGCCACTAACAGTTTGATGACTGAAGGGCGCAATATCCTTTCTCTTTATGTATTATGGCGATGTTCCATTAGAAATATTATTTATTTCATTATATACTGTTTTTTGTCATTTTTAAATAGAAATCATAAGATTTTATCCTTTTTTACCAGAATATACGAAAAGCCTAACCGCACGGTTAGGCTTTTAAGATATTCAACTTGCGGCCCACACGTTCGATGATCTCCAAAGCTGTATCCAACTGTTTTTTTGTATGCATGGCACTGACCATAGCCCGAACCCTTCCCGTTCCAATCGGAACGGTGGGGTAAACGATGGGCGAGACGTACACGCCTTCTTCAAAGAGATGTTGTGAAAAAGCGACTGTTTTCGCTTCGTCTCCAATAATGATCGGCGTAATGGGCGTTTCGCTTTTCCCAACATCGAACCCCATCGCATGGAGATGCGTTTTAAAATAGCGGGCATTTTCCCACAATCGATCAGTAAATTCAGTCGTTTCCATCAATAAACGAATGGCTTCTATCGCTGCAGCGACGGCAGCGGGTGGTAACGCCGTTGAAAAAAGAATTGGCCGCCCACGATGGATTAACCATTCCTTGATTACCCGTTTGCCCGCCACATAGCCTCCGACTACGCCAATGGCTTTCGATAGCGTGCCGATGACAAAGTCAATTCGACCGTTGAGTCCAAAGTGATCTACCGTACCTCGCCCGCTTTCTCCAAGTACTCCCGACCCATGCGCATCATCTACATAAGTCATCGCGTCATACCGCTCGGCCAGCGAGACAATATCCGGAAGTTTCGCTATGTCGCCGTCCATCGAAAAGACTCCATCGGTCACAATGAGAACACGATGATACTGATGGCGTTTCTCTTTAAGAATGGCTTCCAAATGGTCCATGTCGCTATGACGAAAGATGGCTTTATCGGCTTTCGATAGGCGGATACCATCGATGATCGAGGCATGGTTGAGTTCATCACTGACAATCAAATCGCCTTTATCCGTAACCGCAGGAATCGTTCCTACATTACATAAAAAACCGGATTGAAAGGTGATCGCTGCTTCCTCTCGTTTGAAGTCGGCAATCAGTGTATCAAGCCTTTCATGGAGATCCATATTTCCTACAATAGGACGGACGGCACCAGTTCCTACCCCGTAGCGTTCAATTGCCTCAATTGCGGCCCGCTTAACCCGCGGATGGTTGGCCAGTCCTAAGTAGTTATTTGAGGAAAGATTAATGACCGAGCGTCCGTCTAACTGGATCTCTGCCTCACAGGGCCCATTATTAACAGGAAGAACGCGATATACCCCTTCTTCTTTTAACATTTGGATTTTCTCTTCTAAATACGTGAGCGACGTCAAACTATCCCTCCTTATGGTATCAATACTATCTTTCCACTGTTTCCGGATGCCATGACCTTCATCGCTTCATCGATTTCCGTCAACGGAAAAACATGGGTAATCAAGGTATCCAGATCGAGACGACCTGACTCGACCAATCCTTTCACCTGATACCAATTTTCAAACATCTTACGTCCCGTCACCCCATAGATCGTAATGCCTTTGAACACCACATCTTGCGAGATGTCAATGGTGATGGCTTCATTATAAATACCAAGAATACTAATCTTGCCACCGGATTTGACATACTTAAAAGCGGCTTCTAATGCCTGTTTATTCCCAGAAAATTCACCTACCACATCGACCCCCATGCCATCCGTTTCCTCGAGTACCCGGGCGATAACATCTTCTTGCTGGGCATGAATGACCACATCGGCTCCTAATTTTTTCGCTAGTTCTATGCGGTAGGGATTTAATTCGATGGCAATAATCTTCCGTGCTCCTACGGCTTTTGCCACATTAACTGCCATTAGCCCAATCGGCCCACATCCGACAATAGCGACCGTTTTTGCGACAATATCAAAGTGCAACATCGTATGAATCGCATTTCCAATCGGTTCTTGAATGGATAGATATTTGGGATCTATTGAAGGGTCGTTAACGATCAAATTGGTCACCGGCATTTTAATGTATTCCGCAAAACATCCATCCCGATCGACGCCGATAATTTGAGTTTCTTGGCAGATGTGGCCCATGCCTTGCCGGCAAAACTCACATTGTCCGCATACGATATGCGTTTCTGCTGAAACGATATCCCCCACTTGGATATGAGTCACCCCTTCACCCACCTCGACCACACGGCCACAAAATTCATGTCCGGCAATAAAAGGCGGTTTAATCCGCTTTTTGCTCCAATCATCGTATTGGTAGATGTGGAGATCGGTCCCGCAGATAGAGGTGGCCAACACCTGAATGAGCGCTTCACCTGGGCCACAAGGGTCCGGAATCGGGCGTCTGGTGACGGTTAAACCAGGCGCTGCGTCTTCTTTGACAACCGCAAGCATCGATTTTTCCATACAATCGCCTCTTTCTTAATGACTCATCGAAAAGGGGCTTTTACCCGCAAGCCCCAAGCTTTTCCTCATGTATGATTTACAAAATCGCTTCTGACTTCACGGATTGAAAAGGATAATTCACGAATGAATTAAGCACCAATGATTTAATCTTGTTCTTCTTTTTTCCAACGTAAAATCGGCTTTCTTGCAGCCGTCGCTTCATCGAGACGGCGGACAACAGTTGTATGGGGAGCTGTTTTAACCCATTCCGGATCCGATTTGGCTTTTTTTGCGATTTCAACCATCGCCGAAACGAATGCATCGAGCGTCTCTAAACTCTCCGTTTCTGTGGGTTCGATCATCATGGCTTCTTCAACAATTAGTGGAAAATAAATGGTTGGTGAATGGAAACCATAATCCAACAGGGCCTTTGCGACATCTAGGGTGGTGACACCGGTCGATTTATCCTTCAATCCCGAGAGAACAAACTCATGTTTACAAACCTGATCGATGGGTACTACATAGTGATCTTTCAGTTTTGTTTGTAGATAATTCGCATTTAATACCGCTACTTCCGAGGCTTCTTTTAAGCCATCCGCCCCCATACTTAATATATAGGTATAGGCACGGACGCAAACACCGAAGTTTCCGAAAAAATTACCAATGCGACCGATGGTATAAGGGATATTTTCATCGAAATAGTAACGTTTTCCTTTCTTCTTTACGACAGGTATCGGCAAGAAGTCCACAAGCGACTCGCATACGCCGATGGGTCCACTACCTGGCCCTCCTCCGCCGTGAGGCGTTGAAAAAGTTTTATGGAGATTCAGATGGATGATGTCAAATCCCATATCGCCTGGACGAACTTGCCCCATAATCGCATTCAAATTCGCTCCATCGTAGTAAAGGAGGCCCCCCACGCCATGGACTAAGCGCTCAATTTCTAGGATATCCTTTTCAAAAATACCAAGTGTGTTTGGATTGGTCAACATGATTCCCGCAACCTCATCGGACAACACTTCTTTCAAGGCATTGAGATTAACCGTGCCGTCAGCGTTGGACGGGATCTCGATGACCTCAAATCCCGCCACGGTAGCACTAGCGGGGTTGGTTCCATGGGCGCTATCCGGAATGATGACCTTCGTTCGCTTCTTATCCCCGCGAAGCTCATGATAGCGTTTCATAATCATTAAACCAGCCAATTCGCCATGCGCACCAGCGAAGGGGCTCAAGCTGAAGCGAGCCATCCCCGTGATTTCCTCCAACATCTTTCCCAGTTCGTACATCAGACCGAGCGCCCCTTGTACATCTTCCTCCCGTTGGAGCGGGTGCAAATTGGCAAAACCGGGAAGCCTTGCCATATCCTCATTGATCTTCGGATTGTATTTCATCGTACATGAACCTAAAGGATAGAACCCCGTATCGACACTATGGTTTTTGTGCGATAGGTTGACATAATGCCGCATGACCAGGTTTTCGCTTACTTCCGGAAGTTCCGCAGGTTGTGCCCTTAAGAGATTATCCGGAATGGCTTCTACTATAGGCACATCAAGCGGATCCAAAGAATAACCCTTACGTCCGGGCTCGGATAATTCGAAGATCAGCTTATCGTAATTTATCATGCCTTTATCCCCCTTAAAACCTCAACCAGGGCATCAATCTCCGATTTCGTTCGTTTTTCCGTCACACAGAAAAGAATATGCCCGGTCATCTTAGGATCAAAACGGGATAAATCGAGTCCACAGATCATGCCATGTTGCCGAAGGGTTTCCTTAATCTGTTTAACATCGAGGTCCGTTTTGACCACAAACTCATTGAAGAAAGGAGCTTCAAAGACGGGCTGGAAGTGTTCGAGTTCAGTAATTTGTCGAAATGCATAGTGCGCTTTCTGGATGTTTTGATGGCACACCTCTACGATACCTTGTTTCCCCATCACGCTCAAATAGATTGTCGCCATCAATACGTTTAGCGACTGATTCGAACAGATATTCGAGTTGGCCTTTTCCCGTCGGATATGTTGTTCACGTGCCTGTAACGTCAAGACAAAAGCCCTTTTCCCATCGACATCCGTCGTCTGGCCACAGATGCGCCCGGGCATGCGTCGCATGAGTTTTTCAGTACAGGTTAAGTAGCCCAAATAGGGGCCGCCAAAACTTTGTGGGATTCCAAATACTTGGGCCTCTCCAACACAAATGTCGATACCCATCTCACGTGGCGTCTTTAATACGCCAAGGCTTAATGGGTTGGCATAAAGAATCATTAATCCCTTAACCCCATGGATTTGTTCGCTAATATCGGTAAAATCTTCGATCAATCCGTAAAAATTTGGATAGGCACCGACAAAACAGCTGACGTTGTCATCCAGATGTTGAAGCAAATCCTCCCGGCTGACAAGCCCTTGTTGTGTTTTAATTTGGATGATTTCATAACCTCGATAGTGAGCATAGGTATTGACTACATCGAGGGTATAAGGGTGTAGGTTGGAAGCAACCAACACTTTTTTACGGCGTGTCGCAGCGGTAGCCATGTTAATGGCTTCTGCCGTTGCGGTCGCCCCATCGTACATCGACGCGTTGCTTACATCAAGACCTGTCAGCTCCGTCATCATCGTCTGGTACTCGAAGATGTACTGGAGAGTCCCTTGGGCAACCTCTGGCTGATAAGGCGTATAAGAAGTGTAAAACTCACTCCGAGCGATGATATGCTGGATGATCGACGGGATGTAATGGTCGTAGCTTCCGGCCCCTAAAAAGCTGATGAGCCGGTCCGTCCCCACGTTTTGTTCAGCCAATCTTTTCACTTGTCGGCTAACCGATAGTTCTGACATGGACCGTGGCAAGTTATAGGGGCGTTTCATTTTTACCGCGTCAGGAATTTCTGAAAAGAGCTCGTCGATAGAAGAAACACCAATCGCCTCTAACATCTGTTTTTTCTGTTCATCGGTATTCGGTATATATTTATGCATGCCCATCACCCATTCGTCTGACAAAAAGCTTCATAGGCTTCCGCATCCATTAAGCGATTGAGCTCGTTAGGATCCACGATTTCAATGATGGCTATATAGTGTTCATAAGGATCCTCATTAAGCAATTCGGGATGTTCTTCTAATGCCGTATTGACGGCAAGAACCCGCAAACGGACGGGAGCGTAAACATCACTTGCTGCTTTGACGGATTCAACCGCTCCAATCGCCTCATCGGCTTCGTATTCCCTGTCCACTTCTGGCAGGTCGACATAGACGACATCCCCTAAGGCATCTTGCGCATAATCTGTGATACCCAGGTAAGCTTTGTCTCCTTCTACACGAATCCACTCGTGCTCCCGAGAATAGTATAAACCGTTAATCGTTCTCATCATAACCTCCAACCTTTCTAATTATCTTTTATATTTAAAACTCACGCTTTATTTCACCAGGAATCGAGGTGAAGTTATTTCTGCTTTTACTATCCGACGATTTAAAGCGACCAGTACCGTCTGATGCCTCATCGCCTCTTCGCTTTTAATCAAAGCGCAGGCCACTGCGATTTGATGGCCCGGAATCATGTAACCTGTTGTCACCGTTCCAATCGGTTCGTGCTGTTCGTTTAATACTTCATATCCTGACCGCACAATGCCACGGTCTAACAACTTTAAACCCACGAGTGTACGTTTAACTCCCTCTTGTTGTTGTTTCAATAAAGCCTCTTTTCCAATGAAGTCATGCTCAAATTTAACAAATCGATGAAGCCCGGCCTCAAGCGGCGTAATCGTCTCCGATAGTTCATTCCCGTATAACGGGAATCCAGCTTCAAAGCGTAACGTATCACGCGCCCCAAGCCCAATCGGTTTTAACCCGTAGTCCTTTCCTACCTCAAGAAGATGGTGCCAGACGGTAGAGAGCTCTTCGGCGTTTGTGTACACTTCAAAGCCATCCTCACCGGTATAGCCCGTTCGGGATATCATCGCCTCAATTCCTGCGATTGTCACCGGCTCAATAAAGGTAAAAGGTTTGAGGCTTGAAAGATCGGTAGTCGTCAGCTTCTGGAGAATACGTTCTGCTTTCGGTCCCTGAAGAGCCACTAGTCCGACGACGTCCGAAATATCCTGAATCATCACATCTTCGTCCTGATGATATTTGAAGATGTGGTCTAGATCCTTTTTTCGATTCGCAGCATTGACGACGAGAAGATATTTCTCATCATGGTATTTATAGACGAGAAGATCATCGACGACTCCTCCTGATTCATTACAGAAAAAACCATAAACGACTTTTCCGTTTGGAACATCGAGAATTCGGTTCGTGAACAGTGATTGAATGAAGCGTCCAGAATCCTTCCCTTCAATCAGAATTTCTCCCATATGGGATACATCGAACAACCCCGCATCCCGTCGCACGGTGAGATGCTCCTCAATGATACTGGTGTAGACAATAGGCATCTCATAGGACGCGTACTCGGCCATTTTGGCATTCAAAGCACGATGAAAAGCAGATAATGGGGTTTGTTTTAAAGTCATTTTATCACTCTCCCATCTACCTTTTTATCATACACCAATCAAAGCGGTTTCACAACATTTTACATTAAAATGGGTCATGACCTATTTTCAGGCGCTAAAAGTAAACGTTTGCCTATCATTACATATAATAGTATAAATCGTTGGGAAAAATCATCGATTCGATCTAATTACGGCATAAAAAAAGAGGAAGTGAAAAGGATGCGTGAGCTGACTAGCGTGTCCGTTGATCCAAACTACACCATTGAGCGGCTCGTTACCGGTCTAAACGCACCCATCCATCTTCAAATGGTAAGAAACTCCATTTACTATGGCGATTCGGGAATGGCCGATGGGAACGGTAAACTCCTCCGCCTGACCGACGGTGGTGAAGAAGTTATTGCCGAAGGGTTTACTCCTCCGCTCACCGGTATCACTTACCATGATGGCGCATTCTATGTCTCCCATAAAGGGACCATTACGCGGGTTACGGAAAGAGGAGAAAAACGCGATATTGTCGTCGGGTTACCCAGTTTTGGCGACTTTTCAAATGGCCGGGTGACAGTTGGACCGGATGGAAAACTTTATTTCGGCCAGGGAACGGCCACCAATAGCGGCGTAGTGGGATTGGACAATCGGGATTGGTTACTTGAACACCCCTATTTTTGTGACTATCCTGCACGAGATATTATCTTGACTGGAGAAAATTTTGTGACCGAAAGTATTGTTGAAGGAAAAAAAGAACCCACCATCACCGGTGCATTCTCCCCTTTCGGACGAAAGAGTAAGAGCGGGGAGTTGGTGCGTCATATTCTCCCCGGTAGCGGTAGCGTCTTACGGGTAAACCCCGATGGATCGAACCTAGAACTCGTTGCCTGGGGGTTAAGGCTTCCTATTTGTGGACAGTTTGATGCAGCGGGTCGATTGTACTTCACAAATC
>DATCJW010000134.1:0-2834 GCA_036562595.1 Haloplasmataceae bacterium | reverse complement strand
ACGCAATACTATGCAGGGCTTGATGCGACCTTCAATTTTGATTTGTCGAATGCCCTGATTAAAGCCGTTCGCGATAACGGCGGGGCCTATACGACGGTAATCAACCGTATCTATCGCGAGATTGAGAAAAACGGCGGTTCGATTGCGTACGATGCCCCCTTCTTACGGAACCACGATATGAATCGGACGGCGACAGAACTCAATGGAGACCTTGATAAACAGAAACTGGCAGCAGAGATGCTGCTCACCTTGCCGGGGACTCCATACATCTATTACGGGGAAGAAATTGGAATGTATGGCGCGAACACGGATGGGACGTTAAACGTTTATGATGAGACCCGACGCCTTCCCTTCGTATGGGGAGATGACCGGATACAAACCCGTTGGATGGACGAAAAGTGTGCGAGCTTAGGGAGGGTGTTAAACTGGGATCCGTGCCATCAGCCCATCGCTCCCGCACGCAAACAAATCGAGGATGAGAATTCCTTGTATCACGTCTACAAGACCATGATCCAACTTCGAAAAGATAACCCGGCATTGCGTTCGGATACGTTCATCATCTTCGATGATCCGAACTATTATAAACTGACTTTGCAAGGTTTTTACCGGTATAGCGATGAGCAACTTCTCCTCGTTCTCCATAATCTGGGCTCTTCCGAGGAGGAGCTACCTCCATTTGAAAACGCAAAGCTCATCTATGAGTCCAAGCGTGCGAATGCCTATGAACGGGGGAAAATTGCCCCGAAAACGACGATTATATTAGAACTTCCTTACCGAATATTAGAAACGTTACGACCTGAAAAATAAGCCTTTGAAATCAGATGGACCAGTCAAAAAGGAATGGTTGGTGAAAAAATGTTTAAACGGTTTATCGAATCGATTATTTCCATAACCTCTATTTATGAATTCCGTAAGCTGTCATGGGGAAAGGTCATGCTCCATTTCTTGATACTGACGGTCATCATCTCCTTTCCCTTGAACATTCGAGTCATCCGTAATAAAGGATTGCGGGTCGATAAGGAAAGCAGCCAGATCCTCTCGATGATGACGAAAGATTTTCGGGAACAGCTTCCGAATGACTGCAGTATCACGTTACTCGGTTTAGCCTGCCACGTGTCGCAAAACGTCCATATTGATGCAGGGGACATCACATTGATCATCAATGCTGATCCTTCTTTCCAAGCGCCTCCATATAGCCTCGTATTCTATCGTGATAAGATTGTGTTCATGAAGGAGAAACTGGTGAAGGAGTCGAGTTATATCGATTACAAAGAACCCGTGGTTTTTGGAGATATTAAAAGTAAGAGTATCAACGTCGTGAAGGAACGGCTGCTTTCCGGTTTTGAGGATAGCTTTGAAGCTATCGATATCCTTGAAGGCATTCTTTTTGTGACAGGTTCTTACCTTTTAATGAATTTGCTCTACCTCGTCATTGCTTCCGGTTTAGCCATGTTGTTAAAGTTTGGACATGCGCGGTTTATTACCTATCGTGAAATCGTAAAAATTTTTATCTTTTCATCGACCATTCCAACCCTCTTCGGATTCATTATCGGCTTCGCCTTTCAGATCGAACCCTTCATCCCGGTAATCTATCAATTTGGTACGCCCATCATTTTCTTAGTCGTCTATTACCGGCAAATTGTGCCAGACTTAACCGCTAATTGACGGGTGTAAGGGTGGTAAAACATGATCTCATTACATATGGCATGAAAAAAGGGTGTAAAGCAAAATCGATTGCTTTACACCCTTTTTCAATATTAGTAGACTAAACCGCTTTCCGTCGTTCGAAAGGAGCGATAGCTACGAAGTTAGCCTTGCCCGTTTTTTAAGAAAGGCGACACCCAGCATTCCGCCTATGGCGACAAGCCCAATGACGCCACCGATGATATAAGGGATGACCGAGCGTTCTTTTTCATGTAATCGTTCGCCTTGGTAAAGGACAAGCGTTTCATTTTCCCGTATGACAATGGTTCCGCTCACCGTGCGGATGACGTCAACTCCAGCCGTCTTTTGATCGACAACGACATTCCAGTCGCCTTCTGGGAGGTTGAAACGTTCAAAGCCTTGTTTGTTATTGTGGATGACGATGATTTTTTCCCATCGATCACCATTGGCAAAGTCGTTAATTTGGAAGGCAATGAGATGTTCGGACGGAGTATCTAAAAACGTGAGGTGGGTTTTAATTTCTTCGGCATTGGTCATGCGGAAAGCCGGGTGCTTCTTCCGAAGTTCTATAAGACCTTTATAGTAGTTAAATACCTCAAGGTTCTTTTTCTTTAATGACCAATCGAGTTGGTTTACGGAATCGGGTTGATTGTAACTATCTTCATGGCCGCCTTTGGATCGCATGAAGTCTACCCCGGCGTGGAGGAAGGGGATGCCTTGCGATGTCAGGATTATTGCGTTTGCCTGTTTTTGCATTTTGGCAATGTCTCGCCGTTGGGGATTCGATAAAATCAGTTTGTCGTATAGCGTATGATTATCGTGGCTGGATACGTAGTTGACCGTTCGCAGCGGATCAGTATGCCAGACGTTTTCAAAGCTGACCTGTGGATGTTGTATCCCTCCCGTAATGCCATAAAGAATACGCTGGATGCCTTCATTATTCCCTTGGACGTAACCAGGATGGGCTTTGTCAAAGACGGATCCCTTAATCCCGTCTCGGATTTCATCGTTAAATGCGGCGATACCTTCTAAGTTTTTAATGTTTTCTTTTCCGGCACTGATGGACGGATCCATGACGGAAGAACCACCCATCCACGGTTCACCGTATATGATGATGGTGGGATCAATGGCGTGTAGGGCTTCTTTTATCGCCTTCATCGTATCCACAT
>DATCJW010000129.1:0-6379 GCA_036562595.1 Haloplasmataceae bacterium | reverse complement strand
ATTCAACCATTGAAGGGTGCCGCTTAGTGGATAAAGTATTTGAAAAGCCAAAAAACTCTAATCCCTGATGGCCTAGTTTTAGGGGAAGCTTACATTCGGATTCCAACAGATAACCGGAGCGTCGTAACGATTCAATGATTTCTGATTCAGTGGGTTTTGATTTTATTTTCATGGATAGCTATCTTTATTAATATTCAAAAGGCATGACTACAAGTGAATTCATCGAATTTATCGAAAAATATCATCTTCCGTGTCTTATATGGAATTTCGGAGACTGCCCCTTACAAGAAGTTGCCCATCTTGTGCCAGAGCTTTCTATCGAAAAAAACGGGGAGATACTTTCTGCTATCCGCTGTTATGTTGTACTACATAAGACAGGACATGGGGATGATCTCATTCCCAGAAACATGATGGAGGAATTTGAAACATTTCCTTTATACGATGACTATCAAATAACTATCCCAATACTTTTCACAGAATTTAATCAATCAGAGGAATAAAAAAGCGGCTGTTTGGGAGAATTGGGAAACTCCTTCACAGCCACTTAAAGATTAAGGCACGCAATAAAAACGGTCAGGCAGATTTTCCGGAGGCTCTTTTTACGATGTTCCGAGTTATCAAATACAGTTTCTGCACTTCGGCATGTAGCGCCGTCAATTCCTCATACTGGATCTTGAAACTTTCATCATAGCGACTATCACTATAACTCTTTACCAGGGTGCGAAGACCTTCGCGCAGCCTGTTCGTGTGGCTTGGGAACAGATTGGCAAGCTCACGGGCGAAGCCACGTGTATAACGATGCAGGGTATGGAGATTATGGGTGGTGAGGCTGAACCCTGTAACCGCCTGAAAGATGGATTTGAAGAACTGCTCGGTCGCCTGATGGAGATTGAAAGCCGCCATGCGGTATTCCTTCCGAACCATGAACAGATCATAAGCGACCAGGAAGCAGATGCCGTTCTCGTACCATTGGGAGTATTTCTTGACGTTCCTTTCTTCCCAGGCTTCCAGGTCGGGAACGCCTAATGGGGCAAGCTCCTTTGTTTTGGCATCATGGAGCAGTTTTTCAGGGGAGGCGGCTTTGCGGATGAACGCATGACCTTGGGCCATGTAAGTATTGAACATCCCGAAAGGTAATACGAGCGCCGTGGTAGGGATGATGTGCTGACAACGCTGTTCGATCCTGTCCTGCATACGGATGTTTTCTTCTGTATCGGCTCCCCCCTTCAAGATCACCAATAAATTATAGTGTTCCGTCTCATGCCATTGAAGCGGTGCGGTAAAAACGCTTTCCACTTGCCGCGTACTGTGTGTAGCAGTCATGAGATAGATGCGTTCAGGATCGGCGGTTTCGACGATTTTTTCTATTATTTGCCTTAGCGCGTTTTCCATGTTTTTTGTCTTTGGTTGAAAAATGATTTTTAGCAATCAAATAGGCTGCCGTTGCAATGTCACACAGCATTTCATAGACGAATACGCGGTGTTGGGATTTGATCTCATAAACGTTTTCGTCATCTAAAGCCAGTTTCAGGATGCCGTAGATTTCATCATGGATTTGATACAGGTCATACCCATCCAGGCAGAATATATCGTATAGTATATCAAATGGTTTGTTATCTGTGGGGCCAACGCCGCTAACTTCCTTGAACCATTTTATTCTGTATTCCCAATCATGTACATACATAGCAATAAGTTTATTGAGTAAGAAGTAAGTTGCTCGAGTCATGCCTCGATCTGGCTAACATATACGCAGCAGTTACTACATCATTCAGGAACTCAAAAGTGAAGAAGAAGTTGTCTTCACTGTCACAACATTCTTTTAAGTCCGGTCGGCTGGATGCCATCTTGAACATCTCATATAAATAGTTTCGCACATCAACCAAATTGTAATAACCGAACAATTCTTCAAAGACAGCAATGGGATCATACGTTTCACTATCAACGGCGCAGTCTGGCGGATGGAGTGCAAAGAGCGTCAAATATGGCTCTTTTTTAGGTGTCATCATAAGTGATGGTTTAATGGATAAATGAATGTCATCACTAAGTTAGGAGAAAATAAATTTGGTTCGTATGTATATGAACGTTAGTGTACGAATGATTTGAGTTCTACCAGCTCATGAAAACACCATCATATCAACCGTTCGTTTACTGCCGAATTGAAAAATTTATTCAAAAATAATCGTTCGTTTACTGCCGAAGCGTAAAATGAATTTACGTCATGAAAAAGGCAGTGTTGTATTTCAGAGTTTCACGCGAAAGCCAGATATACGGCATGGAGGCTCAAAAGCGGTTTGTTGAAAACTTCCTGAAAGTTTCCGGCATGACGGCCATAAAATCCTATTACGAAAAGGAAAGCGGGAAAAAGGTACGCAGGCCGGAGCTTAGAAAGGCAATACGTTATTGTAAGCGGATCGGCGCAACGCTGATCTTTTCAACCATGAGCCGTTTGTCACGGTATGCATTGCTTGTAGCTGACATGATGATAAAGAAAATTCCATTCATCGCAGCGGATAAACCTTATGCCACGGAGCTTGAAAATTTAAAGGAAGCCATCAGGGTACAAGAAGAACGGGAAGATATTAGTAGGCGGACAAAGGATGGCTTACGGGAGGCCAGCGCGAAAGGAGTTGAATTAGGAAAGTATGGCAAAATCCAAGCGGCGAAGAACATAGCATTAGCCAACGCATTCGCCCAGGAGAAAGGGCCAATCATTCAGGCATTGCATGACGAAGGGTATAGCTATGAGAAAATTGCGAAAAAATGGAACAAGGAGCGTATTGGATCATTTCATGAAGGTTGCAAATGGCACGCCTCGACCGTGTACGAAACTTGGAAGCGCAGCACGACGATTAAACCTTAACTGACATACCATGAACGAAAGAACAGTCACAAAAGAACAAGTTGTCGGAGCCGCCGACAAATACGGAGCCTTGATTATGTTCCAAGCGAAAATGTTCACCGAAGACGATCTCAAAGAGGCGAAGGTCTGTGATAACGTTATGTGGGACATTCCCATCATCTTGGCAAAGCCGACGGATCAGCTTAGCCATGTTTCGCAAATCTTACAGCATGTGCGTATGGCATCCATTCAGCTATTGAAGGATGATCCGTTTTTCGACCCGTGGCGTTTGTGGGGGCGGGAGCCTGTTTACTTCACGTTATTGGACGAACACCGAACCCTGTATTACAAAGAAATCTTTTGGTTCCGGTTTTTCAGGGACAATGCGATTGAGGAAGTCGCGTATCGCTATGAAATTCCCCCCGAGGAAGTCATGCCGATAATCAAGCGAATGCTCAGCGAAATGGCGAAAGGCATGAGCCGTTATATCCGGGATCATCCGAACGGCTGACTGTTTATGGAGAAATTGTTACACATCATTCAATAACACCCAAACACTGTTTGTATGAAATTCTTTATCGCAGGTCTGTTAGGCGGCCTGTTGGGGTGTTTGCCTGTTCACGCGCAGAACGTCAACTTCGGTTTGAACGTTCTACGCCTTAACGGCAACACCATGAGCCGTGATGTTCCTTTCAAAGCCCGTGGCGGAGAGCAGTACGATTTCCGTATGGATCATACCGCGGGGCTGGAGGGGGGCTTCTATGTCGAGAAGACCTTCAATCCTACTCTTGCGCTTCAGGCGGAGTTACTGTTTCGCTTTACAACAATCGCCATCATAAGCAAGGACGGCAAGGCGGGGTTCGAGTGGACGAATGGAAGTGTCGTTGTACCGATCCTGCACAAATTCCGATGGAGAGGTTTTGCGGTCATGGCGGGTGCGGAGCTTGGTATCAATTTGCTTTCAGACAAGACAGGAAAGGGCGCATTCGCAAACATCCAGTTTGAGAAAAACGAAGTGAAGGACTTCAAGCGCATGACATGGGCGGGGATCGTCGGCATGGAGTACACAACGTTTAGGCCGGGGATCGGTGTGCATGTTCGCTACAATGTCGGGTTAAGTTCCGTATGGAATGACAAGGAAAACCCTGTCGTGCATCCTGGTTATGATTACAAGACCGCGAAACTCAATGCCTGGCAGCTCGGATTGCATTGGCGGTTTACGAAAGACGGGAGCAGAGCAAAGAAAGTGTGAGATATGGGAGCCAGCGACGGGTCAACGATATAGCACCCGTTGCGACGCTCCATTGATCGTTCGGAGCTATGTGCATCAATTTATTGCAATGAAAGAAAAGACAGACCTAATTTGGTTTGTCTTTTTTTATTTTAAACATAGTTCTGCCCATAAGGAGAGGACTTGCCTTTAATTATAACGTACAGGTTACTTTTTCCTATTATAATATATGGAAACAAGATGGGGCTGGTACAACCTATACTTCCACGCAAGTGGATGTTCTTTACGGAGCTTCAGGCACGGTCGTCGATGATCTTTTGACGAACGGGAACCTTGTCGCTGCTTAGAAGGTAAATTCCTTGATGGATGAACCCGCCGATCACTCGGCGGGTTTGATTATCGGAAGGGTGCAAAATTATCATCGGCATACTCTATATTTGAAAGCATAAGCAATTCAATATGATCCCTAAAACCGACGAAATACTTGTTTGTTCAAATTGTTTTATAGATGAAGGATTACGATTGGATGCGAGCAAAATCGGGAAGGATAATTCCACATCCTGTCCGAACTGCCAAGATAATTTGGGCAAAAAGCTCGGTCAGTCTGAGCTTTACGAGTTAGCAAACACATTTTTTGTATATGGCTCGGTGTTTCGGACACAATACGGTGCTGCAAATGCAATTCAATTTAACGAGTATCACTACAAATCGTCAGACCTATCAGTTCCTGAATGGCTAAGGAGAGATTTGGAGCTTATCTCGGAAAAGCTCAAGGTCGGTTTTTTCCATTACGGCCCGAGGTTGTGGCAGGTTGGTGAGGTAGAACCATTAAAAGAGTTGCAAGACAGTAATTCGAGAGGAAAGGTGATTAGTAAAATTTTGACAGAGTTCCCAACTGTGAACTTACCTGAAGGATTAAATTTTTATAGACTTCGAAAAACCCCTAAAGTGCCATCTAATTTCGATGAGTATGATAGCCCGCCGGATCAATACCTAGGGCGAGGGAGATTTGATTCACAGAACTTACCTGTCTTTTATGCATCTCAAGACTTAGATATATGCATCCATGAGTCTCGTGTTACCATTGAAGACGAACTCTATCTTGCAAAATTGTCTCTAAGCAAACCTATAAATGTTTTGGATTTGTCGGAGACGATCACCGAGAATGGAACCGAATTTGAAAGCCTAAGTATTGCAATTCATTTCTTGTTTAGGGCTTCAGGTCACTCCTACGAAATTTTAAGGGACATCGCTATCGCTGCATCAAAAAGCCAATTGGATGGAATAATATACCCGTCCTATTTTAACCAAGTGTCATCATCAGATCACACGATCAAGAATATAGCGATTTTTGGAAGGCCCATCGAGAACGGGCTTTTACGAATTGAATGTATAAACCGATTGATGTTGAAGCATGTCGAATATAGTTACCATTTTGGCCCAGCAGATTTCTAGTATTAATGCCTAAATTCATTTATCTAATTTATGCAACCCGTAAAGACGAACTAGCCGATCGCTCGGCGGGTTTCTAATACTGTCTATTGAAATCTAAAATGACCTGGGGTAAAATTGGGGGTATGCTTCGGGAAATAATAAGATTTATCTATTAGTACCAAATAGATATTGGTCCAATTCGTATCCCTTCCTCTCCGCCATCGACTGGTTTAACTCCGTCGAATGCGATCTAAAAAGCCATTGAAAAACATACATTTCTCTGATATTATTGTCCAATACGATCTGTTCGAGACTACCCGAATTTATACGTATTGGGGGTAAAAATGGGGGTAAAATTCTCGCCTCTCAAAATCATACCCCCAACTGCCTTACTCTCAATTTGTGCATTGGAGGAATGAATGTCGCTTTCCGATTTAGCCTGCCGTAATGCTAAACCTCAAAGCAAACCCTATAAGATATTTGATTCGGGCGGTCTGTTTTTGGATGTTCTCACCACCGGAAAGCGTGTTTGGCGACTTAAATACCGTTTTCATGGCAAAGAAAAGCTGCTCACCATCGGCCAATATCCGGGCATTTCGTTATTCGAGGCCCGTGAGAGAAAAGATTTGGCTAAAGAGCAGTTAGGAAGCGGTATCGATCCGTCAGCTAAAAAGCAAGAGGATAAAAAACTCGCTCGATTTAAATCCACCCAAACATTTGAACTTGTGGCGAATGAATGGCACACCCGTTATCTAGATACCTGGACAGAAGATTACGCCAAACACATCATGAGCTGTAAATTCTTGCCATGTTGACCCAGGATTCCTGCATGATGACCCACCCCGGTTATCGGCAATAAGAGTAAGAGCTTGATG
>DATCJW010000124.1:0-4950 GCA_036562595.1 Haloplasmataceae bacterium | reverse complement strand
TCTCTGATCGGTTCGACCGCCTGCATAAGCGCCGCCTCCCTTGACCGCTGAATTTAACATGATCGTATCATATGTTAAATTTGCAGTCAAGCGATAAGCCCGAAGTTATTTTGACTTCGCGGATTCGAGACCGCCTAGTCGCGCGCCAGAAACCGGGCGCTCCCCCTTGGTGGGGGTTCTTTACGATCCGACAACGAAAATCAAACGAAATTTTATTCAAACAAACGAATAATGAATTTAACGTTTTCTACATGAGTTGTATTCGTGCGATCGTCGCAAGGCGCATCACTACGCGGATATCGGCACCTATCGATATCCATCGAATCACACTATCGTTTATGCATCGATACGCTAACGCCGCAAAGCCGCACGGCTACGCGGTTTGGCATTCCTTGCCAGTGCGCAGCCGTTCGATATGCGATGTATAAAATCCTGCATAAACAATCGGTACGGTGGCGGGTCCTCGGCGGTCCGTCTCGAAAGTTTTCGACCGGTCTCCGTTTGCGGCGTGCAGCGGATGAAATCAGCGTATTTGTTAACGGTAGTTACATCTGGACATTACCAGATATACGGTATGGGATATACGTTTTTTTATCGCCTTAATCCCGCATAAAATCAACGATTCCCGGCGTTCATCAAACCGATACCTCCCCCGGTATTTTATCGAAATTCCCGTATGTAACATCGAAGGAAGGGGGCGCTTCATTTTACCCCCTCCCCCGATTAATTTTTCGATTACCTACGCCCTCGGCTGCGCTGATGACGGCGCACCATTGCGTTGTACTCTTCCGCTATAAATTCGGTCGCAGTCCGTGCGATCTCGCGACCATCGAGATATACCGGCACCTCGACGTGCACATTTCCGCCATCGGAAGCGGAAAAATCCGGGCGCGGCAGATTCGAAAATGCAGCGTTCATTTCGTTAATCCAGCGGAACAGTCGCGCCTGTTGCGCCCGAGTTAGTACCATTTCCCCGCCAAGCAATCGCGCATTAGCGTCCGACAAACCGTCCACGATCCCGCCAAAATCGAACGTTTGGACGGCATCCGTGCCGTTATGATAGGTTGGCAGATCCGGCATAATACCGCCTCGGTGCAGTGTAGGACCGCCCCGCCGCTTCGTTCCGGGCGTAGCGGTGTAGACGTATTTTGTACTAATCGTGACCGTTTTAACGATATCTTTACCTAAAGTACTATTCAGCGTACGCGCTTTGCTGTTAAGGGAATCGATCTGGTCTTTTTGCTTCTCCAATCTACTAATTTGGCTATTAAGGGGTACCGCCAGCAATTTAAAAAAATCCTACGCTAAACAACCGGAATAAGACAAACAACCTCGTTATTCCACTCTAAGGAAAAGCCCTATTACTTCCAAAACCGGCGTGGTATAATTCTACCCGTTCTATTCATGTAAGATTGATACTCTTCTCCAAACTGATTGAGCATCATTTGTTCTTCGCGCGGCACACGTAAGAAATAAAGCAGGCTGAACGACAACAAATGGGACCACCCTGCTATCCAGTTATGCAATAACAAAACTTGAGCAACTCCCCACATCCAAATGGCTGCATACATGGGATGCCTGATATATTTGTATACTCCACTGGTAATAAGTTGATGTCCTTTCCTCAATTCAAGGGTATAAGACCAGTTTCGTCCCAGATCAGCGTGAGAGCGCCAGAATAGCCAGAAGGCTACAACGAGGACCATAACTCCAGCCCATCCCATCCAAGATGGCAGCTGATAATCGGCAAAGCTCAGTAACGGAGTGAAAACATAGATTAACGGAGTTACTAGCATCCCCACGAATGCTAGAAAAAGTAGTAGTATCTCTAAAGCTGTTTTACGGCTGTCAACAATCTGATTCGTCTTACTCCGCCACCTATAAAAAAGGCGAAAAATGAACATTATTATCAAGCCCGTAAAATAGATGATTTTGAACATACGTTGTCCTCCCTCAGCATTTTATGATGGGAGGAACCCGACCTTTTGAAAAGAAAGTCGGGTTCCTAAAGAGCGGGTGGACTTATTCTTTTACCTTTAGCAGTCGAAGTCCATTCAAGGTTACAATCAACGTCGCTCCCATATCTGCAAAGATGGCCATCCAGAGAGTAAGCCATCCCGGAACAATCAACAGTAAAGCAATGGCTTTAATCGCCAAGGAAAAGGTAATGTTTTGCTTGATAATTCTCAGGGCTTGACGACTTAGCCGGATGGTAAAAGGCAATTTTTTCAAATCGTCTGCCATGAGTGCAATATCCGCCGTTTCAAGTGCTGTATCCGTTCCAGCTCCGCCCATGGCAATCCCAACGGTCGAGGTCGCCAGAGCAGGCGCATCGTTAACCCCGTCACCGACCATTGCTACTTTGGAACCGTCTGACCGGAGTTGTTTGATAAACTCCAATTTATCTTGAGGCAACAATTCGGCTTGAACTTCTCCAATCCCTAACTTTTTGCCGATGGCTTCAGCAGTGGCCGGGTTATCCCCTGTCAACATAACTGTCTTCTTAATACCAAGCTCGTGTAAGCGTTGAATTACTTCTCGGCTGTTTTCCCGTACTTCATCCGCTACGGCGATGAGAGCCAGCATTTCGATTTTTGTTCCAAGTACCATCACGGTTTTACCTTGTTTTTGAAGGTCGACGATGGTCTTCTTCGTCTCTTCCGGTATACCAGCTGGTAAAAGTTCTTCAAACAATCCCGGACTACCAATGTAGTAAAGGACTCCGTTTACCTTCGCTTGTACGCCTTTACCTGTCAGAGAGGAGAAATCTTCTACCTCTTGGATCGGAATGGATTCTTCCTCTGCTTTCCGCAGGATCGCCGAAGCTAATGGATGTTGGGAGTTTTTCTCAATAGATACCGCAATACCCAAGAGTTCTCTTTCTTTGTTTGGTATGAGCGAGATAAAGTCTGTCACTACAGGAACTCCGCGTGTTAAAGTCCCTGTTTTGTCAAAGGCAATGATCGAAAGGGCTCCGGCTTCTTCCAAATGAATTCCACCTTTGATGAGAACCCCGTTTCGTGCGGCATTTCCGATGGCCGTCACAATGGATACTGGTGTTGAAACAACCAATGCGCACGGACAACCAACGACCAAGAGAGCCAATCCGCGATAGATCCAATCGCTCCAATCCGCTTGGAACAAGAGAGGCGGAACCAAAGCAACCAGGAACCCAGCAATCAAAATTGCGGGGGTATAAATCTTAGCAAAACGATCGACAAAGGCTTGAGAAGGTGCTCGTTCCGCTTGAGCTTCTTCGACCAAATGGATGATCTTTGCAATGGTCGTATCTTCCACCCGTTTGGTTACTTTAACTTCAAGCAATCCTTCTTCGTTTAAAGTACCTGCATACACTTCATCGCCGACGTTTTTTGCCACAGGGATGGATTCCCCGGTAATCGGAGCTTGGTTAATCGAGGAACTTCCTTTGACTACCACTCCATCCATGGCCAGTTTTTGCCCTGGCTTAACGATCATAATGTCCCCGATCTGGATCTCATCGACTGGAACCATGATCTCTTTATCTCCACGGCGAATCAGGGCCTGTTTGGGTGCAATATCCATGAGAGTACGAATCGATTGACGGGCTTTATCCATAGAGTAAGTCTCCAATGCCTCACTGATGGCAAAGAGAATGACTACGGTTGCGCCTTCTCCCCATTCACCTATTGCCGCTGCACCCAAGATCGCAATCGTCATCAGGGTGTACATATCAAATTGTAGTCGTGTTAGATTAAGTAATCCTTTCCGGAATAATGCGTATCCGCCAATCAGCATGGAGAGCAGGTAAGAAACGACAGATGGGATACTTTTCTCTCCATAAGACTCACCCATCAACCAACCGACTATGAGAAACACCAGAGAAACACCAACTTGAATGGTTTCTCGCCGCTTCCAAAACGGTTCTTTCTCCATACGTACTTCCTGGTTTTCGGGATAGATCTTTAGGTTCTCAAATGCGCCAGCTTTCTCTAGATCTTGTATGGAAGGATTCCCATATACGGTGATTTTAGAGGCTCCAAAGTTCACCTTGGCGTCCCTTACACCCGGGAGTTTTTTCACATTCTCTTCAAACTGCGCTGCACAACTGGCACAGGTAAAACCTTGGACGCGATACACTTTTTTATCTTGCACTTGTTCCATTTGTGGTCAACTCCTTACTATGATCAAACGCCAATTGCACAAGTTGTTTTACATGATCATCGTCTAGGGAATAAAAAACGAGCTTCCCTTCTTTCCGGTACTTTGCCAAGCCCATGTTACGAAGTAAACGCAAATGATGAGAAGCAGTTGACAAAGAAGAGTTAATAATATTGGCTACGTCACAGACACATAGTTCATCCTCTTGAACCAGGGCATAAGCAATTTTTAAACGAGTTGGATCTGCGAGTGCTTTAAACAGTTGGGCTGTATCCCTTGGTTCTACAGTTTCTAATGAAGCTTGAACCCGCTTCACTTTTTCTTCGTCATAACAATAAATTTCACAATTATCTGTGCTCAATGGATTACACCTCACTTGTACAATCAAACGATTGTTTGATTATAATATAAAACGAAATCACCTTACAGTCAAACGGTTATTCGATTATGATATTATTATGGAAGAATAACTGTAAAAATATACATTTTTATTCTCATCGCAGAAACTCCATTCTGCGATATAATCGAGGGAGGTTCCGTCAGAGAACGCCGATCAAAGGTGTCAACTTCATTGTTATTTGGCACTGTTTTTTCAATAATAAATGGCCCTGTGTAAGGGCCTAGATATGTCCGATAACCAGGCTTTGTCTTGCCACTTCCACTACTTCCTTGGTGATGGTTTTCAACTCGTTAATCTCCAGTATTCTTTCGATTTGAGCAAACATCCGATGGATTAAGCGAAAGTTCCCGCCTGTAATTCATATAAGAGCGGTTACAGCCTCCGCATCCGTAAAGTCATCGGGATGAAAT
>DATCJW010000119.1:0-4189 GCA_036562595.1 Haloplasmataceae bacterium | reverse complement strand
ATCCTTTCGATATTCGAAGACTTGCCCTCTATGGGATAGTATCGGATATAAAGCCGATAATGACCCGCCTCCGGAACGGAGACTTCCCAAGATACATATTCCTCTTCAGGCGTCAACAGAACATCCGTTGATCCGTCTAGTGTTCTAAGGATCTCAACGTCTGCCGTCGTCTGTTCTTTACTGTAATCTCGTCCATAGATACGAATCGGATCGATTTGAGGACGTTTTGCCCCTCCTCTTTGTAGATGATCAAAGTAGTCATTGCCTGGATTGGTCCGCTCGACTCGATCGGTTGAATCATCGCTTTTATCGAGGGTAGAAGCAAAGACGTGTTGATGTTGTCCGACCAATACAACCACGAAGAGCAACGTGATAAGCAAAATGAGCGTTTTTCTCACCATACTCACCTCGATTGATTAGGCCTCCTAGCATACGCTAAGAGGCCATTTCCATTTCCTAAACAGCGGATTAAGATCCTTGATAAATTTCATCGATGGCCGATTGATAGAGGGGTTTGATCGCTTCGAGTAACGTCGCGATATCGCCGTTTCTGACGCCGCTATTGATGACGGTATAGTAACCATTCGATTCGTATCGACCAGGGCTTTGAACCATCGTGATCTGTTCATTATAGATTTTTTGAGCAATCGATAAATGGGCTTTTAGCGAATCGGGGTCATCGTAGGCTTTTTCTAATTTCATTTCAAAGTTAAAGAGTACGTCCTCTTTATCGGCCCAGTATTGCAGGTCGTTCCATATCGTGAAAAGCTCTTCAGGCGTAAAGTCCTTGAGCCCTGCTGAGATGGTAAATACCGTTACTTCCGTCATCGGCACACGGTAATTTTCCAAGTTTTCACCCGCTTTGGGTCCTGCCGGATAGGGGACATAGCCTAATTCAAAACCGAGATTGAGCCAACGGTTTTCCGCGAAATTAAACCACAACGTCCCAGGATGGAATAGCACTTTACCCGCTTTCCAGTCAGCGCTTCCGGCATCATACGCCCCAGATGGTTCCCAATAATTATTGACCCATAAACTTTCACGTAAGAAGTTCAGGGCCTCGATGGCATTATTTTGCGTAAAGGCTACTTGATTCGTTTTCGGATGGATATAATAGCCGTCATTTGCGGGAATCATGCCAGTAGCCCAATCGACTGGCGTGCCGCCGATGGCATAGTAGCCTTCATCACCTAATTGGTTATGAACCGTCTCAGCGTATTCTACCAGTTTTTCCCACGTCCATTGCCCTTCAAGCCAAAGTTTCGCAGGCGATTTTAAACCAAGCTGCTTTAATAAATCATAGTTGTAATATAAACCATCTTCATAAAGCACTAGCCCAGAATCAAAACCATAGAATTCTCCCTGATAACGGACCAGTTCCTTATAGTTTTCATCAAAATTTTCATTTACGATATTTCTTAAGTAAGACGTGACGGGAACAATCGCATTGGCTGCTGCTAAACGCGGGATCCAGAAACTGGGAATCTGATAGAAGTGCCCGTAAGGCATCCCACTCGTGACACCGTTAATAATGTATTGTTGGCGTTCCGGTCCCCATGGTGCTTCATCAGGCCACTTTTTATAAATGATATTGACGTTGTACTTCTCTTCAACATATTTAATGCGTTCAATCTTTTCTTCTTTAAAGTCTCCGGAATAATCGTTCAAACGGGGATCCACTTCGGACGGAACGTTAACAAGAAAGATAAGGTCCTTCCGTTCGCCTTTGTCTCCCGTGTTGTTGGTGTCTTCTGTATGCGTGGTGGTTTTCCCCTTGTCACCATTACATGCGGCAAGAACACCGATTAAGGAAAACAGGAATAGCAAAATAACTACCCTCTTGAAAACTTTTTTCATTATTATCCTCCCTTTTGGAAATGTTTTTCACACTATTATATTACACCAGTTTATCCTCTCAGTCAACAGAAAAAAGTAAACGCTTTTATCTTCTTGATTCGGTTTAGTTCATACCTAGAATCTGGGCATTTCAGCCCGATCGTTAACCGTTTAGGGGTAGATAGTATATAAGGAACAAGACAAGGCTTGTTCCTTATATACTTTCAAAAGATGTTCAATTGGTTCTTCGATGGCACATTACGCACTCTTTTTCTTGAGTAGCGATGGAACAGCTAAACCAACGCCTGCAACACCGATGACGAGCGCAATCACAGAAAGCGTGAGCACTACATTTACCTTGGATTGTAGATCGTCATGTGCTTTTTGAAGTTTGTCATATTCACCTTGCAGCGTATCAAGATCGGCTTTCAGATCATCTAGTTGATCGTCATAAGAAGATTCAAGGACTTTGACTTTCAAGGTGACTTTCGTTTCGTTTCCAGCCTCATCCGCTACCGCGACGACGATTTCTTGGATACCTACTTCATTGAGATCAAAGTCGCCTTCGTTATCAATGTACATGACGAGCTTGCTAGCCGGAGTCGCATTGTCGTCAGCGGAAATATATTGTTTATAGTCAAACGCTTCACCTTTTACGATTGTTATGTTCGGCATTGCCATAACCTTGGGCGCTTCGGTATCGGCAACGGTAATCTTTCTTGTCGCAATGGTCGTGAGATTAAAGGCATTTCTCGCCACATAGGTTACAGTGTAGACACCGGGTTTATTGACATCGAGATCCGTAATGACCACGAGATTTTCGGGATCAATCGGATTGCCATAGCCGTCATCGACAACTAAGCCTTCAAGGAGGTCAATGGCTTGCCCTTGATCGATCCGTTTATCATCTAAGCCTGCGACAAAGACAGGAGCACGGTCTGCGATGACTTCGAGGACAAAAGAAGCGACCGCTTCGTTGTCGTTATCATCTTTAACCCGGTATTCAATCTTGAAGCGATTGGTTGGATAGTCGAGATCCATGTCCTCAACTTTTTCGATTTCAATGTCATAGGCTTGAGTTTCACGGTTAAATTGATAGATCTTCACTTGAATGCGATCGGTTAGATCGACATTATCTGTAAAGGGTTGCACATCTACAGCCGTTACTTCTGGTAATTCATACGCTTTCCCTTTATCATGGTAAACCGTTCCTGTCGGAACACCACTGAATACCGGCGGATTGACGTCGTTATATTCGACTTCAAATACACCGTCTTCACCATTTACGATGGTATAAAATTTTTTCCACTGTTCGTTCAAATCTGCAACTCCGCGATCCAAGTATTTGAATGCAAGGAGCCAGCCACCAGCTGGGATGGTATATCCTAATTGTTCATTCATGACCGGATCGCCATCTTCTTCATTATTGGAGTATTTCTTTGTTTCTGCATTATAGTAAAGCAGGTCATCGTCTTGGAAAGTGACGCCTTCAACGGCATTATTATCTACTTCTTCTTTCGTTAACCATGGATATTCGGTTCCTAACATGCCATAGGTTAAGTGGATGTATTCTAACGGTTTCCGTTGATGCTGTTTGGAACCTACCCGAATTTGCTCTTCCGCCTCATCATCCCAAGCGATGTCGTAGTATGGCGTTTCGTCTCCTTCTTCGACGAAGTCAAAAATGTATTGGCTGTTTGCGATACGGACGACTTTTCCATTTGCATCGGCAATAATGACGCCGTCTGCAACTCCGATGTTACCAAGGGTTAATGTGAGGTTCCAATCATCTGTCCCATTGTTATAAAACAGTTGGACTAATGAACTATACGTCGCTGCGGTTGGGGAATCATCTGCTTTTCGTGTCAAGACATTGCCTCTTGGAATGAGCACGACCCAATCTCCAAAAATGACGTCTACGCCAGAATACCCCCGGTTGTAATTGTCTGTCCGGCTACCTTGTATGAAGTATACCCACTTGCCATCTTCTTCGTATGCTTTGATCCAGGGATATTGGTCTACCCAGGGATCTTCGCTTTCTTCTGCAAGAACCTCAACTGGTGCATTAACGACTGCTACTACTGTAAGTGTAAGCACACACAGTAAAAGAGCCGTTAAAAACTTCCTCATACCACATTCTCCTTTTCTCTTTTATATTTTTGGCGGTATGTAACCGCTTTACTTTAAGTTTACAATAACTAGAAATTTTTTGCAAGATTTTTCCTACAAATTTATTAATTCGCGAAAACTTCTTCCATTTTTCATAAAGTTGGAACCTTTTCCCATTTTTCGACTCTTTTTTCCCTTTCCCCACTGAACAAATAAAAAGACTAACACCCTTACTAATATATGT
>DATCJW010000107.1:0-10431 GCA_036562595.1 Haloplasmataceae bacterium | reverse complement strand
CATCAGAAGGTACCGATCCGGCGATTCGGGCGCGACGATGTGAGATAGCGAGTACCTGTCCATTTTCTAAGACAAAGGTATTTTGAGGCTTGACGCCGCATTGAATGCCAATTTCGGCGTGGATTTTTAACATCCGATATTCCCCATGAACGGGTACGAAGTATTTCGGTTTAATCAGTTGAAGCATAAGCCTTAACTCTTCTTGGCCGGCATGACCTGATGTGTGGGTATCCATTAGCGGATTATTGACAATGACATCGGCCCCGGCTTTAAACAATTGGTTAATGGTATTTCCTACGCTTGCCGCATTCCCAGGGATGGGATTGGAAGAAAAGATAACGGTATCACCTGGTTGGATAGAAATCTGGCGATGGGAGCCAGCGGCAATACGGGATAGGGCGGCTAGAGGCTCGCCTTGTGAACCGGTACAAAGGAGGGTCACTTGGTTGTCAGGCAACTGTTTCAATTCGTTGACATTCACAAAGGTATTCGGTGGACAATGTATGTAGCCGAACTCACGTCCAACACGAATCGTATTTTCCATACTTCTTCCAAAGACGGCGACCTTTCGCCCAGTCGCAATGCTTGCTTCTACAATTTGTTGGACTCGAAATATATTAGAGGCAAAGGTAGCGACGATGACGCGGCCATCAATTTTTTGAAAAATTTCACGGATGTTTTCACCAATTTGCCGTTCACTCTTTGAAAATTCCGGTAATTCGGCATTGGTACTGTCTGATAGGAGGCAGAGAACCCCTTCTTCACCTAGTTTAGCCATTTTTGAAAAATCAGCTACTGGTCCAATCGGCGTAAAATCGAACTTAAAATCCCCTGTATGGACGATCGGACCATAAGGAGTATGGACGACAATTCCAAAAGAGTCTGGGATTGAGTGATTGGTTCGGAAAAAGGAAACGGATAGATGTTTAAATTTAAATCGGTCATTATCGGAGTAGGTGACGAACTTGACGCGATTGGTTAAACGGTGTTCCTCGAGTTTGTTTTTGATCAGTCCCGTTGCCAACTTGCTTGCATAGATTTTTGGGATTTTCACCTGTTTTAGAAGAAAGGGAATACCTCCTATATGGTCTTCATGTCCGTGGGTAATGAAAAGGCCTTTAATCTTTTCTTGGTTGTCAATTAAATATTGATAGTCCGGGATGACGTAGTCAATACCCAGTTGATGGGATTCTGGGAACTTGACCCCGGCATCGATGATAATCAGTTCATCCTGATATTGAATACAATAGGTGTTCTTGCCAATTTCGCCAAGTCCGCCTAACGCAAAAATACCCACTTCATTATGCCGCAATAGATTGTGATTTTTCTGCATCGGTTCATTCCTTTCTTTATTATGTTCTTTATGGTTATTTCAATAAGCAAACGAAATAAATAGTAATATATTATAATCGTTCGTTTGCCATTTGTCTAAAAGATTGGTAAAATAATCATTTTATATTATAATAGATATAGAGACAGCAGGAGGTTCATTCATGGACAGGAAAATGATCTTTCTAGACATTGATGGCACGCTATTTGACAACAAACGCGATAAGATTCATGAATCGACTTTAGAGGCCATCCGCTTGCTTCAAGAGCGTGATGATCGTCTAGTCTTCATATCCACTGGTCGTTCTTGGTTTCAGGCAAAGGAAGTTCTAGAACGATATGATTTGACCTTTGATGGATATGTTTTGATTAATGGCCAACTCGTGATTCTCAATGATGAAGTAATCTATGACCGGCCATTACACGATGATTTTATAAAACGTTTTGTCAGCGAATGCGATCGGCTCGAATTGCCTTATGCATTAGTTACCCCCGATTTTTCAGTCGTTTCCTCATACCATCCACGAATTGTCGATGCCTTTGCTCACTTTAAGATGGAGCTCCCTCGTACTATAAAACCAGAGGATTTCAAACAGCGTTTCTATCAAGGCTTATTCTTTACCATGGACTATTTCGATCATATTTTTCAACGGTTTAACCATGAAGTGGATTTCTTTGTCTGGATGAACAACTCAGGTGCGGACATCGTCGCCAAAGGATGTTCGAAAGCCGTTGGATTGGAAGCGATACGCCAACGACTCAATGCGAGGCGTGAAGACATCTACGCGATCGGTGATTCGACCAATGATATTGAAATGTTGCAGTACGCCCATGTTGGAATCGCTATGGGAAATGCGAAGGATGAAACAAAACGAGCAAGTGACTATGTCACTTCGGATATCGCGGAAGATGGGGTATACAAGGCACTGAAACACTTTGATTTAATCTGATCCCTAACCCTTCATCCGATTATCGGTTGGTCATTTATTATCACGATGGGTGGTGATACGATGGCAAATCCTTCCATTAAGGAATTAGAAGAACGCTTAAAAGAAAGGGTTGATGAAAAAGCCATTCGCATCCTACACGATCACTATACCAAACGGAAGGATTACGACGCATTAAAAAGAATGTATCTTAAAGTGTTAGAACATGATCCCAATCATGTTTACGCCATGCGTCAATTGGCCAGACTGTTTGCCAATCGTTTTCAAGACTATAAGACGGCTGAGTCTTACTACCACCGTATACTTGAAGTCCAACCTGGCGATCCGCTCGCTCATTATAATTATGGCGAGTTACTGGAGTATCAATTACATGATTATGAGCGGGCGAAAAAACAGTATGAACTAGCGATTCAAAATCAACCTACGTTTGTGCAAGCCTATTTGAATTTGGCTTGGCTCCATTTGGAGCGGTTTGAAGATCCTCAAGAAGCGATCCGAACGTTACAAAAAGGCCTTGAACAGGTTGAGCATTGGAAGTTATATGCTTACCAAGCCTATATCCTCTATGCCTATTTAGATGATCATTACGATGAAGCTATGGCACTATGTGAAAAGGCATTAGAATTGTCTCCGCGAAATCATCTCGTGCTCACCTATATGGGTCAAATCCATCTCTTATTGGGGCAAAAGGAACGGGCATACGAACGTTTCCAGCAGGCACTCGCTACAGGTCAATTAAACCATATCCTAGTATTAGAATTTTGTCAACTCTTGATTGTTGAATATCGCGATTTTAATCAGGCGATTGATCTCTTAAAACAAGCGATGGACTACTTCAAAGATGATGCCATCTATCCTTGTTACCTGGCTAACCTCCACGCCAATATCGGTAAAATTCAAGAAGCACGTGAATACATCCGAATCGCTGAAGAGCGACCGTATAAGGATCAACATGCCCTCCTTCTTATCGGCTATTTAAAGGCGGCAGTCGAGCAGGATCCCGACGACGCCATGTTATACTTCGAAAAGGTCGTGGAAATTAATCCCAGTAATCTAAACGCCCTATCTATAGTCGCTTTTTATAAACTGTTTAACGAACGACAGATTGAAGAAGCATTGCGTTATTTTAATCAAATTATTGAACTTAATGCCCCTTTCTATGCGGCATACTTTATTGCCGCCCAAATCTATGCCGAATACTACCGTGATTACCAGAAAGCCCTTGAAATCTATAACCGCATCAATCCGGATGACCTGACGCCGGAAGTACGCGCCCAACTGTATTTTGCCATTGGGCGGCTTTACCAAACGGGTTTTCTCGATCGGCAGCAGGCACTTGATTATTATGAAAAGGCCTATGAAACGCACCCGAATAAGCGACTGGCGGCTTTCCTGAACCGCTTCTATGAAGAAAACAAGACCCTCATCAACTAAGTAACCTGCCACGTCAAAAAAGACGTGGTTTTTTTCTTCAGATAAGCATTGAAAAAGTCTAGCTTAAGCTAGACTAAACGCAGGAAACGATCAGTTAAGAGCCAAATTAATCGAGATTAAACTCAATCGGTACGGCGCCTTCAGGAATGAAGTAGGGATTATCCGGATGAATACGTTGGGGGAATAGAATGCCGTTTAAGTGATCGATTTCGTGCTGGGCGACGACGGCAGGATAGCCCTTCAAGCGAAGGCGAACCCTTTCGAGAGTACCGTCTTCTTTTAAAAGGTACGTATCAATCGTAACCCGGCGATAACGCATCACGAGTCCTTCCACCTCGCGGTCAATGGATAGGCAGCCTTCGCCCATAGGGAGATAGGTCAGTTCTTCCGAATGGCTGACGATCTTAGGGTTAACCATCATATATGAATGAAGGGAGCGATTCTTTTCATCCCACGTATGAATGGCAGTCATCCGTTTGGATACGTTCACTTGTGGCGCAGCCAACCCGACAGCGGGGCGTAACCCGTATTTTTTCGCTATCTCTTCATTAACAGAATTTTTCACATATTCCATCATTTTAAAGAGGAGCTCTTTATCCTCTTCCGGCATGGGGATAGGAACCTCTTCGGCAACTTTGTATAGTGTTTCATGTCCTTCCCGAATAATATCTTTCATCGTAATCATGGATCTTCCTCCTTTCCAACATGCCTCTAAACAAAATTATTATATCAGGAATTTATAAAAAAGCAATGGGGACGCATCAAACGTCCCCAAACGTTATCGTTTCAATCCATTAGAAACGTGTTGCGCCGATGATAACTAAGAGGATGAACAAGACGAGAATGAGGGCATAGTTCGTACCGACGCGGTAAAACGGATAGCCGCCTGTCCATCCGAAATAAGGCTCATCTTGGCAACCGCAATAACCATATCCGTAACGATCCATGTAGGGATACATCATCCAACAACTCCTCCTTTAGTCAAGATCACTATTAATATATGACTATGTCAATAAAAAGGGCGTCATGATGGCCTATTTGATCACTCGATTTCATCGATTGCCTAGAATTTTTGACACCTTTTTAAGGCTTATGCTTAATCTATTAGTAGATAGAAGTGAAAGGAGGAATAACGATGGACCAACGGATTGAACAGTTCAAATCTTTCGTCAGACGCCATCCTAAATTAAGACAATTGGTTCGAAGTGGTGAATACACGTGGCAAGCTTTATACGAGGAATGGGTTTTGTTAGGAGAGGAGGATCCGTTTTGGAAAGCCTATCGTCAAGATGAGGCGGATCAGGTAGAAAGCGGTAAAGGGGACGGCCAGGAATTCATACGGCAGGCGCTTAACTATGTGAAGCGGTTGAATCCTGATGATATAACAAAATATATTAATAATATACAAAAGGTATTGAGCCTCATTCAAATGTTGAATGGAGGGAAAAGACATCCCGACCGACCGCCCATGGCCCCCTATCGCCCGCGCCGTCCAATAGACCCGCTCTTTAGACGATATGATGAGTATGAATAGGCGCCCGCTTCCGCCCATTCGAGAGATTTATCAAGACGATCATCTCCTCTTCTATTTACGGACCCATCCCGATTGGTATAAAATTCTTGCTCGGTACCCCGACCGTTACTCAGAATTTCGGCGAGTCGCGAAAGAAGAGATGAAGCTGACGGCTTATCACCGCCTTGAACGGTTTAAAAATCAGGTCGCACTTCTGCAGCTTTTGGCGGAATACCTTAAAGGGAATGGTTGACGTTGTGTTTGTTGCCTTGTTCATGTATAATAAAAATAGGTGAAATGTTATGGACACAACAGCTATTTTGATTAAGGCCTATGAACTGGCGGACGCGATCTGCCGAAGCGAACTGTTTCAAACATACAAGGCGTATCAACAAAAGGTTGAGCGGGATGATGAGGTTCAGACACTGTTACAAGAGTTTAAAAAGAAACAGGATGCTTTTGAGGAAATGAGCCGCTTTGGAACCTACCATCCCGATTATGTCCGAATCAAAAAGGAGTATCAAAAGGCCAAGATAGCACTCATGAACCATCCGACCTTTAATCGCTATAAACGATTAGAAAAGGAATTTGAAACGACCCTCTACCATATTGAAGAATCGCTTCAAGCTGTCATCGGTATATCGAATCGGCATAAGAAGTCCGCACTAAAATACTTGTTTTCAGACGAGTAGGTGAAATCATGGAAATCGCAAGAAAACTATTAATCGTGTATTTTAATCGGAAGCACGTGGTTCCACGTTTAAAAAAATACGGTAATCTCATTTACGTTTCGCGACGTCAGAAGTACGCCTATTTGTATATAGATGCGAAAGACCTGGATAAGACCATGAATGCGATTAAACGGTTACAAGGGGTTAAGCAGGTTGAAGAATCATTAGTCGATTTGGAAGCTTTTAACTTTTCATTATAATTAATGAAGAAAGGCTTTTGTGTTTATTCTCAAAAGCCTTATTATTTTGTTGACAAGTGTTGAGATACAGGATATAATACATGTGTCAAGGAAAAATACTTAACAGATTATAGGAGGATTCATCATGGTCAAATTACGCCTACAACGCTTTGGTTCCAAGAAACGTCCATTTTATCGGATTGTTGCCGCGGATTCACGTGCGCCTCGGGATGGTCGATTCATTGAGATTATCGGTACTTACAATCCACTAACGGATCCGGCCGAAATTAAAATTAATGAAGAAGCAGCCTTAAGATGGTTATCCAATGGGGCGCAACCAACCGACACGGTCCGTTCCCTATTATCACGCCAAGGCATTATGGAAAAATTCCATCAAATGAAGAACGGTAAGTAACGATGAATCTCGAAAATTTAATTAAAACGATGATTGACCCGCTGGTAGAATTCAAGGACGAAGTTATAGTCAAACAATTTGATGAGGATGCGGATGGGTACATCGTCTATGAGGTCATCGTAAATCCCGCAGACCTTGGGCGTGTCATTGGTAAAGGCGGCCGCATTGCACAAGCGATCCGAACAGTCTGTTACGCCGCGGCGACCAAACATGATAAACGTGTTCGTATAAACTTTGATTCATTCTAATCGAATGCACCCACTTGAGTGGGTGTTTTTCATATCCTATAATAAATAATGAAGTTCAATGGTGTTCATACTAGGAAGCGGAAAGTGGTGAGATTATGGATGAGTATATTTATGTCGGTAAAATTGTGGGAACCCACGCTTTAAAAGGAGAAGTTAAAGTGATTTCAGAAACGGATTTTAAGGATGAACGGTATGCGAAGGGTAGCCGCCTCTATTTGCGTTTAAATGAGGAGATGGTTCCCGTCACAGTTAAAAGCCATCGGGAACATAAGCAATTCGATCTTCTCTCATTCGAGGAGTATCCCACAATCGATCATGTAGAGCCTCTTGTCAAAAGCGAACTGTATGTCCATACGTCGGATCTGTCTTTACTTGATGAGGATGAATATTACTATTTTGAACTGATGGGGTGTACGGTCGTCACTGAAGAGGATCAGGAGGTAGGGATTGTTAAAAAGGTTGTTAACCATGGCGCGAGCGACCTTCTCATTGTGAGTACGGATGACGGGAAGGAACATATGATTCCCTTTGTCAATGAATTTATCCGTGAAGTGGATCTTGAAACCCGCACCATTCGCATCCATGTCATCGAAGGGTTGTTGGGTGACGACTAATGCGGGTGGACATTCTAACGCTTTTTCCCGAAATCATCCATGCCTATCTCAAAGAATCCATTATGAAACGAGCGATTGGAATCGGTGCCATTGAAGTTAACGTCATAAATTTTCGTGAGTATACCACCAACAAGCATGGAAGGGTAGATGACTATCCTTACGGTGGAGGGCCTGGCCTTCTTCTTATGATTCAGCCCATTTATGATGCATTAAATGCTTTACCGGATAAAAATCGGAAAGTCATCCTCACCTCGCCAGCAGGGACTCCCTTTACCCAAAAAGTGGCCCAGAGGCTTAAAGATGAGGAACATTTGGTCATTATCTGTGGACATTACGAAGGGGTCGACCACCGCGTCACCGAGTATTTAGTTGATGAGGAGATTTCTATTGGCGACTACGTGTTAACGGGTGGAGAACTGGCGGCCTTAGTCATTCTCGACGCTGTTACTCGCCTTTTGCCCAACGTACTGAACAAAGAGGAATCCCATCAAACCGATTCCTTTTCCATGCGATTATTAGAATATCCTCAATACACCCGGCCAAGGGACTTCAAAGGAATGAAGGTCCCAGATGTGCTGCTTAGCGGGGATCACGGGAAAATTGCTCGTTATCGAAAGAAAGAGGCCCTTCGTCGCACGTATTTAAAGCGCCCTGACCTATTAGAAAACTACCCTTTTACGGAAGAAGAACTGGCACTCTTACAAGAGGTTATCAAAGAGGAATCGAAAGATGAAAAATAAGTCGAGAAATGATAATTCATCTTGCCATTTCAGTAACTTTATGATAATATATCACTCGTGTAATAAGTAACCGTGTTCCGCTGGACGATGGATCCATGAACATGTGGTTTAAGGAGTGTGAAACGATGAGTCAGCAACTTATTGAATCTATTACACAAGAATATTTGAAGACTAATATTCCCGATTTTCGCCCTGGTGACCAAGTTCGCGTCCACGTGAAGATCAAAGAAGGCGATCGGGAACGGATTCAAGTATTCGAAGGACTAGTCATTGCCCGTCGTGGCGGCGGAATCAGCGAAACCTTTACGGTTCGTAAGGTCTCTTACGGTGTAGGCGTGGAACGTATTTTCCCCTTGCATTCGCCTTTCGTGGAGAAGATTGAAGTCGTCCGGCGTGGTAAAGTACGTCGTGCGAAACTTTACTACATTCGTCATCTATCGACGAAACAAGCTCGTATTAAAGAACGTCGTTAGTGAACGGTATTCGTTAAAGGACTTACATTGTAAGTCCTTTTTCATTGCATAGTATAAAAATGTTGGAATAAATGATATAATAAAATAAAGCATTGATCATACGATCGCCAGAAAGAAAGAGTAGGATAGTATGGAAAAACAAGAACGCGACCTATTTCAAACGATCGATACGAAGGAAAAAGCTGAAGTTCAAATGAATGAGGAAAAGATTCTCCCAAATGATGAAAATCAGGAACCTCATGATGAAGGCCCAACCGATCAAAAAGAGCCAAGGATGAAAAGCGAACGGATGATACGCGAAGTATTAAGCTATGTTCTCATCATCCTACTGGCCTATTTTATTGCCACGTTCATATCCAAACACGTTGTGACCTTTGTGAGAGTTGAAATGTCCTCGATGGAACCCACGCTTTACGAGGGCGATAAATTAATCCTTTGGCGATTAGGTAAACTTGAGCGGTTCGATATTGTAGTGTTTGAAGATCCGAGAAAACCGGGGAAATATCTGATTAAACGGCTCATCGGTGTCCCCGGTGACTATCTCGAATATAAGAATAACCAACTATATCTCAATGGGGAGCCGCTTCAAGAGGATTATATCAAGGATGGGATCTATCGTCCCGAGGAGGACTATACCCTTGAAAAGATTTGTTCGATGAGTGGCGTCTCCGAATGTTTTACGGCTGATGGCGTCCGAATTCCTGAGGGGTATTACTTTGTACTTGGTGATAACCGTCAAGTTAGCATTGACAGCGATGATGAAGAAATTGGCTTGGTCCGTGAAGAGTTGTTTCAAGGTAAGGTGATTTTCCGCACCAGAGGAGGATTCGGGCGCGTGAAATAGAAAGGGTGATCCGATGACTATACAATGGTTTCCTGGTCATATGGCCAAGGCTTTAAGGTTGATCCAAGAGCGGCTGAAATATGTGGACATTGTCTTTGAATTACGGGATGCGCGGATCCCCTATTCTTCGAGTAATCCCGAAGTGGATCGCATCATTCAAAATAAATACCGGCTGATCCTCCTCAATAAAGCGGGAAAAGCGGATCCCGAAAAAACGGAAGAGTGGATCAAATATTATAAAGAGCGGGGAATTCAGGCGTTGCCCATCGATTGTGTCAATGGTACGAATATGAACCGTATTGTGCCTTCCGCGAAAGAAGTTCTGAAAGATAAGTTTGAACGGGAACGGAAAAAAGGTTTAAAAAAGCGCCCCCTTCGGGCGCTTATTCTTGGCATTCCCAATGTGGGAAAATCCACCTTGATTAACATGTTGGCAAAACGGAAAGCGACGAAAACGGGTGATCGCCCGGGTGTGACGAAAGTCCAGCAGTGGATCAATGTGGAAAATGAAATGATGTTGTTGGACACTCCGGGTGTGTTATGGCCTAAATTTGAAGACCAGGCGGTTGGGTATCGTCTAGCGGTGACCGGTGCCATTAAGGATGAGATCTTGCCCCTCCATGATGTCGCTATTTTCGCCTTACGCTTTTTGCGTGAAAACTATCCGGAAGAGTTGAAGCTGAGATACAAACTCGAACATCTCGACGGCGATCCCGCTACCATTATAGAACGAATTGGTCGAAACCGTGGGTGCTTATTACCGGGCAATCGGATTGATTATGATAAAGTCATCGATATTCTCCTGTATGACATTCGGACGGATCGCTTGGGACGGATAACCTGGGAACGACCAAGCGACATAAAAACGGATTTATAATAAAAAGGGGGCTATAATGAAACGATCGAAAGTGTGCCCTAAGTGCCAGAGCACGGATATTATACGAATCGAAGGACGGTATTATGG
>DATCJW010000090.1:0-3973 GCA_036562595.1 Haloplasmataceae bacterium | reverse complement strand
GTCCACCATTTGGGCAAGGATGGTCCGTTCGCTCGTCGTTACGCAAGCGGTCAATGCGCCCACCTTTTTCGCATATTGCACGCCAGCCACGACGTAAGGGGTCCGCCCGCTGGCCGACAAACCGATGAGGATGTCCTTGTTCGACAGATGGATTCGCTTTAAATCGGCTACGGCCATCTCGGTGTCGTCTTCCGCTCCTTCAATGGCTACGGTCATGGCTTTCTCGCCTCCAGCGATAAGCGCAATGACCATATCGGGATCCGTACCATAGGTTGGCGGGCATTCGCTGGCGTCCAAAATGCCAATCCGTCCGCTCGTCCCTGCCCCCATGTAAATGAGACGTCCACCGTTATAGAGCACTTCATAAACTTTATCGATGACAACCGCCACTTGAGGCAAAGCTTTTTCAACCACCAAGGGGACGAGTTGGTCCTCCTGGTTGAGCGTCTTAATGATGTCAATCGTCGACATCGCATCGATATTCATCGTGCGTGGATTCCTTCTCTCGGTAGTTATTTCCTTTATATTCACCATCGTCATAACTCCTTTTTTCTAATATGGTTTAGGGGTGATGTGTCCTAGTATGACGGCTCGTCTGGCTCCTGTCGCTTGTTTCACGTTATTGGTTCGTCCATGAAGTGTTTCATATCCTAATAAGGCAAAGGCGATGGCCTCTTTTGCATCGGAATTCTCATCGATCGCTTCAAGGGGGACGACATCACAGGATAGTTCACGCTTTAAGCCATTGAGAATGTATTGATTGCGGCTCCCTCCTCCAGATACGATAACGCGGTCGATTGGTCCCAATTGTCGGTAGTGATGGACAATCGACTGGATGACAAATTCCGTGAAGGTTGCTACCACGTCTTCTGCTCGAACGGCTTCATCAAGGGATGCAATGATTCGTTCCACATACTGCTTTCCATATCGCTCTCGCCCCGTTGTCTTCGGGGGAGCCATTTGGATGAAAGGGTCGTCCATCAATCGGTTTAGGAGCGGCGTAATGACGCATCCCCTTCTAGCAATCGATCCATCTGGATCATAAGGAAGGTTGAAATAGCGTTTAACCGCTTCATCGATCATCATATTTCCGGGCCCTGTATCGAAGGAACGGACGTCATCGATGGTGCATCCTTTCGGTAAATAGGTCAAATTAGCGATTCCCCCGATATTTTGCAATACGAGATGTTCGTCATCGCTTCGATACAGCAGATAGTCAGTATAGGAGACAAGAGGGGCGCCCTGCCCGCCAGCGGCCATATCCATCACTCGGAAATTGGAGATGACGGGCCGCCCCGTCTCATAGGCAATGACCGCTGGCTCTCCGATTTGAAGGGTGGAGGGAACGTATTCCCCTTCCTCAATGGGTTGATGCCAAATGGTTTGGCCATGGCTGGCAATAAAATCGACACGTTCCATCGGAACGCCCGCTTCCTTTGCGACGCATTGGGCGGATGCCGCAAATTCATAACCGAGCTTAAAGTTCAGGCTACAAATCAGTTGGGCAGTTGATCGTTCTAAACTGATCGCCCGTTCAATTTCTTCCCGGATTCCTGGACGAAAAGGTTTCGTTAGAAAATGAATGAGCTGATACCGAATCCGTCCATTATCCTCTTGTATCTCAACCAGTGCTGCATCGATCCCATCTAAGGACGTTCCACTCATCAGGCCAATGCCAATCAAATCCTTTCACCTCGCCTGAGCATCCGGCGTGCCAAATAGTAGGCCCCGCGAATCGGACGTTCTTCGATTTCCACCAGCTGGGCCTTTGGATAGATCCGATGAACGGTTTCGATCATCGCTTGTTTGACCATCGGGACATTGCGGATGAAGCTGCCTTGACAACCGATGACGGCATTCGGGCTTAAATGAAGCCTTTGAAAAGCTAAGATAACGTGTTTTCCTAAGGCTTCACCCGAAGCTTTCAACAGGCGCTGCGCATCGGGATCACCCGCTTCTGCCTGTTCTACGAGGAAAGGGGCCAAGGCTGCAAGCTGTGATTTCGTCCAAGAGTAAACCACCTTTTTCACATCAAAAGTAGAGGTTAATCCCAAATGGTTCAGAAACGCCTTGGATAGTGGCCGAGGGGGCCGCCCTTCATCTTCGTCACGGATCATGAGTCGGAACGTTTCAAGCACGACGTGATGGGCTGATCCTTCATCTCCTAGAAGATGGCCCCATCCGCCGATGAGGAGAGTCTTATCCCCCTTCATGCCGTAACAAGCGCTTCCCGTTCCTGCTAACACGAGAACCGCTTCCTGTAGGTTTTCCTTTACAAGGGTGTAAAGGGCAAGCTTGGCATCATCGACCGCATGGACATCGGTCCGAAAAGCCGAACGGAATCGAAACAGAAATCCCTCTTTGTCCGCTACCGCCCCATATCCTGAAATCCCCATGAGGATAAGCCTAATCTGGTAGCGATCTGAAATTTGATCGTATACCGTTTTTAATGTTTGAAAGACGTTTTCAATGGCCAGATCAGGCTCAAAGGCAAAATTCCCGCTGCCGCCGAAATGGGTAGTGATGGTCTTCCCATCAAGCGTGTAGGCAACGACTTCTGTTTTTGTCCCTCCTGCATCAACACAAAGGATGCATTCATTCATCTTGATCCTCTCCCCTTCATGGTATGTGAACGGGCAACACGCCATTAGGCTTGAGTTCACCTTTAAGGTAGCGAACAATCGTATGAATCGTTAAATGGGTATATTCGTAAACGGCAAGGCCGTTTATCTCGATCTCCATCAAGTCATAAGGGTTGCGCAATGCGATGACGTATAAGGCCTTCGCCGTTTCCTTCAGCCGTTCCATCAGTTGCCGTTGTTCTTTAAAGATGTTGGCATTATATGTTCCCAGAACGACCTGTTCGTAAGCTTTGGCCTGAGAAAGAATGTTCTGGATTTCATCAGGTGAAGGCGTAAGGGAGATGGATTGAACCGTCCAATGGGGGAAGTGGCGTTCGACTTCCTCCAGTAATCCTTTCGTTCCCACCTCATCATCCGCTATCGTCAAGGCTTGGGGCCGTGGAGCCAAAAAGAGTGTCCGTTGTTTCGGAGTCGCAAATTGCGTACCCTTTACTTGGGTTAAGGCCTCATCGGCTACCTTCTGTGCAAAAGTACGGTGGTCTGGATGATTGACAACGGATTGGGCCTCCTCATACGTTTGATGTAAGAAAGCCTCGACATCTGGAAGAATTTTCGCTTTATATTCCAATACTCGGGCTAATAACCCATCGATCACCTTCTCATCGAGTTCTCCAGCCTGAACCGCCTGTTCGATGGCTTCAAGGACGCCGATTTGACGGGTTTTCGTATGTGATATCGTTAAGAGGTTTACACCCGCATTCAGTGCCATTACGGCTGCCCGTTCGGTTGTAAAATACTTGTCAATGGCTTTCATCTCCAAACAGTCGGTGACAATTAATCCTTTAAAATGTAGCTTTTCACGTAACAGGCCTGTTAGAACCCGTTTGGATAATGTGGCCGGCAGGCGATCCGGTTCATAGGCGGGAAAGAGGACATGTGCGGTCATAATCGCCGCAACACCATGATCAATGGCTTGTTTGAAAGGATATAACTCTATGGTCTCGAGTCGTTGGAGATCGTGGTTTACTGCAGGAAGGTCCAAATGGGAGTCCACAGACGTATCCCCATGGCCAGGGAAATGTTTCGCCGTGGCTAAAACCCGATTCTCCTGTAATCCTTTTATGAATTGGACCCCAAAACGGGCCACCTTTTCCGGGGAGTCTCCATAACTCCTTACCCCAATGACCGGATTATAGGGATTATTGTTGACATCAAGGACAGGGGCAAGATTGAAGTTGATACCTAAATGGTACAACTCTTTCCCCATCATCTGACCGATTCGATAGGCGTATTCCGGCTTGTCTGTAGCGCCGATAGTCATTTGTCCAGGGAAAAAGGTCGCTCCGTGAAAGATCCGGGTGACCATGCCCCCTTCTTGGTCAATGCTGATG
>DATCJW010000083.1:0-35199 GCA_036562595.1 Haloplasmataceae bacterium | reverse complement strand
GGGGCTGAAACATCACCTATTTAGGTAATTATTTTACAGCCCCTTTATTTTTATTTTTCTCTCCAATGGCATGATGATAAAATGTCTGCCCGTCTAATGCTCGAATTCGTTTGGTAAAATCTTTTGGTGGCGTCTCTTCTAATTCTTTCAGGATCATATTGATCGTTGCATCCGCTTCGTCAATCAGATGAAGGACGACAGCTTCTAAAATCATCGGTTGCTTAGGTGAACCATGCTCAAGTTCGCCATGATGCGAGAGTACCATATGTTGTAGAATAAGAATTTCTTCTGACTTAAACCCTTTTTCATCAGCAACTTGTCGGATGGCTTCAAAACAAAGGCTGATATGTCCTATCAGTTTACCTTCAACCGTATATTCAGGTGCCATATGATGCGACAGCTCTATCACTTTTCCCAGATCATGCAGGATGATCCCCGCATACATCAAGTCGCGATTCAATTGAGGATACTGATTGATAAATGCATCTGCCAACCGTAACATGCTCTTCACATGATAAGCAAGACCAGATAGATAGGCATGATGATTTCGAGTCGCTGCAGGGTATAGAAAGAACCGCTCTTCATACCGTTCAACAAGGGTTTTCGTTATCACATACAAATGCTGATTCTCAATCTTTTCGATATAGGAGTAAATAAAGGACTTCAACTCTTCTATGGAATCCGGCGCCTTTGGATAGAAGGTGCTTTCATCTATCGGATCGAAGGGATTAACATGTCGCATCGTTTGTATAATAAGTTGTGGTTTTCCACTATATTCCCCGCCAATGCCCTCAATGTATACAAGCTCGCCACTGCGAAACATGTTTTTCTCTTCCACCTTCACATCCCACTTTTTCGCATTAATTGACCCCGTATCATCTGATAGGGTCATATTAAAATAGTCCGTGCCATTCGATGCCGTCAAGGTTGCAATCTGGTCAATCCTTGCATATAGCGTAATGGGTTCGCGGTTTTGAACATCTTTGATCTTCTTCGCGTTCAGTTGAAAAAGATCAGCCATTCCATTCACATCCTTTCAATTTCATCGCTTTCCGTTCGAGATAGTCTCGATACGTCTTAAGATAAGTCGATAGATCCCGAGGATTTAGGATTAAATCGTAATCCAAAAACTTACTCGAAGCCCCACAGCCTAAGCCAATAATCGTTTGGGCTTCTTCAATCATCAGGATGTTATAAGGAGAAACTTCTCCTTTTTTTCCATAACCGATGTTTTCTAATCCGCTCATGATATTCTTTTGTCGATAAAGGTAATAAGGCACATAGTCAGCCGCATGAAGACGTTTTTTCCCTTCCTGAAACGCATCGGAAAAGTCCTGACTTAAACGGGACAGATCATAGTCATCCCGCAGGGCTGCTCTTCTTTTGATTGCCAAGGCGTGGACGGTGATGGATTCTGGCTGCAATGCGATGGTGTGGTTTAACGACTCCAGGTAATCCAAAGGCTTTTCTCCTGGTAGGCCAACGATAAGATCCATATTGATCCGATTAAAACCCATAGCCCGTGCAAGAAAGAAGGCGTCGTAAATCGCCTGAACGGAATGCTGGCGGTTGACTCGCGATAGCGTCTCCTCATGAAAGGTTTGCGGATTGATGCTAATACGTGTGACGGATGTGCCTTTGATAAGTTTGAGTTTTTCTTCGTCTATCGTATCGGGTCGTCCCGCTTCAAGCGTGTACTCCAAAAGGTTCTGCCCCTCAATCAAATGTTCCACCTCTAAAAGGACTTTAGCCAATTCATCACGCGTTAAGGCCGTTGGAGTCCCCCCACCAATGTAGACGGTCGTTATCCTCAGTTTCAAATCCTCAACAACCCGTTTGAACCGTCGAATCTCATCACACAATGCCTCAACGTATTGATTAGGCATCACCCGCGTTTTTCCTCGTAAATATGCCGTAAACGAACAGTATGTACAACGTGATACGCAATAAGGAATATTGATGTATACGCTAATTTCCCGTTTTAGATCTGAAAACGGGAGCATCGAAACGAGTTGATGGTTGACGATTCGAATCAATTCTTCCGCTTTTTCAGAGCTAAGATAGTAAAAGTTCATCAAGTGATCGTGAATTTGTTCATCACTCATTCCCAGGGATTTGTAGTGATGGACCAATTTCGTCGGCCTTATGCCACTTAACACTCCCCAAGGCAAGCGATAGTTCGTTATTTGAGATAATATATCAAACAAAGCCTGCAATACGGCATACTTAATGACCCGATCGGGTTGTTCAGAGGGCAACTTCACTTGTCTTTCAAGCAATATTTTTTGACGATCATCCTTTACAATTACCGCTGCCGTATCGGCTGACGTAATGAGGTGAAAAAATAGCTGGTTTCGATCTTCACCTTGAAGCGATTGAAAGTAAGGGGCATAGGCGTTTAAAAGATTGCGCATGCCGACTCGTATTTTGTGATCGTTAATGCCGATGATTTGAATGTTCATGTTCTCGTTCCTTCAATATTCAATAACTAATAAATGATTTATTTAGTTTTAGTATAAACGATATTGGCAGATTTGACAACGATAGGGATCATCCAAAACAAAAAGAAGTGGCGTAACCACTTCTACTTCATTCGACTGGTCATCATGAAGTGACCGATTCTTCAGAAAATAGCTGATCAAGGACCTCTTTAATAACGGGATAGGAATAGCCTTTATAGGTCAGCCGCGCAACTAAGCGCTCCTTTAGTTCATACCCTTCATATTTATGCTTCCACTTTCGATAGGCTTTTTCCGCCTCATTTCGCGCCAGTTCATGTTCATCTTCCAGCGGAGTGAAAGAAAAAGATTCAAAGGCATCCCGAATTGCCTCGAATTCATACCCTCGATTAAGGAGCGTACGAAGAATGGATTGTCTCCGTTTCGGAATGGGTTTCATTCGATACATCCGGTCTAGCTTCGCCATGTATTCAACCATTTGACGGTTAAACGCCTCTGGGGAAATCTGCGCAATCGTCCTTTCGGCTAATGCCTTATTTACACCTTTTTTAAGGAGTTGGTCTGTGATCCATAATGGTCCACGGTTATTCTTGAACTGTTCCTTGGCATAAAGCATAGCAAACTGCTCATCATCGATGTACTTCAATCGCTTTAATTTTGAAATGATGGCTTCCCGATCATCTGGCGGGCAGCCTTTTTTGTTTAGATAATCCCGGATTTCCTGTTCGGTGCGCATGCGATGGGTAAGGTAGTTTAGCGCTTGATTAAAGCAGCGGGCATAGTCGGCAAGTTGCTTAAGCTGCTCGTATTGGAGGTCATCGAGGGTTTGACTTCCCACCAGACGGTATTCAACCAATAAGTCATCCGTTAGCTTGAACGTCTCGGTTTTACCCTCCCGTTCGAGGGTCACTTCATACCAATCCGCTTGCAACTTCTTGATTTTCTTGATTTTCATCCCGATCACCAAGTTCTGCGAGCATACGCTGAACGATACGGTGAGCCGAATCTTTTTGGGCTATATCCGCTATGTTTTTCTTCATCATCGCGAGACGGTTTTCATCGGACAGGATGTCTTGAACTGCTTGCACCAATTCATCCATGCGATGGACCACAACGGCTGCTTCGCGTTTAGCAAAATAACGAGCGTTTTCTAATTCTTGGCCATAAATCGGTTTAAAGAGAACGAGTGGCAAGCCCATTTGCGCACATTCTGTAATCGTAATGCCTCCCGGTTTCGTCACCATGAGATCGCTAATAGCCATTAAGCGATCCATATCGTTAACGTATGGAAAAACACGGACGTTCGGCTTGTCCTTAAACGTTTTGGCCAACTGGCGGTACAACTTCTTTTGGTTGCCACAAACCAGAAGTAGGGTTACATCCGTTAACGTACTAAGGCGTTTGGCCATCAACTTAAATTGCGGTAAGACTCCTTTGGCTCCAGCAACGGCTAATACGACTTTATGGCTCGGGTCAATGCGATGCTCTTTCCGGATGGCCTCGACTTCTTCTTTCGATTTGGGTTGATAAAACGGTTCGCGTACGGGAATGCCTGTCAACAACACCTGCTGCTCAGCTATGCCTTTATTGAGTAACTGGTCGACCACGTTTTCGGAAGCAACAAAATGACAGGTTAAATTGGGATGGATCCAGTTTTCGTTGGCATAGTAATCGGTAATCATGGTAAATACTGGGAGGTCAATACCTGCTTCCTTCAAATAGTAAGAACAGTTCACTGGAAATGTATTCAAGATCAGATCAGGCTGTACCTCTTTTATCTTACGAATCAACCGCTTTCTGCCAAACCGTTCATAAAGTCGTCCAATCCTTGTTTTCAACAATTTACCGGAGTTGTAATAGATGTACTTATAGGACCATTGTGATAAGCCCTTTTTGTATTGGCGCAGATGATACCTCCGTAAAAATTTCGTCAAGTAGTAATATTCTTCCGTATAGAGGTCATACTGAATGACGTTAACATTCGGGTATGTTTCCAATTCACGTTGGATTTCCTTCGCTACTGAAAGATGGCCATTGCCAAATGGAGCGGTGAGTATCAGTACACGTATGGTTTTATGCATGTATAGCGACCTCCCATGTGTCCTAACGAAATGATTAGCCTAATTTCTCTGCCAATGCTTTGATATAGCTTGCGACTTGATCCCTGAGGTCTTCTCGTTCCAAAGCATAATCGATGGTTGCTTTCACAAAGCCGAATTTATCCCCAACGTCATAACGTATGCCTTCAAACTCATAGGCATAGACGGCCTGTTTATCCATCAGGCGCCGAATGGCATCGGTTAACTGGATTTCCCCACCGCTTCCAGGTTCTTGAGTTTCCAACATATCAAAGATTTCAGGAGTAAGAACATAACGGCCCAGTACCGCTAAATCGCTTGGTGCCTCCTCAATATTTGGCTTTTCAACCATGCCAACTAGACGATGGAGCCTTCCTCCCGACGGGTGTTGAATAGAGGGTTCCACAATCCCGTACTTGGACACGTCTTCTTTCGGTACCCGTTGGACGCCAACAATCGAAGCGCCGACCTTTTCATATTGTCGGATGAGTTGTTTCAAGGCTGGCTCACAATCCTTTGCATGAACAATATCATCCCCCAATAGAATCGCAAAGGGTTCGTCCCGAATGAATGCCTTTGCGCATAACACCGCATGCCCAAGCCCACGGGCTTCTTTTTGACGGATGTAGTGCAGGTTATCCGTTAAGTTTGTGACCTCCTCGACGATTTTTAAGAGATCCCACTTTCCTTTCTTGCGAAGGGTATCCTCGAGCTCATACGACTTATCGAAATGATCTTCAATCGATCGTTTCGTGGCAGATGTAATGATCAATATTTCTTCAATTCCGGATGCGATGGCCTCTTCAATAATAAATTGGATCGTTGGCTTATCCACGATCGGTAACATCTCTTTCGGCTGTGCCTTAGTCGCAGGCAAAAACCGTGTTCCTAATCCAGCTGCGGGAATAACCGCTTTCTTAACCTTTTTCATGTTTCCCCTCCAACACTTCTTTTGATTTTATTTTTAAATATTTTCATCATTAATTATGATTCATTATGAATAATAACTAATTATCCCCTAATTCATCGAGCGTGATGCTTTTAAAATCACGGCCCCAAATCGAATCAATTTTTGTAATATAGACGAAAGCATCGGGGTCGACACTGGCGATATATTTTTTAATGAGGAGGCTTTCCCGAGGCGAACAAATACACATAATCTGTGCAATTCTTACATGGCTGTAGCCACCTTCCGCTTCGTGAATCGTGACGCCCCGTTTTAAGGTATTCATGATATATTCTTTAATCTCTTCGTTCTTATGGCTTAAGATTTCAATCTTAACCTTGTTGTTACCAAATCCGAAGACGACGATATCGACAAACTTCATGTAGACGAACTTCGATACAAATGCATAGAGAACGATGTGTAAATCGAAGACGAAAATCGAGGATAAGATGACAAGGCTGTCCACTACGAGCATGAGGATTCCAATACTGATAAAGGGTAGAAGGCGTCGATAAAGGATTTTAGCGATGGTATCCGATCCCCCGGTCGTAAATCCGCTCCGTACCACGAGTCCCGAGCCCGAACCTGCAAAGACGCCATAAAGTATCGCCGGAATAAGCGTGTCTTGCAGGTAGCCGATGATCACGCCATCCTGTTCAACAGGCAACTGGATCATGATTTTTGGCACATCCATGAGTGTCAACAGTAGGATCATCGTAGGATAGACGAGGGACATGACAATAATGCGCATGCCGTCTTTTTTTCCTAAAAAAATAAAAGCCAAAAATAAAATGAGAAGGGCTAATAAGTAATAACTAATACTAAACACGAGATTGGAGTCCCAATCGGTAACCTTAGAAAGACTCGTCTCAACGATACGCGATAGACCGGTAATGCCACCCGTCATCAGCCCATTGGGCCGTAAAATAAGGACAACTGAAGAAGTGCTTAATAAAACGCCTAATGATAATAAAACATACTTTTTGACCAATTCCTTCTTCAACTTCTTTGACCTCACATCCATACGCTTTTTTATTGGGTATTCCCGTTATCTAGTCTAGACCCATTATATCATAGATACAACAAGAAGCTCAATGATAATTAGGCAAAGGAGGACTTAAAAAACCCCCTGAATAAAAGGGGGAAAAAGATTTGATTAAAAGAAAAATGGGATGACCCATTGATGGAGGATCAGGCTAATTCCGCCAGTAATGACAAGAACCAAAATGGGATTGAGTTTCGTCTTAAAAACCAGGACAAGGCTAATGAGGAAGAGGAGAACGCTTCCCATGTTCAGGGCACCGATATTCGAAAGCCAAGAAGGGAGTTGGCCAAACCATTCCTTCACTTGAAGCGTTCCCTCATGGAAAAACGGATCACGACTCACCACGATGGCGGCGTTAATGACGAGTCCCACGACGACTGGCCGAATGCCATAAAAGATCATCTTATACAGGGGATGATCTTTATGCCGAGACAGGAATGAGGAAAGGAAAATTACGATGATAAAGGAAGGCACTGGAATGGCAAGAGAAGCGGTGACAGCGCCTATGATTCCAGCTACTTTATACCCCACATAGGTTGCCGTATTAATAGCCACCGCACCCGGTGTAATTTGCGATATTGCGATGACTTTATTAAACTCCTCTAGGGATAGCCATCCCGTCCGCCTCAATTCATGCTCCACTAGGGGAATGAGGGCAAACCCACCGCCATAGTTAAAGAGGGCAAGTTTCACGAAGGTGAAAAATAGTTCGACCAGCTGTTTCATTCCCTCAATCATCCTGTTCTCCCTCCCCTTTTATTTCTCTCGCTTGGATTTCGCGCACCTTTTTAGGATAAAGGTAATAAAAGAGTAGGCCAACTGCACCGCCACCTAATATGAAGAAAATCGGGCTAATGGATCGAAAAGCAATCAATCCTGCCACCGTAAGAAGGGAAAGGAGAAACGTCCAAAAATCCATAACGGCATGCTTCGCTATATTCACGGCCGCTTTCAAGATGAGGGCGACGACTGCACTCAAAACCCCGATAAAGATATCATTCACAACCGGAACATCCTGAAGCTGACTGAAGAAAGCCGCAATAAGGATAATCAAAAGGATTGAGGGGGTAATACAACCCAATACGGCCACAAGAGCACCTTTCGCTTTTGCAATGCGATGGCCACTAAAAAGGGACATGTTGACTGCAACAGCGCCAGGAATCGACTGGGACAGGGCGACGATATCTACGACATCTTCCTTATTAATCCATCCGTTTCGGACGACTTCCCGCTCGATGAGAGGAATCATAACAAATCCTCCCCCAAAGGTAAAAAGGCCTATTTTGAAGAATTTCCAAAAGAGGACCAGAAGGTTAACCTTTTTTTCCGTCATTCCTATCACCTGCTTTATGCAATCTCGAAACGATTACAGCCTTTTTGGCTAGGCTATCGTCGCTTCTTAGAGGGCTTCTTTCTTCTCTGAATGGCCTTCCGTTGTTTTTTCTTTCTATCCTTTCCATTCGCCGCCTCGATAACCACCTCTTTCTTTCGTTTTCGGGAGGCGATACCGACAATGGCAAAATCGACTTCTCCCGTCTCCTTGCTCGCCCCGATCACGCGTACCTTAACCTGATCCCCAATTCGATACCGCTTTTTCGTTCGTTCTCCTACTAGCGAATAAGTCTTTTCATCGAAATAGTAGAAATCATCCGTTAGATCCAGAACATGAACCAAACCTTCGACCGTATTAGCCAATTCAACGTAGAGGCCCCAATTCGTAACCGAACTGATAATCCCATCATATTCTTCACCAATTCGGTCCATCATGTATTCGGCTTTCTTCATCGCCTCCACATCACGTTCACAATCCACCGCCCGACGCTCACAAAAAGAGGTATGGGTACTCATTTCGGGGAGTCGTTCCATGTATTTATTTTGCGTCTCTTCACTTAAATCCCCTTCAAAAAGGTATGTCCGAATCAGGCGATGAACGATGAGATCAGGATAACGCCGGATGGGCGAGGTGAAATGGGTATAAAATTTGGTCGACAGGCCGTAGTGCCCGATACTTTGTTCACTATAACGGGCCTTTTGCATCGACCGGAGCAGAACGGTATTGATGACCGCCGCCTCTGGTTCGCCTTCCACTTCATCCAGCACCGCTTGTAAGGCCTTAGGGTGAACGTAGTTTGTCGTCCCCTTCACGCGGTAGCCTAACCCCTGTAATAACTGGAAGAAAGCTTGAATCTTCTCCTCTTTTGGATCTTCGTGAATCCGATAGAGGAAGGGTACGTTCATCCAATAGAAATGTTCAGCGATGGTTTCATTGGCTACAAGCATAAACTCTTCAATAATTTTCTCTGCTACATCACGGGTTCTGAGCTGAACATCGAGTGGTTTTCCATTTTCGTCTACAACGATTTGGGCTTCCGATGTCTCAAAGTGGATAGCCCCTCGTTCACGCCGTTTTTCATGGAGAATTTCGAAGAGTTCCTCCATTATCTTAAACATGGGAACCAGTTCAGTGTATCGTTCACAAGTGGATTCATCCTGGTCGACCAGTATTTTATTGACATCGGTATAGGTCATTCGTGCTTTAGATCGAATGACGGAAGGAACGATATCATAGGTTATGACCTGGCCGGTTCCATCGATTTCCATGATACAAGATATGGTCAAGCGGTCCTCGTTTGGATTTAAGGAACAGATGCCATTGGACAATCGATGGGGCAACATAGGAATGACTCGATCCACCAGATAGACGGATGTACCACGCCGATAGGCTTCCTGGTCAATAACATCGCCTTCCTTTACATAATAAGACACATCCGCAATATGGACGCCCAACCGATAACACCCATTATCTAGCCGCTCAACCGATACCGCATCGTCCAAATCCTTCGCATCTTCGCCATCTATCGTGACAATCAGCAGGTCGCGGAAGTCTCGGCGTCCTTTTAAATCTTCCTCATTGACCCGTTCTGGAATCCGATTGACCTGTTCCATAACCTCGATTGGGAAAATAGTTGGTAAGCCGTGTTTATAGACGATCGATAGAATATCAATTCCCGGGTCATTTTTATGTCCAAGAATCTCAACGACTTTTCCTTCTACCTGATGGTCATTCAGGTAACGAATAATATCCACCTTCACTTTATGGTCAGGCATGGCCCCAAGGGAATGGTGTTTATGAATGACGACTTCTGCTTGGAAGCGTTGATCATCACTGATGACATACCCAACTCCCTTTTTCTCTTTATAGACCCCAATGACGTAATTCGTCCGACGCTCAATAACCTTGACGACTTCTCCTTCACGTTTCATTCCTTTTTTGGATGAAGTGATCGAGATGAGGACGCGGTCACCATGAAAGGCACCATTCAGCTTTTGTTTCGGAATAAAAACATCAGGCTCATTGGGATCGTCTAATACGACAAAACCGTAGCCCTTTTTATGGATATGAATGGTTCCGATCTCACGGTTAAAACGTGATAACAGATCGTAACGATCCTTTTTGTCCCGTTCCAAGATTCGCTCATCCTCGAGCTGGACTAACGTTTTAACTAAGGTTTTAAAATCTTCGCTGCTTTTCACGTCTAACCGTTCCGCCAATTCCTGAACGGTCATACGACGGTAGTCCTCTTTTTCAATGATTTCCAATATGCGCTCTCGCATTGACATAGCGTGTCATTACGTGTTGAAACGTAATGTCCCTCCTCTCTGTAAAAACACGCCTAAATTGTACCATATTTTTCCAAGATAAACCAACATATTTTAGATGATGACAGAAGTCGCTCTTAGTGTATGCAGGGAAAACCGTTTCATTTATAACGTAAAATAATTTATCGTGAAAATACCTTGTCATTCATTTTCGCATATGTTACAATGTAGAAAACATGTGTTTTGGCTCTAATTGGATTACCTTTTTCTAAGAGTTAATCTTAGAAAAATTCCAAGTAGACCAAACTCTTAGAAGGAGGTAAGACCTTGACCGATAAAACAATCACCTGCAAAGATTGTGGCACAAAGTTTGTTTTCACTGTAGGGGAACAAGAATTCTACAAAGAAAAAGGGTTTGAACACGAACCTGTCCGTTGCCCTGCATGCCGTCGAGCAAGAAAACAACGTCGCCAACAATATCAAAACAACAACCGTCAATATTAATCAGTGGTTGTAAAAAAGAGGGTTAACCCCTCTTTTTTTATGCTTTTTTGGTAAGTGATCCAGAGCATCGAGGGGAACCATTATCTCTTTAATAGCACACCTACACGTATGCAGCCCATACCATTCCATGCTTTTTGTCTGATTTTTATCTTTGCTTTTTGGAAAGGGCCTTTAAGTCCTTCTTCGTTTGATAAGCGATAGAAAATCCCTAACAGCTTCGAAATGTTATGGATTTTAAAAAAGAGAAAACCGGCTTGCCGCCGGTGAATGCCATTAGTCTTCTTCCTCGTTATCGACTGCCGTATCTTCTGTAGAAGTTTCAGTATCCGCCTCTACTTCATCCGATACAGAGGCAGTCGTTAGGGTAACGACCGGTTTCGTTGGCTCATCCCGTAACACAAATCCTTCGGGAACGACAACATCTTTCGCCGTAATCGTATCCCCCACTTCCAATTGGGACACGTCAACTTCTAAGTATGGGATTCCCTTATTAGCAGGGAATTCATACTCGAGCGAATCGGAAACCAGTTGAATGATCCCTCCAGTTTTTTCAACAACTTCCCGACCGACCAGTCGTATCGGAATAAACGCCGTGATAACGTCGTCTTCAGACACTTTCAACAGGTCAAAATGGATGATTTGGTTATGATTTAAGATGTCGAATTGGATGTCTCGTATAACGACCGAATGTCTTTCTCCATTGAGTTCAATGTCAAAACTTCTCGTATACCCCATCTCATTAAACATCTTCTTCAACGACTTTTCATCCGTCTGGATCATCGTCGTTTCAATGTCCTTTCCGTAGAAAACACCTGGAATATAGCCTAATTCTCGAACTTTTGAACCTCGCTCTTTTCGAAGTTGTACTCGCATACTTAGACTCCTTTCTCTTTTTCTTATTTCCTTTTTCTCCCAAAATTTGGATATCTAGAATAAGATTATTATAGCACACATCATCATTTTGTTCAAATATGGCTCATTTATCCACAAAAACGGTTTGTTTTGCCGAATTCAGGTTTAAATACCAAAGAAAAACGAACGTTATCGAAAGTAATTAATGAGAGAAAAAAGGACAGACATTAGAAATCCCATGCAAATACTAAAAAGGATGATGATGAAAAGGGGATTAAAATAGAGGACAGAACCGGCGATGTCGAACCCAAACCGTCGTTTTATCGATTGTTCAATCGATGGGCCAATAAAGAAATACCATCCGATAAAGAAAAAGGCCATGAGAAAGGCGATGATTCCGAAAACGATAAGCCCTTGTATTTTCGTGATGTAAACAAGATAACGCATGCGGTATTCAAAATAGGAACACACCAAAAACATGACGATTTGATTGAGAAGCAGAAGGGCGATACGTCTGCCTAATAGGCGATCAAGCTGTTCTTTCGTATAGTCCTTTTTTTCACTTAAATCGTAGCGGACTAAGATGCGGATAAAATAGACATTTAAAAAGACAAAATAACAAAAGGTCAATAGAAAAAGAGCACTTGTGACAAGGGGCATCATGTACACCTCCAATGTTTGCATAAAAAATCCTTTATTTAATAATACAGGACTTTGTTTCAATTGGGTAGTATCAAGTTGCTCTTTTAATTGCAAATAATTTGCATTTGCATATAACAAGGCGTATAATGGTAACGACAACATTTCGGAGGGATAAACCCATGTTCAAACGATTCTATTTCGTATTATTTATCTTAGTTTTTTTCCTCTTATCCGCCTGTAAATCAAAACAGCCAGCCTATTTTGGATGTCAATTTTCGGATAGCCCCGATACACTAAAAATATGCACCACACTTTTCCCCCAATACGATTTTGCAAAGGCGATCGGGGGTGACCTCGTCGAGGTGTCGCTTCTTCTTAAGCCTGGGGTAGAGCCCCATCATTATGAACCGACTCCCCAAGATCTCATTCGTTTAAATCGAAGCGATTTGTTCATCTATACAAATGACCTTATGGAACCTTGGGTAAAAGATCGCGTGATGGGCGCCATTGAAAACAAGCAACTCATCATCCTTAATGCCAGCCAAAACGTTACGTTTAAGGAAACAACAGCTCACCATCATCATGAAAAGGGGCATCATGAGCATCTCGATCCCCATACTTGGACAAGTCTATCCAATGCCACTATTATGATTGATACGATTGAAGAGGCGATGAGTCAGCTAAAACCTGAACACCATGACCTTTTCCAACAAAATGCTGCACAATACAAACAGGAGCTTCTCAAGCTCGATCAGGCATTTCGTGATTTGTTTGCCGCACTCGACGACAAAACAATCATCCACGGCGGCCATTTTGCGCTTGGATACTTTGCCTTAGACTACGAGTTAAACATTCAAAGCATCTTCGAGAGCTATTCTCCCGATGAGGACATCACCCCGCAAGACATCATTAAGCTTATTGAACTCGTTAAAGAAACCAATCAGCGCGCGATCTTTCAGGAGGAGTTTATTGATAGCCAAACCGCTCACACCATACAAGAGGAGTTAAAAAAACAAGGCTTTGAAGTTGAAATTCTTGTCTTGCATGGACTTCATCACATCACCTTGCAGGAACTCGAACAAGGAGAAACCTATCTCTCCCTCATGCAAAAAAATTATGAGAACTTAAAGAAAGGATTGACTACCCGTGAATAAACTCCTTTCTGTTCAAAATCTTACCGTCAAATACGGTGAGCTTATTGCCCTTGAGGATGTCACGTTTGACGTATATGAAGGAGATTTTATCAGCATTATTGGCCCAAATGGAGCGGGGAAATCCACCCTTTTAAAAACGCTTTTGGGTCAGGTCTTACCAACAAAAGGAAAGATCACCCAACATGTTCAACAAAAAAATTTCTTTGGCTATCTTCCCCAACGGTCATTTACCAAGGACGCCTTTTTCCCTGCCACCGTCTTTGAAGTCGTCAGTACAGGGCTTCTCGTTGAAAAACACTTTCCATTCTTTATCACCAGACGGGATCGAACGCGTATCGAACAAACACTGGATAACCTTGGTATTCTGCACCTAAAAGATCGCAAGATCGGGACCCTTTCAGGTGGACAACAACAGCGAGTCTTTCTCGCACGTGCACTCGTAACCAATCCAAAAGTCTTGATTCTCGATGAACCGACATCCGCCCTGGACCCTGATTTTAAAGCCAACTTCTACCATCTCCTAGAAGAACTCAACTTGGCAGCGGATATGACGATCCTTCTCGTTACCCATGATGTGGCTCGACACTTAAAGTGTGAAAATAAAATACTATATCTCGATCGGTCCATCCGATTTTATGGCTCTTATCATGACTACCTTGATCAATTCATGCCTAGCTTCCATACTCACCACACGCGCCATGGAGGTGAACCCTGTGCTTGAACCCCTCATGGAATCCTTACAATACAGTTTCTTTCAACGCGCTTTTATCATTGGAATACTGATTGCGATTAGCAGTGCCGTATTGGGTAACTTTCTTGTATTACGAAAATACTCACTCGTTGGCGATGGCTTAGCCCACGTTAGTTTCGCCAGTGTCGCCATCGCTTTAGTCTTAGGCCAATCTCCCCTTCTTTTTTCCATTCCCTTCGTGAGCCTTGCAAGTGTTTTAATTTTATACATAAACGAAAAAACCAATATTTACGGCGATGCGGCCATTGGACTCGTTTCGTCCTTTGCCCTTGCCCTTGGTTATGTTGTCATCAACTCCAGCAAAAGCATTAACGTTAGCATTAACAACTACCTTTTTGGCAGCATCATTACGACGTCACAACTCGACCTCATCCTCTCTATTCTTCTCACGCTTATCGTGGTCTTCTCTGTCCTCTTTTACTATTACCCACTTTTTTCTATCACCTATGACGAGGAGTTCGCCCGTGTCACGGTCCCCTCACGCTTTGCGAATTATCTCATGGCCATCCTCACGTCGCTTACGATTATCCTTGGCATCCGTATGATCGGTGTAATGCTCATATCCAGCCTCATCATCTTTCCAACCGTTACTGCTCTACAATTGACTAAAGGTTTTAAACAGACTATAGTTTCCGCCATCCTCATAAGCGTTCTCGCGGTCATCAGCGGCCTATCGGCATCAATCCTATTCAATACCTCTCCTGGGGCATCCATTGTTCTAGCCAATGGGGCGTTATTTGCCCTGGCTTATGCGTTTAGACAATTTAAAGGGGGTCACTTAAATGGGTAATTTAAAGACTCTTTTGGCACAAAAAGGCCTACGGCTTACCACACAACGCCAATTAGTCTACAACATGATGAAAAACGAACGGTTACCCCTCAATGCGGAAACCATCTATCATAAACTTCATGAACAGAATGAATCGATCAACCTTTCGACGGTCTACCGGATCCTGGATTTATTTGAAGCGCACCAGATTGTAACCAAAACGTATTTCGATAACAAAGCTTACTATGCCTTAAACGAAGGGCACAAACATTACTTGACTTGTCTGAACTGCCAAACAGTAGTTGAAGTCGATCACTGTCCCATTCCCGAGTTGGAGTCCCAAATCGAGGCGACTACACATTTTCTCATTACTAGCCATCGTCTTGACTTTTTTGGCCTTTGTCCGAATTGCCAAAAGCATTAGAGGCTGAAATATGCCGTACTAGGCGGCTTTCAGCCCCTTTTATCTTGATGTCTATTTTCTTTTATTGTTTTTATGGATTATTCTGCTTGTATCTTTTGACGTGCCCTCTACTTCTTCCCCAACTTCCACCTCATAAATTTGGACAATGCCCCCCATAACTGGGATGGCTGAAGCATCGATAAACGAACTGGGTACAAGGGTGATGTCGCTAGCGAGGCCTTGTACGACGGTCATTTTCGACTCCTCGGATTGTTTTTTTGGCATCGTCTCACTCCTTCATGATCCCGAATTTCCATTCTTTTTATAAGGAATTGGAGAGGTTGGATGAAGGTGAACGACAAGCTGTGGATACGGCAACATAATGTTTTCCTGATTAAATGTCTTCTTAATAAGCGGTAAAAGTTGGTCTAACGTTTCTCGATAGTGTTCACGCCTGACCCAACCTCGTAGGGTAAATTCGATGGCGTGTTCGGTAAAACCCTTTAGAAAGACGCTTGGTGCAGGATCCTCCAAAAAGGTCGGAACCTCGTGCATCAGGCTTTGCAGAAGCTGGCGAACCCTAATCGGATCATCTTGATAGGAAACCGGAATGGTCAAATCAAACCGTTGTTCTGGATAGGTGGAGTAATTTACCACGCTAGTACTAACGATATCCCCGTTTGGAATTACGACTTGTTGACCGTCATCGGTTTTTAGTTCCGTATAGTAAATCGAAATGTTCTTTACCGTCCCGCGATAGTCATCGACTTCAATATAGTCTCCTACCCGAAAGGGTTTCAATAGGAGAATCAAGACACCGCCGGCTACATTGGATAGGCTGCCTTGTAGGGCAAGCCCCACCGCTAGACCTGCGGAAGTAATGAGGGCAATGAGAGAGGTAGCCTCCACTCCCAGCTGTCGTATGACGGTAATTCCTAACACAATCAAAAGGGTCATGCGAACGAGTGGCAACAGAAAACTTTGAAGTGAAGGATCCACCCGTTTCCGCTCCATACGGTTTTCAATCAAGCGCTGCAAGGACCGGATCAAGTACAATCCGATGAGAAGTATTAAAAGGGCGATCATAAGGTTTTTCGCAAAATGAATAATGCCTAGCTCGACTAGACGATCCATCGGTTCACGTCCTTTGCTTGTTTTATATAGGAAGATAATCTTTTAATAGCTTACCCAAAATAGGCGTATTTTAAACTGCATCATCCGTTATAAACATTGGCGGTTTTCATATGATGCGCTATAATGGGGATATAAAGTAAGGTCGGTGAACTCAAAAATGCAAATCCGTCGAATGGATAATGATTTAGAAATCCTCATCGATTACCCTTATGTCAATCAAACCATCGATACATTTTTCCAATCACTCCAGTTTTCGAAAAAGGATCGCCATTTTTTACGCATGAGCCATCGTGTTTATCTGAATGATCAGCCCATTAAGCAGAACTTCTCGTTGCGATTAAAGCTCAATGATCGGCTCCGCTTGCCTTTCTTTAATCTTGATCAACCAGATTTTATCCCGGAACCTATCCCGATTGACATCGCCTATGAAGATGATTTTTTTCTCGTTGTGAATAAGCCGCCTTTTTACTTGGTCCATCCCGCTTCCAAAGAAGGGACCGGGACTTTAGTAAACGCCGTCAGTCATTACTATTTTGAAACCAACCAGCGCTGTCTCGTCCGTTATCTTCATCGCTTGGACTATGAGACGAGCGGCCTTATCCTCTTTATCAAAGCTCGCCTTCTACAACCCCGCTACGATGCTTTAATAAAAGCCAATCGCATCATCCGAAGATACTTGGCAATCACCGATGGCATCCCTAACCCTAAAAAACAAACAATCGATCTCCCCATTGGAAGGCATCGCCACCGTTCCAACAGGTTTCGGGTCTCCTCAACTGGACAACGGGCGATCACCCATATCGAGACCCTCGCCATATCAAAACATCGATTGGCCCTTGTCCAATGTGAGTTGGTAACGGGCCGTACCCATCAAATCCGAGTTCATCTGTCAGCTATCGGGACCCCAATCATTGGCGATAAACTCTATCACGCCCAACCGAATCCTTTCCCTCGCACCGCTTTACATGCTTCAGAACTAATCTTCCCCTATCCCTTCACAGACCAACTGCTTACCGTATCCTCCGATCTTCCAGCGGATCTAAAAAAACTATGGGATGAGGTAACCACTTAAAAAACCACCCATGTGGGTGGTTTTTCTATGCATCTTGATGCGTGGCCACGAGTTGGCGTTGTTTTCGCCGTAGACGTTTCTTATTATATCCAACCTCATCCAATAAGCGTCCGATTTCCCAGCTGTTTTCGGCATAGGCCATCATCATGGATAGTTTCACGGGAGCTTTTAAATGGGCCTTGATTGCATCGAGGCGTTGTTGGAAATCATCCTGTTTCTTCTCGATGTAATGCTTGTCCTTGTTGACGATGAAGACAATGAATTCTCCACCACTGATGCGGGCAATCAGCCGCTCCGCACCCATCGTTGCCGTTATCGCTTCTGCAACCGAATAGATTAAGCGATCGCCTTCCTCATAGCCAAATTGTAAGTTGACCTCCTTTAAATTGTCCAACTTGATGCTGATAATCCCCAGCGGCTGATTCGGCTCGGTTTCAAGTTCAAGGCATACTTTTTCAAAATAGTTCCGATTATGCAAGCCGGACAAAGGGTCATGGTAGGCCAACTTGTGAAGTGTGCGCTCATTGACTTTTATCTCTGTAATATCCTCAATACAGACGCCATAGTAGTGGGTATGTTCGTCATCGAGTCGAACCATCAGGAGTTTTAAGATCTTGTTTTCTTGGTTGATCACCTTAAAGATCTCGTAAGTACTCGGACGATAGGGTTCCAGGGCCTCGAGTTGGGCTTTAATCCGTTCATTATCGTAGTTGTTCAAAACTTGGAAAAAATCACGGAAGATGATTTCGTAAGTCAGTATATCGAATAACTGCTCAAAAGCCGAATTGACGTCAATAATTTTATAGTCTTCATTAAGGATGACAAAAGGAAAGGGAAAGGCTTGAAAGAAGTATTTATATAGATTGTCATTAATCATATACTTAAAAAAACTGTATTCTTTTTCAACGATCTGGGCGAACAGGCGACTGACAAACCGAATGAGCATGAGGTGGGCATGATCGATGTATAGTGGTTTCGAGTAATTGCGAACGCCAAGGCAGCCGATTAACGTCTCCTTTACCTCTATGGGGTAAAACCAAAAGCCCCGAATGCCTCGTTCCTTAAAGCGATGGTGGATGTCCTTATCCGTTTCCTGATCAATTTCCTTTACGTAGTAATATTGCTGCTCGGATAAGACCTGAATCACTTTTTTATGCGATTTATAGGGAATGCTTTGGTATGGGGAACCAACGAACCCAAATTTGGTACAGACAAACGTCTCCTTGGCATGGGATAAATTGGCGTTAAAGGTATTGAAATACACCTCATCGGCATTTAAAAGTTGGCACAGAAACGAAAAAGCCGATTCGATTCGCTTATCCAAAGCTTCTGCTTTAGTCAACAGATCATGTAAATAGTTTAGGTGAAAAGTATAGTCGAAGACAGGAGATGCCACCGTTTCACCAGCCTTCCTTTTTTTTTATTATATCGGAAATTGAAGTCAAAGCGACTCGCTTTTTGTCGAATCCATTACTTTATGGTTTGGCTTCCGGTGATTCCTTAGGCTACGATAGGCGAAAACGAGAAGCATGGCGGCACTTGCGCCAGCTGTATCGATTACTACATCCTTCCATGATCCAACGCGTCCAGGCACATATATTTGGTGAATCTCATCGGAACAAGCATAGAGGAAACTGATCGAAATGGGCCAAAGGTACAGCCCTTTTCCCTCCATCAATTCCCGCAAGTAGTTAAATAACAAGAGGGAAAGGATAAAGTATTCGAAAAAATGAGCTACCTTCCGAATAAAATGATGAAGAATCAATTCGGTACGGGATGTGATGCCTATTCCTAAGGCGCTAAGAAAACGTATGATTTTCCCGCTCGTCTCACTGGATTCCGGACCCGTTTGGTGAGACCATACGAAGATAAAGAGCATCCATATGATGACGAGCAGGAAAGCTAGGCGCTGTTTCATCATAACTCCCCTTATCGGAAACCTCTACATGAACCGATGCGATCACAACTTTAAGTATCTGCCAGGTCAGTCCACTGCTATAAAGTCATAGTAATACGTCTCAAACTCCTGTCGATTGACAAACGTCAGCAGAACGTAGATGTCGTCTAGTTCTTCCTCGCCATAGAGAAGTTCTTTATAGGTCTGTTCTAAAAAATTTCGAACTTGATGATAGGCATCATTGACAAATTCTTCCCATACAATCGCATCAGGAAAATAGCTAATGAATGTACGAATTTCTATGTGTTCCGTTTCGGATACGTGTAGGACCTCACATCCAAGCGCCGCATACCCTTTCATACGGAAGAAGTCTAGAATCGGATAGGAGGCCTCATAGGGGACCACAATCTCGTCTTGGCTAATCGAAAGTTGGCGCCATTTTTTTGGCAGCAAGTCAATATCTTTCATCGTTTTCTCACCCATTTGTCCCTATATTATAGTCCATCATATCACAACCTGAGAATAAAGAAAATAAAGAAGGACTTGTTTTGTTTCATTTTAGAAAAATTTAACTTTTTCTAATAAAAGCTATACAAAACGACATTTTTCTGGTAAATTATACGTAACCAAACGTAAATAGAGGGGTTGATTCCGATCATCACAATTACTCAAAATAATATAACATCTCCAATGGCAGAGGAGATGGTCGTCCTCATAAAAGGACCAAAGGAAGAGGTATTGGGTGGTATTTCGGTCGACGTCCAGCGGACCAATGCTTACATCAGCCGTTTTTGGCTAAACCCGCAGATTCGGGGTTTCAGTTTTGGCTCGATATTATTGCATGAAGTGATACGAGAACTCCAAAAAACATCTATCAGACAACTCTTGATGGGGACTCATATCCAATACATTAAGCACATTTTACGAAACAACCGCTTTGAACGTTACGACGAATATACCGTACAACACCGACCCTATAGCTTCTATCGACTCCGCATTGACGCGATCCAACCTCTTGCCTTTACCCATCCTTACACGTGCAGTAACACGCCAACCCCGGAGGAACGGGATCTCTTCTATACCCTTTATGAGAAGGGGCCCGTAGAAACCTATGATGTGCTTAAGCCGTGTTACTTGCAAGTGAATGAAGGGGACGAACCCGTCGGCATCATCGCCGCTTTTCGCAATCAAAAGCTTTTGTTTATCGATCAAGTCACCTACTACACCAAGGGGAGCCTAGGAAATCGGCTTTTAAAACCACTTAATGAGTTTGCCCAATCCCTTTCAATCGATGCCTTATATTACATGAACGGATTCACCAAAAAGCTGGAACACGATCACGCCAATTTTTCAGAGTCGCTTCAGTTTGCATAATAAAAAATCACAAGAGATTCCTCTCTTGTGATTTTTTATGTGTGATAGGCTTTTTCTTCAAAATATACTTTTGATGATTTGACACTTAAATATTGATCGAGGAAGATAACGAATTCCTTGTAGTCAAAGTGTTCCAATGCATATTTCGCTGCGCGTTTCAATTGAAACTGGTATTGCATCTCTTTGACTTCACGCCGAATGAAGGTGAAGACCACCCAATAAAGTAGGACGAAAAGGCCAATGCCTATCCATTGCCATGTCCAGCCCATGGACCGGTACGCCCACTTTAAGAAGAAGATATAAGACAAAAGCCCAAAGGACAACATCATGCTTTTACGTAGGCCTAACACCACCGTCACTAGTGCGGGTTCTGTTAAAACGCGGTACACGTCGCTTTGATAAAAGTGTTCGTCCTTCTCCCGCAACGATAGAAGGTCGTGCAAGTAGACCAACATGACGTGGTCCACGATCAGTTGACTCATTTTTACTCGTTTCAATTTCCTCACCCTTTGTAAAATTTTGTATTTTTTAGCTGTTGGCTTTTGTTGAATCTTATTATAATTTGCTCGGATTGTCGAAGGGTGTCATAATCTCTGTGCTTATTTTTGTCAAAACCGTGTCGCATTGTGTAAAAAAACAAAAATGGCCTAAGTTATTCACAATTGGGTGTGTTATCGTTTGTATACGGTTTTTATTTATTAACACCTTTGTCCACAATGTGTGGAAAAAGGCGGAAAAATTTTTTTGAAAAATCGTTCGACAGGTATCGACAGAGTGAACATCCGCAAGGATCATCCCAAACAGACAAGAATTACACTCTTCCTTTTTTCGATAATCTGTCATGATACATCTAGCCCTAAATTAATGGGTGCTAAAACAAAAGTAGACCCGATTACCGTTGGTCTACCTTTTCGTTTATGCTATTTTATTGAATGACACACATTATATTTATAGCAGGAACATCATTTTAGGCGTTTTGTTATTAATCATGAAGCTCCATTAGAAGCGATGAGCAACTTCTCGAGCCCGTTCGTATGCTTCTTCTCGGGCCTTTTGAAGCGCCTCCCCAACCAAAACGTTCGTATTGTCAAGGGCTAACGTCTCGACTTGTTCAATTCCAAAGAACTTAAGGAGGGTATGAATGTACAACTCCCCTAAATCCTTTAAGGGGCCCGTTGTATAATCTCCGCCCCGACTCGTAATGTAGATGGCCTTACGTGGCCGGTCTTTTAATAATCCGATGGAACCCTGCTCCGTATACTTAAAGGTAATGCCTGCATAGCTGATATAGTCGAAGTAGGCCTTTAGAATGGCAGGAAAGCTTAAATTCCAAAGCGGGGCTGCAAAGACATACTTATCGTACTCCGTGAAGTGCTTAGCGTACTGGGCCATGACATTGTCTTCTCCGCTTAACATCTGTCGGAGCATTTTTTGGTCGATAAAGGTGAGATGTTCTTCCTCATACAGATCGATGAAATCAATGGTATCATCAGGATTGATTTTTTTATACTCGTTTAAAAATGCAGTGGCCAGTTGAAACGTATTGGAGTCTTCTACTTCCTTTGGATTGGCTTTAATGAACAATACTTTTGCCATAGTCCACTCCTTCTTTTTTCGTTTTACTCTATAATGTATTGTTCATCAAGATGTGCCGACTTATACTTAGCTCGGAAAAATTAGAGTTATGAAACACAAAATGAACAAGTGTTGAAAAAGTCCCCATCTCTAATTTGCCAAATAAAGCAAAAGAGGCATCAGCCTCTTTCGCATTTAAGATATGTCGTGACAAACGGTCTCATAAATTGTCTCTACGGCATGGAAAATGACGTCACGGTAATGCCTGACCTCTTCCAACGAAATGGATAGGCGATTAGTACCGCCATGCTCAATATCCGTTTGGTGCGAAATTTTATTTCGGCGAATGTAGATCTTCTCTAATAGAGGCGCTAAGGCCTCACCGTCTCGTAAAATGCCTTTTTTACGCAGCACCCGTTGCGCTTTTGAAAAAGCATCGGCGTAACCAATAGTATGAAGCAATTCTTTAATACGACTGGGATGCATAAAGGTAAATGTTTGGTTGATTTCGGTAATCATTTTTTTTAAGTGGTGCTGAATATTCTCACCATCGAATAAGGCTTGTTCCACCAGTTCCAGCGGCACCCGAAACGATTTGTAGCGCTCAGTTTTACGCTTTTGATGTTGGAAAATCTTTAGAATTCCGTAGCTATACAGCTCATGCATAAAGAAGTCCAAGGCGCTCATTAAATAAACAATCTGAAAGCGTAGGAGATCCTCTGCCTCCTCATAAAGACGTTGGCCGATTAAAACGTGATAAAGACGGAAGCGATCATCGATATTTCTTATCGATGTTCGAAACCGTTCGATCAGCCCAAGAGCATCGGTTTCAAGCGATACGGGCCGTTTCTTACGGGTTTTGACCTCCCGATTCTCGAGAGCAAAATCGCGTCTAATCATCCTTCATGACCTCTGTAAAATTAATTTTAAACGTAGCGCCGTACTTCCCCTTCACATAGCCGTACTCGATGTTCTCATCATCCATTACCCCTTCAATGTTATAAAGGGAGTAAAGATCGGTCCGCAAATGCTCGAAGTCCTTCTCCATAAACCAAATTTGATCCTGCCGCAACAATTGGAGATCTAATAGGTGCGTATTGTGGCTCGAACAGATCAATTGGGCGTTCTGCGGGTTCGTTATATCCGAATTAAATAATCGAATGATTGTCGTCGTTAAGTTTGTATGTATATTCCGCTCGAGTTCATCGATGAGAATGACTTTTCCCGCCCTTAATGCGTCGCAAATAACCGTTAAAAGATAGATAAGGCGCCGCGTTCCCGTCGACTCGTTTTCAAGTGGTAACTGAAAGGCGTGATACTTAACATAAACGGTATCCCCCTTTAGTACAAGATCCTCTAGTCCAATATCGAGTCGTTTTAAGAGGGTTCGTACCTGTTTGAGTAACTGGCTTTCTTTTAATAGTTGCGATACTTCTTCTTGTTCAATTTCCTCATCGACAAGGGCTACGATGAGATGATTTTTAACGAATTGGTAAAACAGCCGAATGTCGTCAGACGCTCCTTCTGAAAGAAAATGAACCGCACTTTCATGAGTAGGAAGTTTGACCGATTGGTGCGAAAGCGTAACCGTGTCGCCTTCTCGCTCAAAGATGGCCATCGGTTCCTCGTTTTCAATTACGGCAAAATACTCTTCAAGGATGCTTTCCCCATTATAAGCGATGCCATAGGCATAGCGCCTCCCCTGAAGCATGAGCTGAAGATCGATGGCCGTCTCTTCATTGGGATTTAGGTGATGCGGGTAATAGGGAAGCGAAACGGTGTTTAAGATGATATCCTGCATGTGTTGGAGGGCATGGAATAAGTTTGACTTCCCCGCCCCATTTGGTCCTACGATTAAAGCGACGGGAAGAAGGGACAAGTCTCCCACTGAGCGGACAATGCTCGGATGGCGTTCTTCCTTCGTGGCTAATAAGGAAAGAACGATTCGCTCATCGATGGATTTATAGTTCGATATGCCGATTTGAACCAGCATCCCAAAACCCCCTTCCGTTTATTTTAGCCTTTCCCCTTCCATCATAACAGTAATGCCAAAAAGATGCAATGATAAAAAAGCTATGTTCAAAAGAGGGCTATTGTCTAAAACGACCGTCAGGTGATACAATAAGAACAACGACGAGAGCGTCAGATGGATCGTATGAATAAAGGGCAGGTGTTAACATGCTCCCTACCATGAACGAATGGAAAGGGCTGGCCCTCTCCTATGTCTTCGTTGGCACGTTGTTCCTACTCTCTAAGCTCTTCAGTAGGATGGGAATGAAACGGGAGTACAATCGCAAATTTATCCATGTCTCCATCAGCCATTGGTGGCTCATCGCCATGGCATACTTCGATCGCACGTTCATCGCTTTGATTCCGCCTGTCACCTTCATCATCGCCAATATTATTGCTCGTGATTTGAAACTATTAGAAGCGATGGAACGCAAACCCAGCCAAAACCATGGTCTCGTACTCTATCCGTTGGCGATGGCCTTTCTTGTCCTGTTTAGTTTTGGGATCATCCATGAACCCTTCATCGGAGCCATCGGGATTTTCATCCTTGGTTATGGCGATGGTTTCGCCGCCATCGTCGGCACCAAATGGGGGCATCGTAAAATTTTCCGAAATAAGACCCTCGAAGGTTCAATCGCGATGTTTATCATATCATTTTTGGTTACCTTCCTTATTCTTACTCTTTTTAAGCAACCATTTGCCATGATATCCGCCCTATCCATCAGTATCATCGCGACGCTTATCGAAATCTTTTCTCCAGCTGGGCACGATAACCTCCTTTTGCCTTTGATGACCAGTTTGTTTTATTATTTTGTGTTTTACCTTTAAGCATTATCTTTGACATCGTTAATTAAATTACTATAATAAGGTTAACTTTCAATTCACAAAAAGGAGTGAAATACCATGCCAAGCTTTGCTGGTCGCCCCGTCCACCTCGTCGGAAAACCAGTGCGAGTCGGTGATGTCGTTCGTAACTTTACCGTCATAAATACCGATTTAAAACCCGTTCAATTCGATGACTATAGATCCTACAAGTATCGTGTGATTAACGTTGTTCCCTCTCTCGATACTGGGGTCTGCGACTTTCAAACGCGGAAAATAAACCAAGAACTGGCCAGACGGAAAGATCTCGTCGTGCTGACCATCAGTAATGATCTCCCTTTTGCACAACTTCGGTGGTGTGGAAACTCAGGTCTTGAACAGATCATTACGCTTAGCGACTATAAAGACTTAGACTTCGCGAATGCTTTTGGTACCTTAATGTCGGAATATCGGCTCCAAACGCGTGCCGTGTTTGTCATCGACCAACAGAATAAAGTACTTTACGCCGAATACGTCGATGAAGTGACGAATCATCCGAACTATGACGCATTGCTCGAATTCGTTAACTCACTCACGTGAAGATAGGATTTTATCAAACCCGACACATAACAAAAAGGGCACTGGTACTAGCCAGTGCTCTTTTTATCCCTTTCATAAAATAAAGGATTAAGCAATGAACGTTTCAAGCATCCAGATATGCTTTTGTAGTTCGGAACGAATGCCCGTGAAGAGGTCTGCGGTGACATCATCGCCGAGTTTTTCCGCTAGTTCAATACCTTCCCTTAGTTCATCATTAACCTTCTTGAAATCAGCGATTGTTGCTTTCACCATATCGACGTCTGTCTCATTACCTTTGGCTTCTTCAATTGACGCTAGCTCTAAAAACTCTTTAAGAGTCGCAACAGGACGATCACCGAGCATAAGGATGCGTTCTGCCACATCGTCAAAATAATTGGTCACCGCATTATACAGCTCCTCAAACTTATCGTGTAAGCGGAAGAAGTTCGTCCCTTTGACAAACCAATGGAAGTTATGGAGCTTGGTATACAATACACCGAAGTTCGCCACTTCTTTGTTTAGCAATTGTATTAATTCTTTCATCACGATTCCTCCTTTTATTTTTTATTTACTGATACTAACCATAGTATCAGCGGTTGATCTTAATCCATACGACTTTATTATACAACATTTTACAGAAAATGAACAGGCCAATGCTTTAAAACTTTCTGAATCGATTAACGACTGTTACGCTTATTTCCATTACGGAATGATGACAAATCCCATCAAAATGAAAAAGGAAGAACAGGCATTCTTCCTTTTTTATCCTTACTAAATTAGTCGACGGTTATAGCTCCCGTTGGGCAGTTTTCTTCTGCCTCTTTCGCTGTAGCGATAAGATCTTCTGATAGCTCTTCGTCGATGGCGATGGCTAATCCATCATCATCCATCCGGAATACATTAGGTTCGATTTGCGAGCAAAGTTCGCAACCAATGCATAAATCTTTATCAACGAAAGCTTTCATTGCACCAAATCCTTTCACTCTATATTTTCATCTAGCTAACCTACTTACAACTTATATTATAATTTCCTACTCCAACATATGCAAGTGTATTTTCGATTTTTACTGAATATTTGGAAAAATGATGCGACAAAAGAGACAACAACTAAACAAGTTTTCCCATTTTTCATTTTCTTTCGGATATGCTTTATTTGCTAAAGCTTTATTCCGTTGGAACCCGTTCGACTCGAATGCCTGTCAGGTGGCCATTGAGATTTTGCTCCTCAAGCCCTTCTAATGAATCAACGAAGCGAATCGAATCGGCTAATGTTTCTTCTTTAATGTACGCCTCAAAATCTTGAACGGCTTGTTTTACCTCATCGTCAGAATGATAAATGATGTGGATATGGTCCGTCACTTCAAAATTGTTCGTTTTCCGTAACTGTTGGACTTTCGAGACAAATTCGCGTGCCAAGCCTTCTTTTATGAGTTCTGGCGTAAGATGGGTATCGAGGATGACGAACAAATTGTTTTCCATCTCCACTTTAAACCCTTCTTTTGCCGTGATGGTGATTTGGATGAAGTCCTCCGGAATCTCTGTTTCTTCTCCATCGAGATTAAGGGTTAAGGAATGGCCGGCTTGAAGCTTTTCCATCACTTCCAAGGCGTTTAGTTTTTGTAACGCCTGTCCAAAGGCCTTCATTTTGGGACCTAATACTTTTCCTGCAACTCGGAAATTGGGCTTTAAGGAAAAGTCCATAAAGGTGCTTAAATCGTGTTGGAAAACCACTTCTTTCACGTTTAGCTCTTCTTCGATCAGCTCAACCAAGTCGCCGATGAGCGCTTCGTAACGACCATCTATGATGACCTTTTGAATGGGTTGGCGAATTTTAATTTGTTCATTCGCCCGTGCCGCACGACCAAGGCCAACAAGGCCCTTCACGAGGTCCATCCGCTCTTCCACTTTCAGATCGATGAGCGAAGGATCGTATACGGGATAATCCGCTAAATGAACGGATAACTCTCCCGTTAAATTTTGGTAAATTTCTTCGGAAATAAACGGGACGAAGGGGGCAATGAGGCGGGATAATCCTTCAAGCACCTCATAAGTCGTATTGTAAACCGCCTTCTTATCATCGTCCAGTTCGCCTTTCCAGAATCGGCGGCGGTTCCGACGAATGTACCAATTGGAAAGCTCCTCAATAACGAAGTGTTGGATTTTACGAACCGCTCGATTTAAGTCACAGACCTCTAGTTCTTCGGTGACATCTTTTATCAGGTGATGATATTTCGAAAGAATCCAGCGGTCAATTTCGGGGCGCTCCGCATAGGGGACAAAGAACTCACGGGGGTCAACGTCATCCGTATTGGCATAAAGCGAAAAGAAGGTATAGACATTGCGTAGCGTGACGAAGAACTTGCTAGCGACTTCCTTCAGTTCCTCTTCATTGAAGCGTGTCGGATTCCAGACGGGAGATACATACATCAAATACCATCGGACCGCATCAGCACCATACTTCTCGAAGAGATCAAAGGGGTCCACCGTATTTCCACGGGATTTAGACATTTTTTGTCCGTCTTTATCTAAAATGAGGTCGTTGACTAAAACGGACTTAAATGGGGATACCCCTTTCACGAACGTACTGATGACCAAGAGCGAATAAAACCAGCCCCGGGTCTGGTCAATTCCCTCGCAAATGAAATCAGCAGGGAATTGTTCCTCAAACAGCTCAAGGTTTTCGAATGGATAATGGTATTGGGCAAACGGCATCGCACCGCTATCAAACCAGACGTCAACGACATCAGGAACACGGTGCATCACACCTCCGCACTCACAACGGAGATGAACACTGTCCACATATGGCCGATGCAGTTCAATCGATTCGTCAATGTCTTCGATTGCCCGTTCGACGAGTTCTTTGCGCGATCCGATCGTCTCAAAGCGATGACAGGTGTCACATCGCCAAATATTAAGCGGTGTCCCCCAGTAACGGGAACGGGAAATTGCCCAATCCTTTACATTTTCAAGCCAATTGCCAAACCGCTTTTCACCGACATAATCCGGAAACCAACGAACTGTTTGATTATTCTTAATAAGCTGATCCTTCAATTTTGTAACTTCGATATACCAACTGGGATGGGCATAGTAAATGAGCGGGGTTTGACAACGCCAACAGTGAGGATAGTTGTGTTCTACTTTATCCTTTTTAAATAATTTCTCTTCCTCGGCCAACCATTTAATAATCTCAAGGTTTAATGCTTCGTCCATGACGAAACGGCCTTTCCATGGCGTATCCGTGTAGTTTCCTTGTTCATCCACCGGTTGAAGGACCGGGAGATCATATTTTCGACCGACTTGGTAGTCATCGTCACCGAATGCAGGCGCGATATGGACAATCCCGGTTCCGTCTTCTGTCGTAACGAAATCGGCGCAGGTGACAAAAAATGCCTTCTTGTCCACCTTTATAAAGGGCATGAGCTGTTCATATTCAACGTATTCGAGGTCTTTTCCGATAAATTCATCGAGAACCTCGTAATCATCACCCAGGACTTGTTTCAGAAGATCCTTTGCAAGTATGAAGACATGCCCGCGACTTCTCACGCGAACGTACGTAACATCCGGGTGAACCGCTAATGCGACGTTGGATGCAAGCGTCCAAGGAGTCGTGGTCCAGACAAGGAAGTATTCATCGCGATCCTTCCGTTTAAAGCCGACGATTACCGTATTGGACTTGACTTCTTTATACCCTAGGGCCACTTCATGTGAAGAAAGCCCCGTCCCACAACGCGGGCAATAGGGCAGGATTTTATGCCCCTCGTAAATGTAACCTTTTTTATTAAACTGGTCTAAAATCCACCATAACGTTTCAATGTAATCGTTGTCGAGGGTGATATAGGGATGGTCAAGGTCGATGAAATACCCCATCCGCTTCGTCATCTCTCGCCATTGCTTTTCATAAGTAAACACAGACTCTCGGCATTCCGCATTAAACTTTTCTATGCCATATGATTCGATGTCCTGTTTATTTTTAAATCCGAGCTTTTTCTCCACCTCGATTTCAACAGGTAGCCCATGGGTATCCCAACCGGCTTTTCTTCTCACTTTGTAACCTTGCATGACTTTAAATTTGGTTATTGTATCTTTTAATGTCCGAGCGAGTACGTGGTGGATCCCAGGTTGGCCGTTTGCGGTTGGTGGCCCTTCATAGAAGACGAAAGGCTCATTGTCTTTACGATTTTCAATGGACTTGTTTAAAATGTCTTGTTCTTCCCAAAACTCTGCCAGCCGTTTTTCGTTTTCAGCAACCGATCCATCTCGTAAAGGTTTAAACTTCGCCATTCAAATCATCCTTTCTGTCTATTATAGTCCTGATTGCCGTTTATACTAATAAAAAACCCTAAGCCAAGCTTAGGGACGAATAGACCGCGGTACCACCCAAATTATAGGAAATGGCTCGAGCATTTCCTATCACTCGAAATTTTAACGCAAATAGACGTAACCCCCTACTAGGGCATCCGTTCAGGAGTTCGGCTCCGAGGTGATCTCATTTAAGAAGCCTATGAATAATCTCTCACCACTAGGATTATCTCTCTGACATAGCCTTCTTAAACTACCTGTCCTCTTCAACGCCTTTCCACTATCCAGTTTTAGGAATTGTCTTATTTATATTAATCATATTTTTCTTATTTTGTCAAGAGTATTTAAAATTATTTTACTGTCGATAATCACCCGATCAATGCATCAATTATCGAGTGTTTTTCCGATCCGATCAAGGGCTTCCGAACAGATGAACATGATGAGGATAAAGGCAATCAGAATATGAGGAAGAAAGCGGAAAGTCGTCCACTTGGCAACAATACCAATTAGTGGAGGGATGAAAGTACCACCGATGTAGGAAAAGCCCATCTGGAAGCCAATTAAGCGTTGCGAGTAGGCGCTGCCAAAACGGTTGGGGGTCTCATGGATCATAGCAGGGAAGATGGGAGCACAGCCTAAACCTATTAATAGAAATCCGACGATAACAGCTTCCCGCGCACCGGCCAAAAGAATCGTTCCGGCCCCAATAAAAGCCAATATTTGGCCAATCCGGATAAGAAGGGGATTGCCTAATCGGCTCGATATGAAACCAACGAGAAAGCGCCCCGTCATAATTCCAATAAAGAAGAGAGATACGGTACGAGCCGCTTGGCTGGCCGTAAACTGGTGGGTATTGATGAGGTAAACACTCCCCCAGGCATTCATTGACATTTCGGTAGCACTGTAAAATAAAAAAACGAGAAGAGCACTTAAAATCTTGCGATTTAACCTAAAGGGTGAGGCGGAAGCTGGCTTTGTTTCGGCCGCTGGTTTCAACACATTAGCTCGCTCTTCTACACGTTTCCATATTGGAAGGGACAGAAAAAGGAGCACGGTCAGGAAAAACAAGCATAGGGCGATAGTCAAATACCCCTTTCGCCAAGTCGATGGTCCGTTTAAGAAAAAGCTGATGATGAAAGGACCGGTTAGTGCACCCACTCCCCAAAAACTATGAAGCCAATTCATGTGACGGGATTGGTAGTGTAAAGCCACGTAGTTATTGAGAGCCGTATCGACTGCACCTGCACCTAACCCAAGGGGAATCGCAAAAAACCAAAACCAAAAGAAGGAGTGGGTAACCGTCATCCCTAAAACCGCAATCGCCGTCATCAAGGTACTTATGAAAGTTAAAGGGCCCGTTTTAAATTTTTTGATTAGGTAACCGCTTAAAAAACTGGAGACGATGGTGCCCCCAGAAATGGTTATCGTGAGAATGCCTTGCCAATCGATGTCTACGCCGAGTTCACGGTGGACAATCGCCCAACTCGCTCCAAGGATGGCATCCGGCAGGCCAAGGCCAATAAACGATAAATAGATGATAAGAAGTAGCCACGTTACCACGATGAATCCTCCTACTGTTTTATGACCAAATGAAATATAATCTCGTTCCATATCTAATTCCATCAAATAAAGACACGAATAAAAAGAGCCATCCCGTGCAAGAAGATCGCGATAATTTCAAGACACGGACACGGCTCTAAGTAATAATGATACACAAAAATTCAGGAAAAAGCTATTCCTTTAGAAAATTAATTTTAGAAAGCTCAATTTAAAACAAGGCGATCACTAATGGATTGATATTTCAACTGTTTAAAACGTTCAATTAAATCTTCTGGCGTTAAACGCGCCTTTTCTTCCCCTTTGACATCGAGGATAATGGTCCCCTGATCCAGCATTAGGAGGCGATTTCCATTTTCCAAGGCTTGCTGCATGTTATGCGTCACCATTAATGTGGTGACGTGATAAGAGTCGACCAGATGACGCGTAATCGATAAAATCTTATCAGCAGTCGCTGGATCAAGGGCACCGGTATGTTCATCAAGAAGCAAGATGTCTGGCTTGTGAAGAATGCTCATGATTAAGCTAACCGCCTGACGTTGACCCCCAGATAAGGTTTTCACCTTTTTATCTAGCATATTCTCCAATCCCAATTGACATAACGCCAACTTCTCTTTAAGTAATTCGATTTCTCTTCGACGAATGCCGGAGCGGAAGGGATTACGGTGATATTTGTTCCAGACCATTGATAAATTTTCTAGGATGGTTAAATTCGGGGCAACGCCAACCGACGGATCCTGGTAAACATAAGAGATAAAAGCAGATCGCTTGTAGCTAGGGAGGTGTTCAATCGGTTCGCCCCGATAGAGGATTTCCCCCTCATCGGGAAAAAGGTTACCCATAATGAGGTGAAGCAAGGTCGACTTCCCCGCTCCGTTGCTTCCGATGATCGTAATAAAATCCCCTTCATTTACGTTTAGAGAAAAGTTATCGAACACCGTTTGTTCGAAGTGTTCTTGTTTAAACACTTTTTTGAGTGATCGAATCCTTAACACGCCACCCCTCCTCTCTCACTCCAGCTAACCGTTTCCTTTTCGTTCTGAGTCGCTCTTTCCATGGCTCATTCGAGATCGTCAAGGCAATGACAACGAATACCATTGAGATTAATTTGAAATCACCTGATGGTAAACCGAGGAGTAAAGTAAATGCTTGAAGGGTACGATAGAGGATGGCGCCAATAATAATCATCGTCGTCGGCCTTAGCCAATAGCCGTCCCGCTTTCGAAAAAGGGTTAATCCGATGATAATCGTCGTCAAACCGATGACCAGCATACCCACTCCTGCATTGACATCCGCATTTCGCTGATGCTGGGCCATGAGGGCTCCGGATAAGCTTACCAGCGCATTCGCGATCATTAACCCTACAAATTTCATATGATCCTGATTGGCTCCCAATTGGGCCAACAGTTGGGGATTATCCCCAACTGTCCGTAGCAAAAGCCCCAATTTGGTGTTAAAGAACCAATCGTATACCCATTTAAGGCCAAAGACAAGGAGGAATAAGAGAACTAATTTGCCATAAGGCGTTTGAAGGCCAATGCGTGTGAATCCTTCTTGAACGATAGTAAACAGCGTTCGTTCACGAAATAGGGGAAGATTAGGCCCTCTTAAGATTCTAAGGTTAACCGAATAAAGCGCCGTCATGACGATAATTCCCGATAACAAACTCGAAATCTTTAGTTTAATATGTAAAAAACCAGTTAATAAACCAGCAGCTGCCCCACCCAATAAAGCGAAGGCCATTGCCAAAAGTGGGTGAAGATGATGATAGGCGACGAGTGAGCCGAAAACGGTGCCGCCGAGAACGAAGGAACCGTCCGTCGTCATATCAGCCATTCCCAAGACTTTATAGGTTACATACACACCAAAGCCAAGAATAGAGAAGATCAGTCCTTGTTCGAGGATTTCGATGAAAAGGTTAATCGTCATTCAGCATCACTCCATTTTCAATGAGTGTTGCGCGATCCAATAAATCTTGTGGTATATTTAAATTTAAGGCTTTGGCCGTATCCAGGTTAATGACCAGTTCTGTCACTTCGCTCAATTGGACGGCAAGCTCACTTACTTCCACTTTCCCTTCGAGGATATCCGCCGCCATCATCCCCGTTTGATAGCCAAGATCATAGTAATCGATTCCTTCCGTCATGAGGGCACCTGCTTCTACTTGATTGGCTTCCGTCCCGAACACCGGAATACCGGCTTCAATGGCTTTGACAGCGATGAGTTCCATGTTTGAGGCCATCAGGTTATCGGTTGGAATTAAGAGGGCATCAACTTTTCTTAATAACACTTCCAATTCTAACTGGAGGGTGGCACTATCGGCAATTCCTACGGCTTCAATGGTAAAGTCATGGCCTGCTTCTTTTCGGATGGCATCAACCTGTACGATGGAATTCTGTTCCCCTTGATGATAAAGGACGCCGATTCGTTTCTGGGTTCCCAGTACGGCTCGTATCAATGCGAATTGTTTATCCATAGGGCTCATGTCGCTCGTTCCTGACACATTGCCTCCTGGTTTATCCAAACGGTCAACTAAACCCGCCCCGACAGGATCTGTCACTGCGGAAAAAAGAACAGGAATATTCGTTCCTTCGGTAACGTTGCGGGCTGCCTGAGCACTAGGTGTTGCAATCGCAAAGATGAGATCGACGCGTTTAGACACAAAGGTTTCAGCAATCAGCGTCGTATTGGCGAAATCACCATGGGCGCTTTGATAATCGATGATTATATTCTGACCATGCTCATAGTCTCGATCGGCTAATGCATCAATAAATCCTTGCCGGGCACGATCCAAAGCCGCGTGGTCTACGAATTGAGTAATGCCGATTCGGATTTTATGCTCTTTTTGGCATCCTGTCATAAGGAAGGCCAAGCCAACGATACTCATCATCAACAATCTTCTTAACCCTACCATGCTACTAATCCTCCCAATGTTTAATATGATTAATAAAGATAAAAAAACACTCTACTGGTAAAACGTAGAGTGTCACCAAAAGCTTTTTTCATGTAAAAAAGCATGCTATCATTTATTCCTTCCCTACCGTTCTACCATACTACTTAAAATAAAACCCATTTTTTCATTATAGAGGCACCGGTCGATGGGCTAACCCGATCGCCACATCATTTAAATGAAGTAAGCCGACGCTCATAAAGATACAACAGCTCAGATGTTCTCCACTTCTAGCAATGCCAATCTTTCCGCCAGCATTCAAGCCGATGCCTTTATGAACGACTTGCGTAATGGCTTCACGCGCAGCCCCAGCAACCGCCCCTTCATAGATGTGCTCCTCAGGAATAAGCCCCGTTCGTTTCGCAGCGATGACTGCACGTTCAATCACCTTTTGAATGGTCTCGATGAGATTGCCCCCGATATCGACAGCCACGGCATCGATCCCATCCTTCTTCAGTTTTTCGATCCACTGCCGTTCTTCCTCACGCGATTCCGTCATGGCGACTTGAATCGCTGCTTTAGCCACTTTAAGACTGAAGTGATTCATTCCCTTTTCACCGTGCTTCCATCTTACAAAATGGTTGTATATATATTATGCAAGTTTTAATGGTTTGTCAACACCTTCTATCACAATTTTTCGATTTGCACGCCTTGGTAATAGTGATGGATAATCTCGCGGTAGGTATAACCTGCTTGTCCCATGTAGTTGGCACCATATTGACTCATCCCGATGCGATGCCCCCATCCT
>DATCJW010000082.1:0-6642 GCA_036562595.1 Haloplasmataceae bacterium | reverse complement strand
GCATCAATCGCTCCTCGCCATTCTTGTTCTTCTGATGGGAATGATCATTAAAAAGGATCCCAAACTCGAGTTTTTACAAGAGGTCGTTTATTCTCCAATCAATTTGAAAAAAATTGAGGCCCATCTGACCCAAACGCTTGGGATTATTTTTCCAGTGATTAACCCTTATGAAGATCTTGAGGTCAATCTTCCCGTCATTACCCTTGAAACGACGAAACAATACTTAAATGGGGTCCTCGTTCGGACGGAACTTTTTCAACCGATCGAATCCCATGTCGAAGGGACAGTCATCAAGATTTACAAAGACGATGAATTAGGAGAAGTCATCGTCATTCAGGATATCGAAGGGCGGGAGTGGGAATATGGCATGCTTACGGACCGACGGGTAAAAATCTATGATCGAATCTATCGAGGTCGGGTTCTCGGTATGGCGAAAACCAGTGAATCGTACGAAGGCGGTGAGTTCTACCTCGCGATAAAATACCGTAAACAGTACCTCGATGTTGTGGAAGTGGTGAAACCCTATGATTAAGATTAGTCTCCTGACATATGTCTATCTTTTAATCGCCCTCATGTCGGGATATTTTTATGAACTATTATGTTACTACATTTCGCTTTTTTTTCATGAGGCAGGGCATCTGTTGATGATCGGTTTATTGAAGAAGCGGGTGGTGAAAATCGAGTTTTCTCCCATCGGAGGGGTGATTGAAGTCGATGGGTTGGTCAACGAACTGAATTCAAAGGCTTTCCTCATTTATAGTGGCGGTCCATTGTTCAGTTTAATTTTTTTTCTTTGCGCTTTTTTCTGCCGATGGAACGATACGTTTGTTTTATCGAGTTTTCTTACCCTGGTACTTAACCTTATTCCTATCCTTCCCTTCGATGGAGGGGAACTGCTTAAGATTCTCCTTCAAAACCTGTGGTGGTATAAACGGGTATATACCATAGCCCACCTCTTGTCCATCGGCATTCTGCTTTTGGGTATCTATCTTTTGTGGGGGAATGTGTTGTTTCTAGTCATTATTGGCTACTTCATGATCCTTAATATCAAAGGATTGAAAGAACGGGCATTTCACTATTACCAATTTCTTCTAATGAAATATTGGTATCCAAATCCGCTACTGCCGATTAAAATCCTCCAGAAAGATTACTATCAACGGCTTTATAAAGGGTATAATAATTCGCTTTATCATGATGGACAATATATCGATGAAACAACGATGCTGAAGCGGCGATTTGCAGCGCTTGAACCATCATCGATAAGCGATTGAATGAAAAGGGCTGAGGGAAAAGCTCCCTCAGCCCTTTAGCCATGATGATTAAAGGTCATTTCGTTTTAAATATTTTTGATAGAGTTGGTATTCCACATCTGGAATATGCCCGATGGCTCGAGCGATTACACTTTCCATTGCGACAACCTGACCATGGTTATCGACAATCTTGACGCCCCCCATATCCAGTTTCGTCTTCCAGGCCTTTGCGTAGCGGAATTCCTCGACTTCATTCCAAAGGTAAGGAACAGGTAAGAAGCCCGCCGCAAAAATGATGTAAAAGCCTTCGGGCGAATACGGATTCGGCACATGTTGTTCAATGGCGCGAATGACCTTTTGGGCAGCGGCAAGAAGGGCTTGTTTGCGCACTTCGACCTGTTCGTTTTGACTGAGGTCAGCGACTTGGCCTTTCCGTCGCATGTCACGATATTTTTGTAAGGTAAAGTGAGTGATTTGAATGCTTTCTTTAATCACGTCAGGAGTTGCTAAATGGGAAGCTTCAGAATAGCTGACCACATGGATGATTGGAGGGCTTTGTTCATTATGGGGATCAATGTCGTCCATTAGGGCGGTGACGGAAGCGAGTTGTATTCGCGCTTCATAAAGGTCAGGCTTAAAGTAGTCCAATCCCGCCCGAGGTTGCAACAGTACCCTGAACGATTCGTCCTCAAGGCTCTTTACAAGGGTTAACAGGGCACGGGATTTGGCCAAATCCTGAATGCCCCAGGTCGATCGCGGGGTATTCAGCATATTTTGAAGGATGATCGTTTTTACGCCCAAGATTTTGGCGGCTTTTGCGGCAAGGTAAGCCGAAACGATATAGGTCACGTCATCGGCACCGCGAAAAGCAAAGTGGTGGGGGATATTCGGTTCAAAGGGCTTATTCGTTTGCGCAATGAATTTTAGCGTTTCAAAATGTTGTTTGAGGTTCGTATAGAGATCATAAGGCCCCCGCTCATCGAGCCGATTAAACCACCATAGGGAGAGGGCATGCCAGCAGATGTTCATCGCCCGTTCATAAATCTCGGCCAGCTGGGGAATGTTTTTCGTTCCCGCATAGGTTCGGACGAGCATGGGGCGGGAAGCTTCCCATACCGCTCGGAATTCCGTTTCGGAGTTGATCGGGACACCCCCGCCATTTTTCTGGTCTCCCCACTCCTCACCGAAATGAGATTGGGTGAGCTGTGATGTACCAATCGATAGGATATCCAAATACCCACTTTGAGCGAGATCTTTCGCCCATCGTAACAGCTCATTAACGTTTTCTTCACGGCTAAGCGTAGAATCGTAAGGACCAACGTGAGCACGGATCAGCGGGGGAAAGTTATCCTTCATATTATGCTTGAGGCGCTCGATGACGGTATCCCGCATCGTGCCATAGGTTGGATAACCCGAACGGTCATAAGGTTTTTGTGATTCGTATTGGCCCGAGTCAATGATGTCCTTTGCGAAGGCGTAACGATCTTGATCGTATTGATTCCCTTCGATGATCATTTTTGGAATTCGTTCTTCGGGCACCCCGATGATGGATAGCGTTTCGTAAATGGACTCGCCACCTTTAAATGTTTTGACGAGTCCCTTAAATTCTTTTTCGACCATGTTGCACGTCTTTGGCAATCCCGCAAAGTAAAGGGCTTTAATGGAACCGCCTTGGTAGTGTAACATCTCGTGTTGTCGTAAGAAGTGAATAAACTGGCCGACTATTTTCAAGGCATCGTCGGAATCGAGGCGATAGCTTAGACCTAAGCGACTGATACGATGAGTTTGAATCCATTTTTTTATCATATCCTGATGAAATGCTTTCTGGAAATCGAGGACGGCCTTTTCGATCGATTCGTCTGCGACGACGACTGTGTATCCACACTCTTTTAATAACTCGCTAATCGTATGAATACCTAACGTATGTGCATCAAGGTAAGGTTTGATGAACCCAAAGACATCATGAGGAGTTAACGACATGATGCTCACCTACTCGGAAAAATCGTTTGATATATTTTCGTTTCCAAAATCCTTCTAAGTTGCGTCCTGTTTTACGAAAATCCACTTCGAGAATGGCGCTTGCGAGGTCAATGACTAGACCGGTGTATTTCATTTCCAGGCCAAGATATTTGCCGATGGCTTCGAGGGGAACAAGCCCGCAAGCGATGTCTTCATAGATGTAACGATGATTTAAAGTGTTCGGTGCAGTAATGGCACGATAGGCGTGGTTATTCTGGATACATTCGTAAAGGGTCTCGCCATTAATGTTGTAAGATCGCTTCATCCAGTCTTTTGTTGACTCGACTTCTAAGCCAAGCTTTTTGGAAACAGCAATTCGCTCCTGATCGACCTTTTCGATGAATTGACTGATGGTAGGCGTAATGCCATCATGATAGTAGTGATAATCATATTTTTCGTTTTCTGTCCAGCCGGCATTTAAAAGAAGTGGGGCAGTGTGAAGGATCATGCCGACATTTCCAATCGATGTCTCAATCATCGAACGGGCAGGAACAAAATGCCTTTTCAATGCGTCCGGGAGCTGACGGATGATCCAGGAATTCCTCTCGGCATCGAACGTAGACAGAAGGACATCTTTTTTAATCGAATAGATGATGACCGAATCTTCACTGCATTTTCGGCTTGTGTAAAGAGAGGTTTGGGTTTCCGCAATGATGGGTGAGCGTTGGTTAAACTTTGAGAAGATGAGTTGAAATTCAATGGCTCCAAACGTTCGGCCGGGATTTAAAATAATGATGGGTTCATTTTTCAAGTATCGACCAATTGTTTCTGCGAGATAGGGATGGGCATTGGCTGGGGTCGTAATCATGACGAGATCCGGTTGCGTGAGGGCTTCCTCCATATTTGCGGTGACAAGATCAACAGTATAATCTCCCTGGATGATTCCCTGTGCATGGATCGTTCGCGTTTTCATTAACGTCGAAATCGCTTCCTGCGAGCGGTTCCAAAGGGTGACACGATGGCCTTCTTGACTTAGATGGGCCGCCATCGCTAACCCGGTATTTCCAGCACCAATAACCGTTATTCTCATTCATCTACCTCCCATAACATGTCAAAACACGATCTAGTCTTTTTTGCCATGGCAAGTGTGCCGATAGTGAGTGGAGATCCTTCGTGATTAATCGACTCGAGATTTGTTTCAGACAATCGTGTTTACTTGGCAGAGGAGTTAGGGGGGATGGACAAAAGCATTTGAATCGTGTACATTATATAATGTTTTTGAAAAAAATTCAATTTTTGTTATGAATAAGGATTAGTTTAACTAAAGTTAAACGACGTAAAATTTCGATGTTTTCAAGAAATTTCATCATGATAGGTAAAATTCTGCAATTTTTATAAGAGTACATAAAGTCGTAGTAATAAGGATACCAATCGATTGATGAAAATACATAAATCGGGTTTGCTTGTGTTAAACTGAATGGATGAGGAATGTGGTCTGATGAAAAGACGTGAGGGATCCTGATAATTTCATCATCTTTCATTGACTTATAAATGGAGGTTTGTTATAATGTTTTTGTTGTCAGCACCCATGCTGCAACCGCTCAGACCAGGTGATAAATCCTTCGGGTACCTGTATGGCGAGTCTAAGTATGAATAAGGAGGTGCTGTGAAATGTATGCTGTCATTCAAACTGGCGGAAAGCAATACCGTGTGCAAGAAGGTGACACCATTTTCGTGGAGAAGCTTGATGTAGCGGAAGGCGAAATGGTAACCTTTAATGACGTTCTTTTAGTTGGCGGTGAACAAACGAAGATTGGAACGCCATTTGTTAAAGGAGCAAGCGTTACCGCGAGAGTTGAAAAGCACGGTAAGGGTAAGAAGATCATCGTATTTAAATATAAACCCAAAAAGAACTATCGGAAAAAACGCGGTCATCGTCAACCTTACACGCGCTTAGTGATTGAAAAAATTAATGCCTAAGGTGTATTATGACCAAAGTTGAATTGTATCGTGCGGGTAAAACCATTTACCGTGTCGTTGTGTCAGGCCATGCGCTTTTTGATGAATACGGCCATGACATTGTTTGTGCGGGTATTTCCACGGTCGTAACCGGGATTTTAAACGCTCTTGAGGAACTTACGCCTTACAATACGTCTCAGGTTGTCTTCCGACCAGGATACGTGGAGATCCCTCATTTGACGGAAGATGAAAAGGTCCAATGGACGGTTCAAGTTTTTGTCATTCAGTTAAAAACCATAGCCATGAAATTTCCTGATTACATAGAAATCCTTGACCTATAGGAGGTGTCAACGATGAAGTTTATTCTTGATATCCAATTATTCGCTTCGAAAAAAGGGGTCGGATCAACGAAAAACGGTCGTGACTCGGAATCGAAACGCTTAGGCGCGAAGAAAGCGGACGGACAATTCGCCCATGCTGGGGACATCATCTATCGTCAACGCGGAACGAAAATTCACCCTGGTTTTAATGTCGGTCGCGGTGGCGACGATACCCTATTCGCAAAAGTCAGCGGGATCGTGAAATACGAACGCATAGGTAAAAACCGTAAGCGTGTTTCGGTCTATCCGCAATAAGCTTGATTGTAAAGCCCCTGAAGCGATAAGGGGCTTTATTTTTTGCTGAATGACTTATACTAACAAGGGGATCGAAAAGAGGTGATCCAATGTTTATTGACGAAGTAACGGTAAAAGTGAAAGCAGGCAAAGGTGGCGATGGCATCGTCGCCTGGCGTCGAGAATATCAAGTGGACCGAGGGGGTCCTTTTGGAGGAAACGGGGGCCACGGCGGTAACGTCATCTTCCGTGCGGATGAAGGCGAATCCACGTTATTAAACTTCCGATACATGAAACATATTCGTGCCGAAGATGGTGAACGTGGCAAGACGAAGAATCAAAATGGACGGAATGGTCGTGATGTCATCGTCAAGGTACCAGTCGGAACGACCGTGTTTGATGTCCAAACGGGGAAAATTATCGCCGACTTCACGTTTCATGGCCAAGAGGCCGTTATTGCGCGAGGTGGACGTGGAGGGCGTGGCAACGCGGCTTTCCGCTCTCCGAAAAACCCGGCACCGGAAATCAGCGAGCTGGGCTATCCGGGTGAAGAGAGAGAAGTGCGGCTTGAACTAAAAGTGTTGGCTGATGTCGGCCTTGTTGGCTTTCCATCGGTCGGGAAGTCCACGCTCATTGCTGCGGTCTCAGCTGCTAAGCCGAAAATTGCCGACTACCACTTCACAACCCTTCATCCCCATTTAGGAGTGGTTCAAGTTCCTGATGGACGGTCTTTTGTTATGGCCGATTTGCCGGGGATCATCGAAGGGGCTTCGCAAGGTGCCGGGTTAGGCCTTCGTTTTCTAAAACATATTGAGCGAACCCGAGTCATCGTACATGTTATTGACATGTCAGGTCAAGAA
>DATCJW010000072.1:0-13468 GCA_036562595.1 Haloplasmataceae bacterium | reverse complement strand
TGCCGCTTATCAATTCAGAGAACATAATACTGACAGGTAAATTCGAGTATGACGACGGTTGGCGTTATGTCAGAATTACAACATCCGTGGAAGCCATCGAAGCAAGCATAGCTGCTTTAACGAAAGTCAATACGTTTATTGCCGTTCTCGTATTAGTTATTGGCATTATCGGCTCATATATTTTCGCAAGAAGATTTTCAAGGCCTATTCAAAAAATACAGGACGTAGCGCGGAATGTGGCACTTTTGAATTTCGAAGCGAGAGCAGACGAAAACTTGTCCACATCGGAACTTCGTGATTTATCCGTTAGTATCAACGCAATGTCTAATAAATTGAAAAGTTTGATTTCCGATTTACAAGCTTCCAATGAAAAATTGCAAGCTGATGTTGATTATCAAAAGAGGCTTGACAGAATGAGGCGCGAATTTGTGGCTAATGTTTCGCATGAGCTTAAAACCCCGCTTCATCTGATTTTGATGTATAGCGAAAATTTGAAAAATAATATAGAAAACATTGATAAGGATTATTATTGCGATACGATTATCGAAGAAACAAAGAGGCTGAACGATATGGTCAAAAGTCTGCTCGACCTTTCGGCAATCGAAAACGGGCTTACAAAGATGTATATGGAGGAACTAGATTTATCCGATTTTGCCGAGTGTACCGTATCAAAAATGACGGTGCTGTTTGAGGGACTGTCCACAAACGTCGGCATTGAAAAAGGAATATCCGTTGTCGGGGACGGCAAATATTTGGAACAGGCGATGAAAAACTTTATTGTAAACGCCGTTTCCCACACGCCCGTCGGGGGAAGTATATCCGTTGAATTAAAACAGTGGGACGGCAAGGCTGTATTTTCTGTGTTCAACGAGGGAAGCCCTATCGCGGAGGCTGATATACCGCAAATATGGGAGAGCTTTTACAAAACCGATAAGGCACGGGTTAGGACGGACGAAAACCATTCCGGCTTGGGGCTGTATGTTGTCAAGACGATTATTGAGGCGCATGGCGGCGAATACGGGGTGCGGAACGCTGAAAACGGCGTGGAATTTTGGTTTTCCCTGCCGATTGAAAAAAATTCTTAAAAAATATTTTTTCATCAAAACTTCATCAAAACCTCCGTTTATCATGAACTTATCATCGAGATCAAACTTGATGAAATAAATTAAACGGAGGTTTTTGTATGAAGAAAGCAATGATAACAGGAGCGGTCACGCTTTGCGTACTGCTCGCAAGCGCTACGGCGGCTTTCGCCGCAGGAGGCGGCGCGGGGCTTCCTGTAAGGGAAGGTCTTAGTTTTGGCGATGGTACGTTCCGCGCCGGGATTGAGGAACGCATGGGGACTATACAGGAAAAAATGGCAGGGGTAAAGGAAAAAGCCGGGAATATGTCAGCCTATGAGCAGTACGGGCTTGTCTACGACGAGAGCAAAGGCGGCTACTGCTACGGCGATAAACTGGTTGGACTTCTCGTTGACCCACAAGGCAGGGGTATATCGTATCTTAACAAAGACGGCGAAGTGTATGTGAAAGCTATCCGCAATGAAAACGGCGAGATTACTGGCCTTGCTGAATTAAGCGAAGATGAATACAACAAGGTCGTGACCGAACTTGACGGAATGAAATCCGACATGCAGGAGCATATGAACGAGATGCGTAAAAAAATGCAGGAGCGGTTTCAATCAGGAACATTTGCGCCCGGCAATTTTGAGTGGGAGGCAAATGGTATTCATGAATCTATGCAAGAACGAATGAACCAGATGAGATCTGAAATGGAACAGCGTTTGAACGATATTATGAATAATATCAAATAACTCAACTTACTGCCCAGTGGCAAAAAAAAAAGCCGCTAATGGCAGTCGATGCTTGCGGTCAATTTGCAGAAATACGGCCAAACGGCGGCTTAAATAATCAAAGCCGCCGTTTATCGTTTTACGGAAGGCTTAATACTTCCGCGACATGCTGGGAGATTATCTTGCCGTTGGAACAGATGACTTGTCTATCTTCACACAGATGAAGAAGCAGATAAGTTCATTGGTGTTCATGCGGGACTTATGAAAGATGAGATGATTATTCCACTGATTATTTTTGAAAGGAATATGGGGCCTTTGAAACCATTCTACCGGGTGCGAAAAAATATTAATCTATTGAAATGTTCCCTTGAACAGCAATTTTTCAAAAAACTGATTGATATGTTCCCGCAAACATATGATATAAAAAATGACCCACAGACATTAATTCCATCAACTCGAGCCATGTTGAGACTGTAGTGTTGATGTCAAGTATTGAAAAATGAAAATTATGTAAATTAAGGGTTCCCAGACATTTAGCTTTTTGCAGGATGTGATAATGTCTGGAGACCCTTTTTGTTTACGAGAAAATATCTAATTATATGGAAGATTAAGACCTTTACATATATAATAGAGTTAAGCTAGATCGGATTTGATATATATAATATAAGGTGATGAGATGATGGCCAACTTAATACCTATTCAGTATCATAGGACTAGTTATCCTGAAGATATCAAGCCAAGAATACTTGAGGTAGCTGGGAATTTTGATTGTAAACCGATTAAGATCGATTCCCCATATTCATTACATACTGAATATAGTTTTATGCGTAGAAAATTCGATAATAAAATAGTTAGTAAATATAATGAAATATGTAATGCAAACAAGAAAGGTATTCCGATGCTATGGTATTCTGAAAAATGGGCGGTTGAATTTGCGTATTATATTAAGGATATAACGAAAGATAGCATTGAACCTTGCATTATAGAAATTCATCCACCTTTTTCAGATTATACGAATCTAGAGGAATTTCTGAACAACTATAAAGTATTTAAAGAGCTTATATCTGTATTTTTTGCTAATACAGTAATCCTGATAGAGAACAGAAGTGGGACAAGATATTCTGGAGGAAATTTCATAGTATCAACTATAGAACAATTAATTAGTTTGTCAAACTTAATAGATGAAAAAGGGTCTGACTTGAAAATCACTTTAGACTTACCCCAGCTCTTCACAGCTCATAATATAAGTACATCGAAGAAAAAGTTAATGATTGATATTTTTAATGCTATAAAAAGTATAAGGCATAACATTTTAGGTATTCATCTATGGGGGAAAAAGAGAGTGAAAATGGTAGAAGACTTGCTCATATGGGAGATCTAAATAGTTATTTTATGTATGATATGGACTTCAAAAAAACTTTTCTAGAGTTTATATTTGATACATTTAATGATGGTATTGACAGATATTTTGTACCCGAAGTAAATAGTGGTAGCGAAGACCTTATATCTATAGTCAATGATTTAAGGGAGGTAGGCTTCAAATTTATATAATATACTATACTAATGTTGTTAACACAATATTCTCATAAAAGAAAGGGAATCAATGTTTAATTTAATAAGAAGGGAGAACGTTCGCTTTGAAGAAAAAAATCCATTTTGCGGTACTCGGCCCGGGGAACATTGCGGAGGTCGTAGTGGGGGCTATAAGAAATGCGGTCGATTTTCAGTATTATGCGGTGGCCTCACGATCTTTAGAGCGTGCCGAGTCTTTTAAAAATCGGCATGGATTTGTAAAGGCATATGGTTCTTACGAAGCATTATATCAAGATGACAAAATCGATTTGGTGTATATTGCGACGCCGCACGCCTTCCACTACGAACAGATGAAACAATGCATCATCCATGGGAAACATGTGATCTGCGAGAAACCATTTACGATAAATGCCGGACAAGCCGAAGAGATATTTGATTTGGCAAACAAATACGATGTATTGGTTACCGAGGCCCTTATGACAGCTTTCATGCCCTCACAAAAGCTGATTAAAGAATTGCTCTCAAATGAGATTGGTACTCCGATATCATATAAGGGGGTCTTCGGAGCGAATTTAATTCACGTTGAAAGATTAGTGAAGAAATCTCTTGGTGGCGGCGCCTTATTGGATATTGGGATTTATCCTCTTTTCTTTGCGGTTTCCATGTTCGGAAAGGATTTTGAAATAAAGAATATTCAGATCACGTCATACCACGATGTAGATGCGACGACCTCTTTTGAACTTCATTACTCCAATGGATTGATTGCCAGTATTTTTACGACGATAACGGAAAATATCGGATGTTACGGAGAAGTTTACGGCACAGAAGGCAAACTATATGTTGAAGATATTACAAGACCGAGTAAAATTATGATTTATGACAAAAAGGGGAAGATAAAGAGTAAGATTGATCCCGTCCGGACGACTACTGGATATGAGTATGAATTTCAATCGGTACAGGATGCTCTTTTAAACAATAGGCGGGAATGTCCAGAAAGGCCGCATGAAGAGACTTTGTTTTTAATGCGGACGATGGATAGGATTCTAAAAGAAATGGGGAATTAGTTGCCTATATTAATTAAGTTCAGGTTTCATTATTTTTCTACAGGAAATAACGAGATCAATTTTAACCGTTAGATATTATTTAAAGATAAATCGACTTTTTTAGATATTAAGAACCTCCTGTCTCCAATATACTTTTGGTATAATGGAGACTTTTATTTTGGCGTTTGTAGGACATGCGGCCTTTGAAGAAAATTTCTATGGTTTAATAATTTTTCCTACTATTTCAAGTGTCATGTTGGCAAACCTTTCTAGATCAATCGTTAGACCCGTATGAGAAAGCGTTGGAACTTCAAGGGTAACGATTGATGTGGCAATAGCAATTTATTACCAGCTATTAGAAACGAATTGTTGCGAGCATATGCGTTAAGGGAAACCCTTGCCGTGAAAACGGATAGGATGGGAAGAATGATGTAATTATTTTCTGAATTGTGTCTGTTCATCAATCCATGATAGATAGTCCAAACTCCCTTTTTCCACACCTACCAAGAGAATCTCAGGTATTTCGTAGGGATGGATTTCCAAGAGCCTTTTTTCTAGCTCTGGATATAATTCCTTTCGGGTTTTGATGAGGACTAATATCTCATCCTCGTGATGGCTTTCCCCCTTCCAGGTGTAATGGCTTTTTATTTTCATTTCCTGAATGCATGCGGCCAAGTTACATCTTAATATTTCATCGATCACTGGCTTTGCTTGTTCCTCATTACTAAAGGTGGTTAATACGATCCCGTATTCACTCATGTTTTTGCCTCCTTTTCGATATCCTATTTATCTTAATTAATATTTTATATTTCAGGACGAAAATTACAAGGAGAGGTATAAATGGTGTCTGTCCTTCACTAATTCAAATGGATGGGGAAACCCACATCGATGTGAATAATCGCCATCCTCAGGGGGCAACATTGGTAAAAACGTTCAAGCCTTAATAGACTTTATATTTTTCAGATTATTTGTTTAGAAGTAGAATACTTTTTGAAAGTAAAGTAACCTTTGGGTTATAAAGGCAAATAGGATATCCGATTAACTGTGGGCAAGATAATTTCACGGGTACATCCTACCCCAAACAATAAAATCAGGATGCACGGGATGAGGCGATGCCGTATCATGGGAAACCTCCAAGTCTATTTTTTTAAATACTTTTTTTAAGATTGGACAATACGAATGGGAATTGATCTAGTTTTTCCATTGGGATTGAAACCGAATCCAATACGGCTTTGTGAATTTTCTAAAAGAACTTAATTTAGAAATGAATATAAGTAATTTATATTAACAAAAATAAGAACTGGTTATCCGTTAAGTTGTGAAATTAGCGATAAGTTATAGAAATTCGAAACGTTTTTATGTACAATAGAGTAAGAAATTTGATTTTGGTTTAAATTATATGAAAGAATGAAGCGTAGTGAAAATACTGTACATCGACATTGACTCCTTACGACCCGACCACTTGGGCTGTTATGGTTATCACCGGAACACATCGCCCAATATTGATCGGCTAGCCGAACGGGGGACTCGGTTTACAAACTACTATGCGAGCGATGCCCCCTGTTTGCCTTCTCGTACTGCACTCTTCAACGCTCGCCATGGATTCCACACAGGCGTCATCAATCACGGCGGACTGAATGCCGATAAGCGACCATATGGCCCGGACCGCCCCTTCAACTACCATCATACTCCCTATCAAGCCTGGGTTGATCGTCTACGTTTCTTGCGGCACCATACGTGTATCATTAGTCCTTTTCCTGGTCGCCATGCGGCTTGGCATATACTGGAAGGCTTCCTTGAAGTCCATGACACCGGAAAACATGCAGGAGAAACGGCTGATGATGTGGCAAAGGAAGCGTTACGCTTCTTAAGGGGACGGGCGAAAGAGAAGGAAAACTGGTTCCTCTATGTCAACTTCTGGGATCCGCATACCCCTTATCGCACGCCGGTTAGTTACGGGAACCCCTTTAAGGATGATCCAGCACCGGATTGGATAACCGATGAATTCATTGAGGCGCAAAAGAAGAGCTATGGCCCGATGAGCTCGCTCGATGTTCCTGCAGGCAATCAATGGCCGAACCTGCCATCAGAAATCCATAACCGGGAAGACTTCAAGCGCTGGATTGATGGCTATGATACCGCGATACGCTATGTGGATGACCACATCGGTCTTTTGATTGAGGAATTGGAAGCACAAGGGATTCTAGAAGAAACGGTTATCATCATCTCCGCAGACCATGGAGAGAACCAAGGAGAGCTGAACGTCTATGGTGACCACCAAACGGCGGATTACATCACGATGCGAATCCCGCTCATTATCGCCGGCGGCCCAGTCGCCAAAGGTCACGTCGATGAGGATCTTCACTACAACATCGATTTAGGGCCAACTCTCGTCGAACTTGCTGGCGGAAAAGTGAGCCCGCGCGGGGATGGGCAAAGTTTCTTACCAGCCCTATTGGAGCGCAAGTCTTGTGGCCGACCCTACCTCGTCCTAACCCAAGCGGCTTGGAGCGTCCAACGGGCGGTCCGCTTTGACGACTATCTGTTAATTCGGACCTACCATGATGGACTGAAGGATTTCCCCGACTTCATGTTGTTTGATGTGAAGCATGACCCCCATGAAACGACCAATCTGGCTGACGAAAGGCCAGACCTCGTGGGCAAGGGGATGGTTTTGCTGGATCAATGGGTAACCGAACAGATGTTGAAGGCGGACTCCCCGATTGATCCCATCTGGCAGGTTATCCATGAAGGTGGGCCTTACCATACACGTGGCAAGTATTCGGCATTCGTCAAGAAACTTCGTGAACAAGGCCGTAATGAAGCCGCCGATCGCCTAGAAAAGCGGCATCAGAAATTTAAACGGCTCAAAGCTTATCAAGATCAATAAGCGGGCACAAAAGCCATCCCTTGGTAACAGGCAAAGGGATGGCTTTTGTATTGATTTCATTAAAATATTAAAAGAACAGAATGTATACAAAGGAGAATAAAAATAGTACAATTTGAATAGAGATTAAACGTTTTTATGATTTATCCATTGGATGAGGGAGGATAATGATGTATAGGTCCTATTTAATAGGTCCTATTTAGAGGTCCATCCCGAGGTTGAAACCGCGCTTAAAAATGGCCAGGCAGTCGTCGCCCTGGAGTCGACGATCATCGCTCACGGCATGCCTTTTCCTCAAAATGTGGAAACGGCTTTGAAAGTGGAAGAAATCATCCGGCAAGAGGAGGCAGTTCTGGCCACCATTGCCATTATCAAAGGGAAATTGAAATTGGGTTTGTATCCGGAGGAAATTGAATATTTGGGTCAAAGCGACCAAGTGTTAAAGGTCAGCCGAAGGGACCTTCCCTATGTGGTCGCTCAAAAGTTGGATGGGGCAACGACGGTTGCGGCCACCATGATCATCGCTCATCTTGCAAACATTTCTGTCTTTGTGACCGGCGGCATTGGCGGTGTCCATCGAGGGGCACAGGAAAGTTTTGACATTTCTGCAGGCTTGCAGGAACTGGCACGGACGAACGTGGCGGTCGTCTGTGCGGGGGCGAAGTCGATACTCGATCTCGGCTTGACGTTCGAGTATCTCGAAACCCATGGCGTGCCGGTCATTGGGCATGAGACGGATGAGCTGCAGGCCTTTTATACACGAAAAAGCGGCTTTGGTGTCGACTTTCGCGTCGATGATGTGGAGGAGCTGGCTCGAATCATACGGGCCAAGTGGGATTTGGGGTTACAAGGCGGAGTGATAGTTGCCAATCCTATTCCTGAAGCTTACGCTCTGGATGAAAGGGAGATCCAACTGGCCATTCAGGAGGCCATTGAAGAAGCACAGAAAGCGGGCATTCGAGGGAAAGCCCTCACTCCCTATCTCTTGTCGAAGATTAAAGACATTACCGGTGGAAGAAGTTTAGAGGCTAACATCCAACTCGTCTTCCATAACGCCGAGGTTGGTGCCAAATTGGCACGGGCCTTGGCAGCACAAAAGTAAGACAACCATGAGCAGCAAGTCCCTGTGACTCGCTGCTTTTTATTTTGGCCATTCTTGATGCCCGTCAATTTTTTGATCGCAAGGGATTGATATAATGAATACGCAAAAAATAAAAAAGGAGGATGGATGATGACATTTCAAGACGTAATGGAAACCCATTTTAAAACGTTAAGCCAATACATTCCCATTGTGACGCGTGTTCACGGGGCACATCATCCCGAAATGTACGAGGTACAACAGGTCTTTGCGAGAATGGAGGAAAAGCTCATGCATACGGGAACCCCGGACTTACATCAGGAGTTTCTAACCCTTCGAAAGCTGACGAATAACTATACCGTCCCCAACGACGTGTGTGAAAGTTATGAAGCGGTATACCGCCTGCTTTCGGAAGCCGATACGGCATATCATCAACGGTCCCGATAAAAGGCTTTTTATAAGCAAAGGAGAAGAATAACGGTGCAACGTTGGATCTTGAAACGGAAAAACCATATCGCTGGAATAGGAGGCCTCCTTATCCTCCTATCATTATTAAATCATTATGTATGGAAGTGGGCGCTTTTCTCCGAATGGGCTCTCATCCTGGCTTCGGTATTGGGGCTACTGCCGATTGCCGTCCAAGCTTACCAAGCCTTAAAGGTAAAGGTCATCAGCATTGACGTCCTGGTCACCCTAGCGGTACTTGGGGCTTTTGCCATCAAAAACTATGAAGAGTCGGCTATTGTCACTTTTCTCTTTTTGTTCGGCGCCTATCTCGAACAACGGACGTTGAACCAAACCCGAAAAGCCATTAAAGCCTTAACAGAATTGGCACCGGAAGGCGCTTTGAAAGAGGGGAAGGATGGTGCAGTAATTGAAGTGACGATTGATGAGGTCGGCGTGGGGGATGTGCTCCTTGTGAAAACCGGTGCGAAGGTTCCGGTTGATGGGAAAGTGCTATCTGGAGAAGGTTTTGTGAATGAATCCAGTATAACCGGTGAACCCCGCCCCATTCATAAGGAAAAGGGTGACAACGTATTTGCGGGGACGATTTTAGAGAATGGAACGATTCGCATCGTCGCCGAACGGGTAGGGGAGGATACGACATTTGCCAAGATCATTGAGCTCGTGGAAGAAGCCCAAGATGCCAAATCCAAAACCGAACGCTTGATTGATCGCTTTTCAAGGTATTATACGCCTTTCGTGTTGTTGATGGCAGTCTTTGTTTGGTTGATGACACGTGACATGGAACGGGCCATTACGATGCTGGTTCTAGGCTGTCCGGGGGCCCTGGTCATTGGTGTTCCCGTATCCAACGTGGCGGGAATTGGCAATGGCGCCCGCCATGGGGTGTTGTTGAAAGGTAGTGAAGTCATCCAAACCTTGAACAAGGTAGATACGGTAGTATTCGATAAGACAGGGACACTCACCATGGGAAAACCAGAAGTTGCCGATGTTCGGTTTTACACCGAGGAAAAGGAGAAGTTATTGTCCTATCTTTCAAGCGTGGAACGGGAGTCGGATCATCCTCTGGCTAAAGCTTTGGTCGATTATATCGGAGATGTTCCCCTCTATCCCGTTCAATCCACCTCGGTTCGCAAAGGCAGTGGCATAGTCGCGATTATCGGGACGGAAACGATCATTGTCGGCAATCTAAAACTCATGGAAGAAGAACAGGTGATGCTCCCTCATAAGGCGTATCAGGACCTTCTCGATTTCGAACAAAAGGGAAATTCCATTGTGCTTGTGGCCATTGAAGGGAAGCTAGCGGCGCTTTTTGGAATCCGCGACCGCATACGCCCTGGCTTAAAGAAAGAGCTTGATACGTTAAAGAAAATGGGAATTCAGCAGCTCATCGTCCTATCAGGCGATCATCAGAAAACGGTGGAACGCGTAGCGAACGAATTAGGATTAACACAAGCCAAAGGCAATCAGTTGCCGGAGGATAAAGCGAATGAAATTAAGCGGCTCCAACAACAAGGGCATGTCGTGGCGTTCGTTGGTGATGGTGTCAATGATAGCCCCTCTTTGGCTCTGGCGGATATTGGGATTGCCATGGGTAAGGGAACGGATGTCGCCATTGAAACGTCGGATGTGGTACTCATGAATTCAGATATTCATCGGCTCTCCCACGCGTTTGGATTGGCCAAACAGACCGTCCGCAACATGTGGCAAAATATCCTTCTCGCTGTCGGTGTTGTTCTGCTTCTGTTGTTGGCTGTCTTTTTCAGCGACTGGATGAATATGTCCATCGGCATGCTGGTACATGAAGGCAGTATCTTACTCGTCATCCTCAACGGGATGCGGCTATTACGCTATCGTATAAAAAGGAAAGGAGGTTTAGAATGAAACGAGCAACAATCCAATTGGAAGCCCTGACATGTCCTTCTTGTTTACAGAAGATCGAAAATTCAGTCAAACGACTAGAAGGTGTTGACGAGGCAAGTGTCAAGGTTCTCTTTAACGCCAGCAAGGTTAAGCTTCTGTTCGATGACGGAAAGTTAGATTTAACCTCTATAGAAAACGCGATTCGTGCGTTGGGTTATGAGGTTGTCCGCTCTCAAGTAGAGGAATGAGGGCTTGCCTTCACCGCTCCATCATGGAGCGGTTTTTATTTTATCGAAGATAAATTTAAATAAAGAGATAATACAAAAAATAAACATATTATATCCTAACTGGCGAATAGGATAGAAGGAGGAGATTCATGGGAGGCGGAGATGGATAAGCTCAACCGGATTTTAGACCTTATCATCAATCGAGTGCTTTGGGATTGGCCGCTCTTTGTTTTCATTTTCTTTATGGCGTTGTATTTTACGATACGGACTCGATTTGTCACCATTCGCTATTTACGGCTCATGCCGAAACTGATCGTGCAGAAAAATACGGACCAGGAGAAGATGTCGGCTTTCCAGTCCATAGCCCTCGTCTTAGCCAATCACTTGGGCACCGGCAACATAATCGGGGTGGCCAGCGCTATCCTTTACGGCGGACCTGGGGCCATTGTTTATATGTGTCTTATTTCGCTTTTCGCCTCATCCCTTTCTTTTGCGGAGAACACACTTGGGCAACTGTATAAAACACTGGTCGGAAAAGAGTATCGGGGCGGTCCTGCATACTATATTTTAGGCGGTTTAAAATCCCCTTTTTGGGCCTATTTTATCGCAAGTGCCTTTTTTATTGCTTTAGGGCATTTGATGCCGACCATCCAAGCTGCGACCATCGCGGCAACGCTACATCAAACCTTCCGCATCCCGAAGGTGGCCGTTGGGGTGGTTGTTGCGTTCTTCATCTTTCTTATTATTAGCGGTAAAAGCAAACGGATCATGCGCTGGGCAGAAATCCTCGTTCCTTTCATGTCGCTTTTCTACCTTTTCTTGGCTTTTGTCATTCTTTTGGTCAATATGACAAAGCTTGATGATATCCTTCTTCTAATGATTCAAAGCGCCTTTAATCGCCGGTCCCTCTTTGGAGGAATGATCGGTTCGGCCATTAACTATGGGGTACGGCGGGGGCTATTTACGAATGAGGCGGGTTTGGGGACCGGACCAAACATCCTTTCTTCTGCCAATGTCCCTCATCCTGCTCACCAAGGCCTCATCTCCGCCTTTTCGGTGTTCATCGACACGCTCGTCATGTGTACGCTGACTGCTGCTATCCTGCTCATCACCGATTCATATAACGTCATGGATCGCACAGGCTTTGTCTATCAAGGGGTGCCGGGTATTCCCTATGAAGAATATGTACAAATAGCGGTGGGAACTGTGTTCCATCGCTTTGGATCGGTATTCGTGGCCCTCGCCATCTTTCTATTTGGTTTTACAGCCCTCTTTGGCGGGTATTATAACGCTCAGACCAATTTAATCTTCCTATTTAAACGGGGGAAAGCCTTATCAATCATGAACGGAATCTATCAAGGAGTATTTCTCCTTATTATCTTTTTTAGTTCGATCTACGATACTAGCATCGCTTGGAAATTTACGGACATCGGTGTGGGAATTGCTTATTTCCTCCACCTCTTTGTCCTGTTCCTTTTACGGAAGGATGTACTATATGTCTTAAAGGACTTTGAACAAAAACAAAAACAAGGCGATTCTCGCCCTTTCCATGATCCCAAATTTGAGTGTTGGAAAATGTAAGAATTTGTTTTAAGGGATTCAACTGGATGACGATGCAGCCATTTAATGCTGTCGGGTTTAGAAGAACCATGGTATAATCGAGGACAAGAAAAGGATGATGTGGTGATCACGGATGAACCATGTGATGGGAACCTTCCGATGGAAAAGGTGGACGTTTTATGTCGTCAAGAATGAACGGGGAATTTGTTATGTGGATGTGAAAAAACCCGATTTTCCGGCCATCTTTTCACAGGAACAGGTGATGGGGGACATTGCAGCCTTTTTAGATTATTTACACGGAGTCAAACAGGAGATCCCTGTTTCTCTATCCATTGAGGGCGGGACGCCCTTTCAACAAAAGGTATGGCAAGCGCTGCTTTCGATTCCCTATGGCGCGACGGCAAGCTACAGTGAGGTGGCCCGGTTCATTGGGATGCCTAATGGGGTTCGGGCAGTGGGGAGTGCGATTGGAAAAAATCCAATCCTCATGGCGATTCCGTGCCATCGTGTGGTGGGGAAGGATGGCAGTCTAAGAGGCTTTCGATCCGGGATCGACTTGAAGCGTGAACTTCTTTTATTGGAAAAAAATAGAGAATGATGAAGACATTTTGTAACAAGCCCATTTCCGTTTTAACAGAGAAGCTAAGAAGTGGATGGCGGATAGAAAGCGAGAACCATTTTCTAAGAGATCAAAGCATAGAATTGCAGGAATGCATCGATAATGGGGTGAAGATCAGAAATTCGGATGAAGCGAAGCCTTTCTCATCAAGAGAGAGGCTTTTGACATATTTCCTAGGAAAATGTCAAGGATGGTCGAAAATTTACATCAAGATTTTAAGTTGGGAAAGCGTAAAAAGAAGGAAAGGCAAAATTAAAGGCTTAACCCCGATGAAACATCGGAATTAAGCCTTGAAACCTCTCTTAAGATGGCCTAATGTATGAATGGAAACGGTTATTTTGCAGCTTTTCCAGCAGCAAGAATGGCTTCTACATAACCTTTCGTATCGACAAGGGTAGAAC
>DATCJW010000068.1:0-19163 GCA_036562595.1 Haloplasmataceae bacterium | reverse complement strand
GGCCACATCTTGGCCGAAGTCCTTAGCCACGATTGCGGCGAAAATGCCTGCTGCACCGCCTCCAATCACAATGGTTTGGTGTCGCATATCGCTTTCCTTTCGCTCGTCATACTACTCATAGGTTTTCAGGAGTTTGGCAATTTCCATTTGATTCATATCGAGTGCCAAATAGATCGGGGTGACACCCGCTTTATTCGCTAGCTTTTTATTCGCTCCTAATGTAAGTAAAGCTTTAACAGCCCGAGTATTGCCTGCCTTAATCGCATACATGAGCGCCGTATTGCCCTCCTCGTCCCGAAGATCAGGATTGAACGGTCGCTCGAATATTTTCGCAATAAAAGGCATTTTATCCATTTCAATCGCTAGCATTAATATCGTTTTCCCGCCTTCATACGTTAAATTTAAATCGGCACCAAAATCGATGAGCAGACGGAAAATTTCAAAATCGTCGTCATAAAGGGAAAGCAACAAAAGGGTTTGTCGATTGCGGTCCATGTGATTCACATCGAGCTTATTCGACATAATCATTTTGTGCAAAGTCGTCCGATCACGCATTTCATAGGCAATAAGGGCCGCTGTTTTCCCTTCCTGATTTTCTAGGTTTAAATCCGTTTCTGGGTATTTAAGAAGAAGATCGATGATCTCGATTTGTCTTGACTTGATCGCATACATTAAAACCGTATGGCCCGTATGGTCCTGAATGTTGACATCGGCACGGCTAGCCATCAGTTCTTGGAATAAATTGACGTATTGTAAGATGAGTTGATCGCTTGCCGCTTGAGCCATCCGGTCCAATAAATACATGAAGACCGACCGCCCTTCTCGATCGACGAGGTTTAAATTTACATCCAAATACATGATTTTTTGGGCAAACAGGAAACGATCAAACTCAATACAATACATTAATAGACTCTTGCCATGTTCATCGAGGCTATTGAGCAGCTCGGTATTTCTTAATATTTTTGAAAAGACGGGGTCGTTGCCAAACTTCACCGCATAGTAAGCGATTAGAAACGGGATATTAAAGGTCGAATAGTCCTCTACTTCAAGTTGGTTCTCCAAGAGTTCGATGAGCCGTTCGTCATCTTGTTCGATAAAAAGCTGGTGGATGAGCTCAGTCACCCGTTCGACCAGCAACCTTTCCGTCCCATGTTGCTGCGCCAAGGCAAAAGGGGTCATTTCATCGTAATTTTTTATAAACAAATCGGCCCCTAAGTCTATCAGCCTTAACGCAAACGGGATGTCATTCTGCTTAAGGGCATAATGGAGGATGGTATTGCCATGACGGTCGATATGATTAATGAAAATGCCCTTTTGTTCCAAGAGTTCAAGTGCAATCTCTTTCTTCCCCTGAAGATAGGCGTAAAGGGCGACATTCGCTCCTTCATTATTAAACCCTTTAACATCGATGTCCCGCTTCATTAAAGCGTCAAAATATAAGGGATTGTCACTCCGAAGGGCATAGTACAGGGCGGTTTCACGATTCGAATCGAAAAGATTAATATTGGCCCCTCGATCGAGTAACAACCGGAACATGTATTCGTTGTCATTCTCAATAGCGATCATCAAGTAGGTTTGATTACGATCATTAGTCTGGTTGACGTCATCACAAAACTGCATGAGTTCGGTTTCAGCAATCGTATTTTTATGGTGTTCAATCGCTCTTGCAAGCAAATCCTTTCCATCCTTAAAAATTTCCTGCAAATCGATCCCTCTCGTTTGGACAAGGTAAACGAGTTTCGGATCATCATTTTGAAAAAGCCGTTTGAGACGCCGTTGTCTAAACATGACAACGCCCCTTTCGTTCACTTTATTTACTAATATTTTAAAGGGTTGAAATTGCTTTTTCAATAGCCCGGCCATGTTTTGCTTCGAAGGCCTTTAAAAATGTACAGTTTTTCTTTCAAAACAAATGGCTGTAACGGACGTTACAGCCTCAGTCAATCATCTAGCGAAAAAGCGGATGATCTGGCGGACAATGTTTTTTTCTTGTCGATACTCATAGAATAGCTTTTCTACTGTAAAACGTTTGCTGTGGGGAGTGTTAATCAAATTGGCATACTCTTCAAAAATGATGGTCAGCCGATGGCCGTTAAGGTCAACGATGATTGGAAGATTGGTGGCGAATAAATCCTTATAGAGATTCACATACTCCGTTTGTAGAAGCGTCTCAGCGGTGGCTCCTTCCTCAACATACAACAGGAGGGGATCTTCTTCATCCAAACCATATTTCAATGGATAAAAGTCAAAGGCATTTAAAGACTGAATGTTTCGAAGGGCCAGCTCTTTAAAATGGCCAAGAATCACCATGCCACGTATCGGCAAAGGTTTCGGAAGCATCACCCGATAGACGTGATAATTGAGGTAACGGTCGATATCAGGGGACACCTCTTTATGGCCTTTCGTATTATACTGGACGAGGCCAGAGAAGACCAGTTCGTCAAAGGCGAGGGTATAGTTCGAGTTCGTAATGTCAAAATGGAAACGAACCTTATATCTTGTATAACAATTAAACACCTCGAGCTCGTCGATTTCTTGGGCGGTGATGGCCCGAGATGGGTCAAACGTAATCATCGGGTTATCCCGTTCAAGTAAGCGAGGGACAATATAAGATTGGAAATGCTTATTTAACTCGACATAAACCTCATCAATTTTATCTGACAAATGGCCTTCGAACAAATAGTTCAAAATGATAAGGATCAAAACGGCGATCAAGATTATCAGGCTAACAAGGATATACTGTTTAGTAAAAAAATAGACGAATACGAATAGGCTGCTCACCCCAATAAAAGGAACCAACATCGAAACCCGTTCCAAACGCTGCTTTTTTCTTAATAGACGGGTAAAAGTTTTATCCTGCAGAAGTTTGTTCATATTTCCCTCCTTTTCAACTATCTCATGATGTCAATTGCTTAGATGACGCTTTATTCTCCCTCAACACACCGCGATCGATTTATTTAAACATGGGCTAGTCATGGAATGTTAAATTTCTGTTAATTTCGCGTTAATATTACATTAATATTATAAGCGATATTTGATAAAACCTCAATTCATTTCCTCATTATTATTTTTTTCACAAAAATCCCTTATTAAAAAACTAGTACGGCATACCGTACTAGTTTTCTTTAAACCTCTTACGATCATGAAATAGGGTTGGATCTTGAAGAAGATCTTCCTCAAACTCAAAAGCTTGATTCTCCCGTTTATAATACTCGTAAATGGCGTCATAGTTATTGATAATATTCGAAATCTCTACAATTTCTTCTGCCCGCTTCGATTGAATTTGGATATATTCTGGTGTTATCAGGGAGGGATCGACATCTGGATGGAGGACGATATAGCTTCGTTTAAAGTGGTTGTAGAATACGATTCCATCGGTCCAATCCCCATTTATGAAGGGCACGATATGGTGATCATAAGGATTTAAGTTTTCTGGGTCGAACGGCTGATGTTCCTTGTCATAGGGATAATCGCGTCCCAAATTGAAGGGGTTGTGAATGCCCAGCATATTTTGTAGGATGGGGGCCATATCCAGCATACCGATGGTTTGCTCGAACACTTGAGGCTCCTCAATGTCCTCGCTCCATATGATGAAGGGAACTTGTTGCTGGGCTTGATAGCTGATGTAATCAAGATTAACGGCTTCATTGTCCACAACTTGATAGAATAGCTCCATCTCTTTCATCTTCAGATTGGCCGGATGATCACCATAAAGAACGATTATCGTGTCATCCAGCATCTCGTATTGTCCAAGCATGTCGATGAAGTAGCCAATCGCATAGTCCGCATAATGTACCGCTTGCAGATAGCGGCAGATTTGTTTCTTTTCTAACTCTTCGCCACAAGGGAAGATATACTCTTCGCCTTCAGCATTGCGCACGATATATTTATCCGTTTCTGTCCATGGCGTATGATTCGTTAGCGTTATCAGGTGGGCATAAAACGGCGTATCCGATTGGTTTAACTCCAGGAGATATTCCATCGACATCTCGAAAAACATTTTATCGCTAATCCCCAAGCCGATCTTCTCTTCCTCAGGATACCCTTCGTAGTATTCGTAGCTGAGAAACTCTTCAAATCCCAGTTGAGGATGCATCACATTCCGATTCCAGAACCAGCCATTATTTCCATGCATGGAAACGGTGTGGTAGCCTTTTTCTAATAACAGTTTTTGGGTGGTCAGGTAGGTGCGTTCGAAATGGGTCAGGAAAATGGTCCCATTATTTACCGGCAAAAGGGAAGTGGCAAAGATGAACTCCGAATCCGATGACGTACCAACACTTTGTTGCGGATAGGTATTCCGGTAGTAGAACCCCGTATTGGCCAATCGGTTAATGTTCGGGGTGATCTCCACGCCATTAATCGAGCGGTTAATGACGAAATTTTCGATGCTTTCGGCATGGATAACAATAACGTTCTTTCCTTCAAATATATTGGAATAGGCGTTTTCCACTTTTTCTCTTTTTTCGAAATAGTCAACGAACCGTTGATAGTCTTCTTCGGAGATATCGAAGTTGACAAACAAAGACGCGCTTTTTACGCTATCGACAAGATGATAAGTGGTGAGACCAAAGTTTTCCACCACAATTGGGCGATTCCACAGTTTGGCCACCTGTGAATATTGTGCCCCCTGCATGAATAGGATTCCCATAAGGAAAGAGACGCCCGAAAGACGTAAAAAGTTTCCACGGATGAACCCTTTGATTTGATTTGATTTGCCTTCATATACGAATTGGTTTATCTTTGTGTAGCGCCGAATAACAATTAGCGTCCCAATATAGATGAGAACGGTCAAAACGTCAATCAAGGTAATGAGTTCAAAACCTATATCCCCAGAGTCTGGCATGGCCGTAAAGAGTTGCAACTGCTTGATAATCGAAAGGGATAGAAAGCTCCGATAGTATCGATAATAAATGTTATTGCCTAAAGTAAGGATAAAGTGGAAGGTGAACAAGGTGATGAAATAGATTTTCCGCTTTTTAAAGGATTTATAATGAAAGCTAAGCGCGATAAAAAGCGCGTACCACGCTAGGTTAAAAAAGAAAGAACGCACATTAAAAAGGGACATTTCCGCAGCGATTTTGACCATAAGGTCCATTAGGAAGTAATAGACCAATGTTATCAGCAATAGCCGATCTTCATTGATGACGCGGAAGCATTCTTTCAAAATTATTATGATTTGATCCATAAATCGATTGATGCCATGATGGATGTTTTTCATTTTTCTCACCACTATTTACAAGATTGTTGAAAAATCTTATAATGATTAGGAATTTAGATTGTAAGACAATTAATAAAAATATTCTAACATAAAATTGAAAAAATACAAGTGACAGATTAAGGGAGTAGGGACATGAAGACATTGCTTGTCGGCATGAATGCCAAATACATTCATACCAACCTCGCCATTCGTTATCTTTACGCCTATACCTATTCCAACTTCGATGTGGACTTTTACGAGTACACCATTAAGGACCAGATTCCACGCATTGTCGAGGAGATTATAGATTATGCTCCGGATCTCGTGGGCTTCAGCTGCTATATTTGGAATATCGAACCGATTCTTGCCATTGTATCGAAACTAAAAACACGGCGCCCGAATTTAAAGGTCCTTCTTGGCGGGCCTGAAGTCTCCTATGATGCCCCCTATTTCTTAAACCACTATCCGATAGACTTTATCATTTCTGGCGAAGGAGAGTACCCCTTCTATCAACTGCTTAAGGCACTATCTCAGGGCACCGGTTTAGATCAGGTCCCTCAACTATATTATAAAATAAAATCACGCATTGTCCATAATAATCAAGAATATATTATTGACGTCAACCAACTTCCTAGTCCTTACCGACTAAAACGGGATCTTCCCCATCTAGAAAACCGCATCCAATATATTGAGTCAAGTCGAGGCTGCCCCTATCGCTGTAGTTATTGCCTTGCCTCTTTGGAAAAACATGTCCGGCAGTTTGATGCCGAAAAGATAAAAGAGGAAATTCGCTTTCTGATGGAACACGGGGCTAAGGTGTTTAAATTTTTAGACCGAACGTTTAATATTCGAAAAGACTATGCCCTGGATATGTTTCGGTTTATCATTCGGGAGCATCGTCCTGGTACTGTCTTTCAATTTGAAATTTCCGGCGATCTGCTCGATGAATCGATTATCGATTTTTTAAACGAAAATGCTCCAAAGGGACTTATCCGTTTCGAAATAGGGATTCAATCGACGAATCCCCTGACTAATCGCCTCGTCTTACGCATGCAGAATAATGAAAAGCTATTCAAAAACATTCGACGCATCCAAGCCGGTGGTAAGATTGTTCTCCATCTCGACCTAATTGCCGGTTTACCTAAAGAGGATTATCTCTCTTTCCAAAAGACGTTTAATGATGTCTTTGCCCTCCGTCCGCAAGAATTACAGCTGGGTTTTTTAAAGATGTTAAGGGGAACAAAACTGCGGCTTGAGGCCGATCGTTTTGGTTACCGTTTCGATAACCGCCCCCCATATGAAGTCATCGAAAACGACTCCATTTCAGAAGAACAGCTCAATCGGATTCGTCAAGCGGAATTCATCCTGAATAAATATTACAACAGCCATCGCTTCACGCATACCCTGAACTATCTATTAAACCATTTATATCGCGAAAACCCTTATCAGTTTTTTGAAACCTTCGGTATGTTTTGGTTTGAGCGTTATGAACCGATCGGCTACCAACACCACGATTTATATATGCGACTCGATTGTTTTATATACCAGGAGCATCCACAAGATTACGAGACCATCCATTCCCTTCTTGTCTTTGACTATTTGAAAGACCAAAAACGACGACCTCGCTTTTGGTTTAAATCGGAGGTTTCTAGCACTTTGCGAAACAAACTCTATCGCTATCTTCATGAATGGAAACCGGATCTTACGTTAGATCTTTTATACCGCTATGGGCGCGTGTTTCAACTGTCCATCCATCCCATGACCCACTGGAAGGAAACGACTTATTTTATCAAACTGTTCCATCCCAACAACCAGGATTACTATTTCGTTACGCAAAAAGAAATCGATCGCGACTAGTCACTCGCGATCGAACCTTTTTAATTCCTCATAGGTATTGAGGAACACCGTTTTAAACGTCTCGTAGAGGGATAGCAGCTCGTCATCCGATGCCCCCTCTACAAGAGCGCTTTCCAATTGGATAGCGGCTTGGTAGAGCGGATTGGCTCCTAAATTTTTTGCAATCCCCTTAATGGAATGGACCATTCGGCGGACCTCCGCACGATCGCAAGACCACTTGCGATCAAGTGTGGAGATCAAATTGCGCTGGTTCTCGATAAAAGCATGAACGAGCTTACGGTAGATTTCTTCATAACCTCCGATTAGTTTCAGTGCGTCCTCAACGCTAACATATGTTTGCGGATAGGTTGCCACACCAATCCCCCTCATTCCTTTGCTTTTATCTTAACATAAATCGATTGGTTGAGACAACGAAAAAGTTTGTAAAAAAAAGGATGCTGTTGGCATCCTTTTATCATTAGGACGGGCTAGTCCGATTTCGCACGCAGTTGTTGGAACGCATCACTCATCTTATTGTTCAGTTCAATACCGAGGTCACGGTATACGACAAGTTTTTCCATTACCGTATGGTCTGGACGATAAGCTTCTAATTTAAGAATTTTTTCATAATCCTCATCTTCTTTGAGCAGTTCAAACGCTGCAGCATTTGCTGTGGAATACCCAACATGGATGGCGTTATAATAAGCGACTTTCGGGTCATTCATAAAATTAAGAAACTCTTCCGCTAACCGCTTATTTTTTGAACGTTTCGTGATGACAAAGGAATCGAACCACATGTTACTCCCTTCATCAGGAATTACGTAACCCAGATTGTCTGCTTCGTCCCCAAGCTCATAATATACTTCAAGGAAATCCCCATTGTAAGCGATACCAACCGCCGCATCGCCATTGGCTATCATATATTTTAGGGTGTCGGTTAGGTATTGCGTGCTGTTTTCTTGTACTATTTCAAGCTGTTTCGTTGCAAGATCGATATTACGGGCGTATTCTTCATAAGCTTCTTCCGAATCCCCTTCAACGTTAGGGCTTAGATTGGGATCGACAAGTTTAAACCCGATCATATACATATCCCGCTGCGAATCATAGAGAAGGAGGTTACCTTTCAAGCGACGGTCTTTTAGAATCGTCCATGTGTTGAGTTCGCTTTCCTTTATACCTAGTTCTTGAAGTTTCTTCTTATTATATATTAAGCCCACCGTTCCCCAGAAATAGGGAATGGAATACTCGTCATTCGGATCGTGTTCCTTTCCTTTCAAATCTTTAAAGATATACTGATAATTTGGTACGTTATTGAAATCGATTTTTTGAACCAGATCCTGGGCGATGAGACGCTCAATCATATAGTCGGAAGGGACAAGGATGTCGTAGTCCGTATCACCGGTTGTAATTTTCGTCAGCATGCCCTCATTCGATTCCGTGGTATCCACAATAACCTTCGCATTGCACAAGTCTTCGAATTGCTTCACCAAATCGAGATCGATGTATTCGCCCCAGTTCAGGATTCTTAATGTAGCCCCACCATAGTTTTGTGAGCATTCGTAGTCGATGTCATAATTTTTTCTAAAGTTACACCCGCTTAAGAGAAAGCCGAAGACGCAAAGTACAATGAACAGTAGTTTTTTCATAATACCATCTCCTTCCTTTTAAAATCTTTAGACAGGCGAATAAAGATAATCGCCAACAGGAGAATGACGAGCAACAACATGATTGTAGAAATCGCATTCGCTGCTGGTGTAACCCCTCGCTTGGTTTGGTTAAAAATCCAGATCGATAGATTTTGAATCCCACTACCTGTCGTAAAATAACTGATGACAAAATCATCAATGGACATTGTAAAGGAAATGAGGGCTCCGGTAATAATGCCGGGGGTAAGTTGCGGAATCACAATCTTTTTAACCGCTTGCCCCGTCGTAGCCCCTAAGTCAAGGGCCGCTTCGATGGTATGCGGATTGAGCTGCTTCAATTTGGGAAGCACGGATAGAATGACATAAGGCGTATCAAAGATGATATGCGCCAGCAACATCGTCCCATAGCCAAGCTTAAAACCAAAAACATGGCCTAGAGTCGTAAACAGGATCATCAACGAGATCGCAATGACGATCTCAGGATTGACAATCGGTATATTGTTCATCGTAATAATCTGGCGACGCAACCGATTCGATAGATAGTGAATACCGATAGCCGTGAGTGTACCAAAAATAGTAGCGATAATCGTAGCTAAAAAAGCGACCGAAAGGGTAATCCACAACGCACTGATGATATCATCCCGCAAAATCTCACGATACCAACGGAGGGTAAAGCCACCCCATTTCATGAGTTTGGAATCGTTAAAAGAGAAAGCTACAAGCACGACAAATGGGGTATATAGAAAAAACAGAATCAAGTAGAGGTAGAGGTTATTTAGTCGTTTTACCATAAGGATTCCCCCCGTTCCTGATCACCAGACAGGTGATTCGCTAACCCAATAAAAATGAAGATAACAACAACAAGCAGGATTGAAATCGCGCTGCCGAAGTTCCAGTTATTCGCCACTTTGAACTGACGCTCAATCAGATTTCCGATGTAGAGTTCGGTCCCGCCGAGGTAGGTCGGTACAATGAAGGAGGTGGCGGCAGGCAAAAAGACCATGGTCACGCCAGAAATAATGCCTGGCATGCTAAGGGGCAGGGTAATTTTCAGGAACGCTTTTGCCTTTGTGGCCCCCAGGTCGTAGGCCGCATGAAGCAAGTCCTTGTCGAGTTTTACCAAAACGGAATAAATGGGAAGGATCATAAAGGGTAGATAGCTATAGACCATTCCGAGCAAGACCGCTTGGGGAGAATACATGATTGAAATCGTAGGAATGGAAAAGGGTAAATACCGATTAAGCCACTCGATGAAGAGATTAATCAGTCCATTATTACCAATGAGGAAGACCCATGCATAGACCCGCAAAAGCATGTTCGCCCACATCGGCAGGATGATTAGGAGTAAGAGGACATTGCGCTTGCGTCCTTTCATCGATGAAAGAATATAAGCAGCAGGATAACCGATCAGTAGGCAAAGGAGCGTGGTGTATAGAGCGAGTAGAAAAGAACGCCCGAATATCCGCAAATAGCCGGTACTGGTAAAAAAGTGAAGGTAATTATCTAAAGTATACTGTTTTCCCGTATTCGTATGGATACTAAACCAAAAGACGAGTACGATGGGAAACAGGATGAAGAGAGATAGCCAAAACAGATACGGGTAGGCCATCCGTTTTAAGTAGACTTGATAGCTTTTCATCGGTTATCCCCCTTTCTTCATGATGTGGATATCATCGGGATCGACGGTAAGACCGACAACATCCCCCACGACGGCTGGATCCACACTATGGATCACATACTCACGGTCTTCTACCATGACGATGATCTCATAATGCACGCCCTTAAAGATGATGCTATCCACTACTCCAGTAATTTTAGCTTCTTCCTTAGGAATGATGAGCAGGTCCTCAGGACGAATGACCACATCTACGGGTTCATTTGGGGCAAACCCGCTATCGACACAATCGAAAACCGCATTTTCAAACTGTACTTTATAATCCTCTATCATCACGCCATCGATAATGTTAGACTCACCAATGAAGTTCGCCACAAAGCGATTTTTCGGTTCATTATAAATGTTGATAGGAGTGCCGATCTGTTGGATGACCCCTTCGTCCATGACGACAATCGTGTCGGACATCGTCAGGGCTTCTTCCTGATCGTGGGTGACATAGACGAAAGTAATACCAAGCCGCTCTTGCATCTCCTTCAATTCATACTGCATGTCTTGCCGCAACTTCAAATCTAGCGCTCCTAAAGGCTCATCGAGAAGTAAGACTTTCGGTTCATTGATGACGGCCCGAGCGATCGCGACGCGTTGTTGCTGACCACCGGAAAGGCTATTAACATGCCGATTTTCATATCCTTCGAGATGAACCATCTTCAACATTTGATGTACCCGTTCCTTAATCTCTTCCTCTGGCCGTTTACTCATGCGCAGACCAAAGGCGATGTTATCATAGACATTCATATGAGGAAACAGGGCGTACTTCTGGAACACGGTGTTGAGCGGCCGTTTATAGGGCGGAAGGTCGAGAATGGACTTTCCTTCCATTAATACATCTCCCGAGGTTGGCGTTTCAAATCCAGCGAGTATTCTAAGCGTCGTTGTTTTCCCACACCCCGATGGGCCTAAGAGGGTAATAAATTCATTTTCGTAGATCGAAAAGCTAATGCCTTTTAATACTTGCGTGCCATCGAATTCCTTTACCAGGTCTTTAATCTCGATCAGCACCTTGCCGTTTTTCCGCGATTGACCATTGCTTCTGATTTTATTGACAGTCGTTCTTTGGCGATCACTCATCATGGCCATCTCTCCTTACCTTTCCAATTACTTTAAACGCTATTCATAGTGTATCGTGTTTTCTCTCGATTAAACATGATCACAGAAATGAGGTTTATAAAAATAAACTTTTTGTTTAACTATTATAAACCCAGATTATTATACGGTTTTACCTATAAAATGTCAATAAAAAAAGTCAAATTTTTCACCTAAAAAGCGTTTACCAACAGCTAAATAAAAAAAGCGTTGTTCAAACGCTTTTTTCTAAACCTTACATGAATAGATAAAGGCTAAGCGCCATGATGATCATGCCACCCACAACCCCCAAGATGGAAAGATCCGGTTCGCCATAATCATGGGCGGTGGGAAGCAGTTCATCGAGCGAAATGAACACCATGATTCCTGCAACACACGCAAAAATAATGCCGAATAGCGCTCCAGATAAATACGGGCGCACGAGGAAATAGCCAAGAAGCGCACCTATCGGTTCCGCAAGTCCAGAGAGAAAAGAATAGGCGAATGCCATTTTCTTTTTTCCTGTGGCGTAATAAATCGGTATGTAAACGGAAATGCCTTCGGGAATATTATGGATAGCGATTGCCATTGTAATTGACAAACCGAGAGCCGGGTGTTGCAAGGCAGAAAGAAACGTCGCTATGCCTTCGGGAAAATTATGAATCGCGATAGCTAGTGCCGTAAATAGGCCCATCCGTAGAAGCTTCTCTTCTTTATTCGGTTCAGCTTTTTCAGGGATCTTCCCATCCTTATAAACGATGGGCCGTTCGTGATGGGACTTGGAAATGGGGAGCAACTTATCGATGATGGCGATGAGGGCCATTCCACTAAAAAAACTGATCATCGCTACGAGCACTCCAAGTTTACCCCCCATGGCCTCCGATAAAATGTCTTGCGATTTAGGAATGATTTCCATAAACGAGACATATAGCATTACCCCAGCTGAAAAGCCCAAACTAATGGATAAAAATTTAGTATTCGCTCGCTTCGCAAATGTGGCGATGAGGCTACCGATTCCCGTCGATAAACCCGCTATAAGCGTCAAAGAAAAAGCGAATAGAGCGGTATGGTCCATGATTTGATTTCACTCCCGTATGCATCGATTATGGTTCATCTAAACGCTTCATTGTCACCATTTGAGGTGTAAAATGAGAAAAATCCCACCTAAAATCGGATGGTGTATCATTCCAGTCCGTTCGGCAGGATTCGTGGTGTCGAAAGACGAATCGAGAATCTCGTTAGACGCTGGCGACAACAAGCGCTTCTTCTTCGACAACCTCTTCTTTTGGAAAGGCCAACTTTTCATAGTGTTTGTATAGCGCATGGAATCGACCACGGTAATCGGGATGCCATGGTTTCTTCTTGCCACAGAAATGTAGAAAAACCGTGTTCTTAATCACGTAATCCATGTCGAATTTGCCCTTCGAGCTTGTCCGATAAGAACGGAACTTTCGTACGTCGTAATTGTAGATTTTTTCATCCAATGGATAGATGAGTCGAGCGAATAAGGCATTCATCACATCTTGGTCTGGCAAGATGAGTTTCCAATGATACTTTTTGACAAATTCAAAAATCTTTTCCTCATCGATATACTGCCGTTGAAGAGCGAGGTTCATGAGCAGGACGCCTGAATTATAGTAGGCATCAATATCGTAAGGTTTTAACCGGATTTTATTCACTTCAGCAGTCCCTAATTGATTACGGTAAGCTGCTGCGTAGAGATAACCCGTTATATCGAGAGTATAGAGCGGTTTAACCGAATTAATAACAAGAATATCGGGATCTAAATAGAGAATGCGATCCAGTTCTTTCGGTAAAAATTTAAAGGCAAGAAGGCGGTAATACATTTCTTTCGTATAATGCATGAGTAATGGCGCATCGGCAAAATGTTCTTCGCCAATCTTCACCTCAATAATCTCCGAACCCTCACGTGCAGCAAACTGCTTTAAATCCTCAATCTCTTCGGGCTTAATTCTTGAATGCATCACGTAGATGTTAAAGGTATCATTGGGATGATGAAAAAACATTGACTTCAACATGACTTTAAGCGGATAAAGATAGTTTGAATCCAGGGTCACAAGGATATTCATCTTCATTGCTATTCACCCCTAACAATATTCACTTCTGTGTAGCCCCTCTAATCCACATATTTCCTACTAATTTATATCATATCCCATTTATCAAAAGAAGTAAACCTTTTCCTTGTGGAACTTAACACAATCACTACTATTTGAAACGAAAGAATGGTCATTAAACATACAGCTCATGGGCAAGAATCAGATCAGTAATCGGCCGAAATTGATAGCCCTGTTTTTTAAGATCAACAATAATCCGTTTTAAGGCGTGTGCGTTATCCTCTGAGACGTTATGAAGCAGGATGACCGCGCCAGGATGCATCCGTTTCATCACGTTCTCATAAGCATAGTCTGCCCCCTTTTGATGATTAACGTCCCAGTCTTTATAAGCCAATGACCAGAAGATCGTGTAATAGCCTAAGCGATCAGCAATTTCAAGGGAGCGATCGCTAAAAATGCCGCTTGGGGGGCGCATGATCTTCATCGGTTTCAGGTTCGTAATTTCATAATACTTGTCCTCAAACTTCTTTAGGTCGGCAGCATACGCTTGTTCGGATAGTTTTGTCAAATCTGGGTGGGAATAGGTATGATTACCCACAATGTGATGTTCTCGTACCATCCTTCTTACGATGTCAGGATTTTTTTCCAGATATTGTCCTGTAAGGAAAAAGGTTGCTGGTACGTTCTCCTCCTTTAGGACATCCAAAATCATCTCGGTATAACCGTTTTCATATCCTGCATCGAAAGTCAGATAAAGGTAATGATCATTGATCTTATCGATATAGAGCGCCCGATGTTTGGCTAGGATGGACTCATAGAGCCGTCCAGGATCAGGACGTACGCCTGTCTCATGCCGCGGCAATCCCCATCCGTAACTTCGGGTATTGGCGGCATTTACTTGGACTACACCGATAAAGAGAAAAACCATTAACAGGTAAAATCCTATTAGACCTTTTCGCCTCATGGAATCTTTCCTCCTTACCTCTATAGTTTGTCATCGTTTGGCTTTTTTTACACGTCGACCGTTTACATACGCGTTGACGATAAGCCCCATGACAATAGCCGTACACATCAAATAGATCCACAATACAAAAATAACAACGGTGGAAAAGGTATAATAGACGTTATCGTAATTCGCAAAGCTTTCGACGTAGATTCGAAAGCCGAAGGAAGTTAAAATCATCAATAGGGCCGATGTTACAGCTCCTCGCCATACCTTTGAAAATCTGAATTCATTTTCTGGTAAACTCAACATGATGACAAGCGTAAACAGGATAACCGATAAGATGGCGATAAGTGAAGATAGGATTTTTGCTAATGCCTGATTCCATAAAAAATAAGTATATAGGAAATGATTGACGTAACGGCCTAAACCGAAAAATAGAATCATCACAAAAATGGCGAAAAGAATAATGAGGGTACTAACAAGAGCGATTGTCTTATCCAACAAAAAATGGCGACAACACTTCGACTTTAGGATAATCGCATTGGCATGGTATACGGAATAGTAGATTCGGGAAGCGGAAAACAACAATAGGATATTATTAATGGTAAACAGATTGACGCCCGTCTCGAAATAAGAAATCAGCCGAAAAAGCGTGATATAGACCGTATCCGGAAAGACCTCTTGTAAGATAAGCAGAAAATCCACATTGTTACGATTGATTAAGGAGAGGGAAGTCATAATGAGCGTTAACAGCGGTATAAAGCTTAATAAGAAGTAAAACGCAATATAGGCAGGGAGAATGCGAACCTCTCGTAAGCGGTAAATACCATACATCTCACGAAAGGGCCGAATGATCCGTTTCATCATACCTATCACCAAATATTAGTTTTTTTCGAGAAGTTAAAAACATGCTTTGATATCCTAAGACAAAAAATGGTTGCTGGATTTTTTTATTTTTTTATGAAACCAGCAACCTATTGCGTATATAAAGAATGAAAACGAAAAGGAGGGATGTATATGAAAAAACCGCCCTAGCTAGAAATGGCTTAACCCCAAACAATCCGAATGAGGTATAACAGGAGGAGATGCCCCGGATAGAAAATATAGAAGATATATTTCATTCCTTTCCCTCTTTCCCCATTGTATAAAGCGATAATGGGCAATGAAAGGACGGCAACCAGCTGGATGGACCAAGCGAGAGCCATGATGGCATTAATTAAAACTATCGCGACGATATACCCTTGTGGACGGTTGCGATAGTAGTGAAAAGAAAAGACCATCAGTACGCCGAACAGGTGGTAGTCAGTGCGTAGAAGGGCCGCCACGAACATGCCGATGATGACAAATAGGAAACCGAATCCCTGTTCTTTATAACGGCTATACCCCTCTAGTACGAGTAGACTGATCAAAAAGGTAAAAAGCACGTTTTGGGCTTCAAAATCAATCCAGTTGCCATAAAAGGCTAGGTCGAAACAAATTTCGGTAATAGTCGCAAACCATCCCATGCGAAGGATATAGTGCGATCGGCTCCTCGTGTGGTTGTATCCTTCAACGAGAGCAAAGGCAAAAAGAGGAAAGGATAGGCGTCCTATTCCCCGCATGATATCCGTGACTAAAGGCGAAAATGTGAAAACAGCGGCGATATGATCAATTAGCATGCACGCCGCAGCAATGCTTTTTAAAGAGGATGTTGTCAGTTTTTTCATTGGTCCACCACTTGACGTTTTCTTCATATCTTCTTTTCATGTCTTCTTTCAATACAATATCGAACACCATATTGAAAATCATCGAGGTGACAAACCTATGAATCAAATCTCATTGGTTGGACGTATGACGCGCGATCCAGAACTACATGTAACGAAAAGCGGTCGTCACTTTACCTATATTACCTTAGCCATCAATCGTAACTATCGAAATACGGTGACTGGTCTCTACGAAACGGATTTCATTCCCTGTAAGTTATGGGGTAAGATGGCAGTTAATGTCGTCAATCATTGTGAAAAAGGTTCCTTAGTCGGCATTGTTGGTCGTCTGGAAAGCCGTTCCAAAAATGATTTGAAGGCTAGAAACCAAATTTTGGAAGTTGTAGCGGATCGGGTGATCTTTCTAGCACGTCCACATCATAACGCCCAAGAAGAACCCCCGCTTGTTGAGATAGAGAACGATGATTTGGGACATTTAGATGAGGATATTGAAGAAAAAGAAGAGTCGTAAGATAGGCGTGGCTAAGCCACGTCTTTTTTAGTCGATTTGGCGAAAATAGTCGTTATTTCCCAGAAAATACCCCGGATTGAGCACATTTTTATCGTCTTCTTTCTACCGTCCTAAATGGGAATGTGCTATAATGATACAAAAAACAAGGTAACGAGGTCAAGACATGGATTACATCCTAATAAATGGAAAAATCTATACATTAGACGTTTCAAACCCTCTTGTAGAAGCTCTTGCGATTCAAGGGAATCGCATTATGGCAGTTGGAACGGCGAACGACATTCATAAACTTAAAACCAAAACCACAGTCGTCATCGATCTTGAAGGGCGAACGGTTCTCCCTGGTCTTAACGATAGTCACCTTCATTTTTATAGCACAGGACTCTACTTAGACCTTGTAGATGTCATGGGAAGCCGATCGATTCAGGAAGTCAAAGCACGAATCAGAGAATATATTAATAAGCGACAAGTGAAACCCGGTACGTGGATACGCGGCAGAGGATGGAACCACGAACTTTTTACTGATGAGTCCCGCTTTATCACCCGACAGGATCTCGATGAAGTCACCATGGACCATCCTTTGTTACTCTATCGAACGTGTGGTCATGTACTCGTTGCCAACTCATTAGCCATTAAGCTGGCCAAACTTAAACCTGGCAATTTAAAAGGTGAATATGATTTAGAAAAGGGAATCTTTAAAGAACAGGCCATCGAAGCATTGCTCCAAGCTATTCCCGATCCGACAATTGAAGAGATCAAAACGACCATTAAAGCCGCTATGAAACATGCCAATCGCTACGGCATCACATCCGTTCAATCCGATGATTTGATGCACCTTCCATCCCGTAATGCCGAAAAAATGTTGGCGGCCTTTCAAGCTTTGGACAAAGAAAGGAAATTGACGGTCCGCATCTATGAACAAGCACAACTGCCCACTCTTGATTATTTAAAAGCCTTTCTTGAACGTGGATTGACGACAGGGGTGGGGAGTCCGTTTTTCAAGATTGGCCCTTTAAAATTACTGGCTGACGGATCGTTAGGCGCCCGAACGGCCGCCTTACGAAAACCTTACCGAGACGACCCTCTAACTGCCGGTATCTTAAACTATTCAAACGAGGAACTATATGCCCTTGTCGAAATGGCTCATACTCACCGTATGCAGGTGGCCATCCACGGAATCGGTGATCGTGCAATCGAACAGATTATCGATACCTATAAGAAAGTGTTACAGCGTTATCCTCGTCTGGACCATCGTCATGGCATCGTCCATGCTCAGATTATGGATAGCCATCTCATGGCTGAGATGAAGGCATTAAATCTCTTGGCCTATGTTCAACCCATTTTTCTCAACTATGACCATCGGATTGTCGAGGCACGGGTAGGTTCTTTGGCCCGTACTTCCTATGCCTACCGCACAATGAAACGTCTCGGTATTCATGTTGCTTACGGTACCGATAGCCCTGTAGAAAAAATTGATCCGATGGAAAACATCTATACCGCTGTTACACGAAAGGGCCTCGACGGAAAACCTGAAGAGGGTTGGATGAAAGAAGAGGCCGTCACGGTCGAAGAAGCAGTCCATGCCTATACGGTTGAAGGCGCCTATGCAGAATTTATGGAAGATGAAAAAGGCAAGTTAATCCCAAATTATCTCGCGGATCTCATCGTATTAAACCAAGATCTGTTTACCGTTCCATCTGAAACCATTCGGCAAACCCGAGTCTTGCTGACAATGGTTGATGGAAAGATTGTTTATTCTAATTTATAAAAGGCTCTGTTCATTTTACTCTTTCCAAATTATTGTCCATGCTATACTTGATAATATCTTTATTAAACATGGTAAATCGATAACAGGCATTTTAATGTTTCAAATTGCACATTATGCTTTGAGACATGCTTTGTCATCCTTTCCTTCAGTTCGTCATTTTAGTGTATTTGGGTGATGGAAGCATGTCTCTTCTTTTTTGACCAAAACAGGTATGAGTGGTTGGCATTTCCTACCTCAAAATATAGAAAACCTTCTAAATAATTAGCACGCTGAGGGTTACTTTTATCCTTGATAAATTTTTATGGAATCATTATAGAGCGTGACTATGTCATGGACCATGTCAGTATGCGGGAAATCGTGGTGATAGATGATATTGATTTCTCTCAACATACTGACATTTTCAATTTGAATGATTTTAAATTTTTTGTTGCTTACATCATCTAAACAAGCGCTTTTGGCTAGTATCGACCTCGAGAGATATCAGGCAAAATTAAAAGGCCTGACTCCGACCGCCATTATTACCAGTAATGCGGTGGGATCAGCAGGTGTTTTGGATATCATTCTCCCTATCGTTTACAACATATCAGTCATCGCTTTAGGCGCTTTATGTGGCTGGATTTTAAGTCAGTTACTTACACCGAATTGTAGTCAAGATAATCGTTTAATTCTCGTGGTGGCAATGTTACTTGCTCTTTCTGGTATCTGTGGGCTCTAACAGATGAAGACAGAATAATCGTTAGAAGC
>DATCJW010000054.1:0-15549 GCA_036562595.1 Haloplasmataceae bacterium | reverse complement strand
CGAGAAAACGGATAATTGATACCGTCCTTCAAGATGATTTTTGCGTAACATTCACCTACACCTCAAGAAGCGTTTTCTTGATGTGATTTCGACAAAAAAAGCCTGTAGACCTTCTCCGTAAGGAGCTTTGTCTACAGGCTGTATTATGATAATACAATAAAAACAATATATGAGCAAATGTTCATATTAAGTTAAAGACAGTGATCCACAAAACATAGTCGATCCGAATTATCAATGTCTCATGAGCAGATAGATGAAGATAACCAGAATTATGGATGGGATTAAAAATAGCAAAGAATTAGCTAAGAAGAGAGATACGAAGATTCAATTTTAATCGAATAGGTGAGGGTGTTATGAATAATTCTTGGATTAAAGTAGTATATAAATTCTGGTCTCCGATATATGACAAGCTTTTTAATTCTGGTATCTTTTTAACAACACGGAGGCAAATATTTAAAGATATATCATTTAATAAAGGAACAAAAATCCTATTTGTAGGCGTAGGAACAGGTGCAGATTTGGAGTTAATTGACCATTCGGATTTAGATATAACTGCGATAGACATTTCCTCGGATATGCTTGAGAAGGCAAGAACTAAATTTAGACATTCATCTGTTAAGTTTTTAGAGATGGATGCACAAAACTTGGAATTTGACAACGATTCATTTGACTATATAATTGCAAGTTTAATCCTTTCGGTAGTACCTGATCCAGATAAATGCTTTAAAGAGATGGCAAGAGTACTAAAAACAAAAGGACAAATTATTGTCTTTGATAAATTTTTGCCAAAAAACAAAGAACTTTCATTGCCCAAAAAGCTTCTGAGACCGATTATTCGTGTATTGGGAACAGATATTGGCGTTAACTTTGAGGAATTGTTCCAAATAAATAATCACAATTTAAGGATAGAAGAAGATAAACCAGTAATGTTAAATGGAATGTATAGAAAAATAATCATTAGAAAAGTTAGTTAAGAAATGCTAATAAACAAAAAATTCTAATTGTGATGGTTAAATGGCAAGCCAAAGTACCTTTCAGTTAGGGCTCATGATTGTCCTTATTCGTCTCAGGTTTGACTGAGGTGGGGGTATCCATGTTGGACATGTGTATCCCCTCCTTTCTTGAAAGATTTTGATGTTCCTTTTTTTAACGTACTACTTGCCCCGACACTTTCAAACAGCTTGTTGGGTCACTTCGCTGACAACCTTTTGAGAGATATATTAAAAATTTATGTCGAAACAGGCGTTTTCGCAAGAATGTCACACCTATGCCCCATTCGAGGGATGCAATAAAGACGTATTTTTGTTATTGATTTATTGACCGAGTTATACAAATGCATAGGGGATGGCTGGTTAGAGTAACAGTACAGTCGTGACCGTGAGGCAGGTAGTGAACAGGAGGATCTGAGGTGTCTATTCTTCATAGAAAAGGGTTTGTCATCAGCATTGTCGTTCTTTTGGTAGCGATTCTCGGGATGGTGACATATACATTATGGTCGCGGGCCAATGCGCTTCCCGTTTTTGGTACGGCCTCTGATTTTACCCTGGAGTCGGCACATGGCGGAGAGGTCAGTTTTCGTGAGTCGGATGGCAAGGTAAGGGTGGTCGAGTTTATGTTTACGAGCTGTCCGGATGTTTGCGCGCCGACCACCATGGCCATGGCCAAAATGCAGGAAGCGATAAAAGCGAAAGGGTTGTCCGATCGCGTGCAATTCATCACCATCACGTTGGACCCGGAAGTGGATACGCCGGAAGTCCTGCGAGCTTACAGTCAGCGTGTGGGGGCCGAGCTGGACAATTGGGTGTTTTTGCGCGGAGAACAAGAGGAGTTGCAGAAAGTTCTCCGTCCCTTTGGTTTTTTATGCGCAAAAGCAGGAGAACGGATTGGTGGCACATACTGCAAAATTTTTTCTCGTCGATCAGGATCGCAAGATCCGGGCGATGTATGATATGGCATCCAAAGTGGACGAAGTGGACGATGTCCAGGTTGTCAAGGATATTGAAAAGTTGTTGTAAATATGGTGCACAAAAAAGCCGCTTGCCTAGTTTCTTGGGCAGCGGCTTTTAATGTGCGCCCGGCATGGGTGAGGTCTAGGGTGAAAATCCCGAGCGGGGGCTGGCGAGCACCTACCGTTAGCTGAGAGCAAAGGTGTCCATCGTGAAGTGGAATCTGGAGTGAGTTTAAGGCAGAAATATCGAATGGGCTTGATGGACCAGATTCTGTCACGACTATTCATGGGATCAATTTCCATAATTATCCATTTAATTTTTGTCTATGTAGATATTCCCGGTTTATCTTTCTTGGATGTTTGGTGTGAAGATTTTGTGGAGGTAAATATGGCGTATTTTTGAAATAAGCTTTCTTTCTTTACATACTATATGGGGGTATGGTATATAAAATATAAAAGCAAGAAGTTGACGGCTGAACCGGCTCGAGGGTCAGGTACTGGGCGTAAAAGGGGTGAACGACAGGGATACTTACTGATGATGTCTTGAATCAGAATGCGGACATACTATCCGCCTTGAATTCAGTTGCCAGGATCCTGTTTGGAAAAAAATAACTAATTATAAGGAGGAAATGGTTGATGAATACGGTAGTGCTTCATGTGGAAGGGATGTCTTGCGGGCATTGCGTCAAGACCGTGGAAGGAGCCTTGAAGAAATTGGACGGCGTCATCGGCGCCAAGGTAAGCCTGGAGGAAAAGAGTGTAACAGTGGAATATGATGAAAGCAAGGTTTCCATTGAAGCGATGAAAGAGGTGATTGAAGACCAGGGATATGAGGTAAAATAACCGCAGGCGAGATAAGGTGGTCCTATGCCACCTTATCTTATCTCATTTTCAATACCCCTATATAGGTATCAGGGATCGGCATAATTTGGAGCAGCATGGGAGTGAGAGGGATGGAGAGAAAAGCCACTTTGCACATAACAGGCATGACCTGCGCCTCCTGTGCAACGAGAATTGAGAAAGGTTTGAAAAAGCTGGACGGTGTGAAGGAAGCCACTGTCAATCTGGCATTGGAGAAGGCGACCGTGATCTTTGAAGAAGATCTCCTCAAACCGGAAGAGATTGAGAAAAAAATTGGGGATCTAGGATACGGTGTGGTCAAAGAGGACCATGCCAGCCAGGATGGCCACCGGAAGGCGGAACTGGCCATTCAGGGCATGACCTGCGCAGCCTGTGCCGCCCGGATTGAGAAAGGATTGAAAGGGCTGGAAGGGGTCATCTCAGCCAATGTCAACCTGGCTATGGAGAGGGGCGCGATTGAATACGACCCGTCCGTGACCGGTGTGGAGCAAATGATCCGCAAAATCGAGGAACTGGGTTACCGGGCCACACCAATTGCGGAGGACCGCACAGAGGTGGAGGATTACAAGGAAGCGGAAATGAAACGGCAGTGGAACCGTTTTGTCATATCCGCATTGCTCTCTCTTCCTCTTTTGGTTACGATGCTGGCCCATTTCTTTATGCTGGATTGGGTTCCCGCATTCCTCATGAATCCGTGGGTGCAGTTCGCCCTGGCGACTCCGGTGCAGTTTTGGATTGGATGGCCCTTTTACCGCGGCGCCTATAAAGCGCTCAAAAACGGTTCCGCCAACATGGATGTGCTGGTTGCGCTGGGAACCTCTGCCGCCTACTTTTTCAGCCTCTTTGAGGCCATACGCGGCAACGATATGAATCTCTATTTTGAAACGAGTGCCATTCTGATTACCCTGATCGTACTCGGCAAGTATCTGGAAGCAAGGGCAAAAGGCAGGACCTCGGAAGCGATCAAGAAGCTGATGGGCTTAAGGGCCAAGACGGCCATCGTGCTCCGTAACGGCCAGGAGATGGAGATCCCCGTGGAAAACGTGCTGGTTGGGGATGAGATTCTTGTTCGCCCCGGGGACAAGATCCCTGTAGACGGCGTGGTCATTGAAGGGATGTCGGCCGTGGATGAATCGATGCTTACGGGGGAAAGCATCCCGGTGGACAAGAAAACCGGGGATGAGGTGATCGGCGCAACGATCAATAAAAACGGTACCCTGAAAATCAGGGCGACCAAGGTAGGCAAGGAGACGGCTTTGGCGCAAATTGTCCGGATTGTGGAAGAGGCCCAGGGTTCCAAAGCGCCCATTCAACGCATGGCCGACAAGATCTCTGGTATCTTTGTTCCGGTTGTAGTTGCAATTGCAGTGGTGACCTTTCTGATTTGGTACTTTTTCATCGATCCCGGCAACTTTGCTCATGCCTTGATCAATTTTACGGCAGTATTGGTCATTGCCTGTCCTTGCGCCTTGGGTCTGGCCACTCCCACCTCCATCATGGTTGGGACTGGCAAGGGTGCGGAAATGGGCATTTTGTTCAAGGGCGGCGAACATCTGGAAAATACCCAGAAAATCAACCTGGTCGTCCTGGATAAGACCGGCACGATCACCAAAGGCGAGCCTGAACTGACCGATGTGATTGCAGCGGAAGGGTTTGGCAAAGACGAAGTGCTGCAGTATGCTGCTTCCTTGGAAAGAAATTCGGAGCATCCGTTGGCCCAGGCCATTGTGAAGGGGGCAAAAGAAAAAGGGGTTGGGCTGCTGGAAACAGGCTCCTTTATGGCCATTCCCGGTTTTGGCGTGGAGGGAATTGTGAACGGCAAAAAGATGCTCATCGGGACGAGAAAGCTGATGGAGCAAAACGGCATCGGAATTGAACCTGTAAAGGAGATCATGGAGAAACTGGAGAGAGATGGGAAAACGGCCATGCTGGTCGCCATGGATCAGAAACTGGCCGGGGTGATTGCCGTCGCCGATACGGTGAAGGAGGGCTCCAAGGAAGCGATTGAGCGATTGAAGCGAATGGGCATTAAGGTGGTCATGATTACAGGGGACAATCAACGGACGGCTGAAGCGATCGGCCGCCAGGTCGGGGTGGACGAAATCCGGGCCGAGGTTCTGCCACAGGATAAGGCAGAAGAAGTCAAGCGGTATCAGCAGCAGGGATATAATGTCGCCATGGTGGGAGACGGAATCAATGACGCGCCCGCCCTTGCCACAGCACATGTTGGGATTGCCATCGGAACAGGGACGGACGTGGCGATGGAGGCCGCCGATGTAACCTTGATGCGCGGGGATCTCCGCTCGATCGCGGAAGCGATCCAATTGAGTAAATTGACGATGCGGAATATCCGCCAGAACCTGTTCTGGGCCTTATTCTACAATTCCGTCGGCATTCCGGTGGCTGCTGCGGGCCTGCTTGCTCCATGGATCGCCGGGGCCGCTATGGCCTTGAGTTCGGTTTCGGTTGTCAGCAACTCCCTGCGCCTGAAACGGGTAAAAATCTTACCTTAACGAGGTTATACGCGCGGTTTAATCCCAAGATTACTTGGGGATAGAATCGAATTTTAGTCAAGGTACTGGCCGGTGAACAAGGGGTAACAGGTTTAAAAGTAGGAACAATCAAGATCTTTATTATCATTATCGCCAAGCAATAACAGCAGCTGGTACGGGATGCATAGAAAAAGTTTGCCACGCCCAATATGGACGTGGCTTTTCCTTGATTCTCCCGTTTTTTCGTTCATAACACGATACTTTAAAAAGTCCCGCCGTCACACAATGAAACTATTAATATTCAGGCTTCACTGAGCATTAATAGTTTCAATTCATTCTTGTTTGTAAATCCGAACCTAACTTCGTGGTCCCCATAACATCACTGCTACACCAATCAGGCAAATTCCTCCCCCGATCCAATCGTAAAGATCGGGAGTTTTTTTATCAATGCCCCAACCCCATAAAATAGATAATACAATAAAAACTCCTCCATAGGCCGCATAAACACGACCAAAAGAAGGAAACGTCAAACGTCTGGAAAGTTGCGATCACTCCATAAAACGCTAAAGCTAAACCTCCAGCCTATCCCCAGTAGAACGGTTTACCTTCTCGCAACCAAAGCCAGACTAAATACCCCCCTCCGATTTCCGCTATACCCGCTAGTAAAAATAAAAGCATGGCTTGTATCATCGTTGCGTTCCTCTTAGGGATATCGAAATAATTTAAAGAATACCCCGTTTCCTATCCAGCACAACAAGATAACTTTGACACATCTTTGTCAAATGTAAGGGATGCTAGCTTTAACCCTTCAGCCATCGTCAAATAGGGCGCAAGTGTTTCACGTAAATCCTCGATGGTTAAACCGAATTTCACAGCCAAAGTAGCTGCATAAATCACTTCTCCGGCGTTTTCTGCCACAATATGAACTCCCAGTATTCTTTTCGTTTTCGCATCAGCTACCAATTTAAAAACACCGGTTGTTTCGTAATTCACTATAGCTCGTGGAACAGCATCTAATGACAACACGGATATTTTTACTTCATACCCTTCTGCTTTCGCTTGTTCTTCCGTCAATCCCACAGTAGCAATAGCGGGATTGGTAAATGTTACCTTGGGGACGACATGAAGATCGATTTTTTGCTTATACACACCTAATGCATTTACTGCTGCAATCGCGCCTTCATAGGCTGCAACATAAACAAACTGTGGCCCCATCGTCACATCTCCCGCGGCGTAAATGCGCGGATTGGTTGTACGCAAGTATTCATCAACGATAACTTCATTGCGGGAGCCAACCTTTACTCCGGCTGTATTGAGATTGAGTGAATCTGTATTGGGTTTCCGTCCTGTTGAAATGAGAAGCTGTTCTGCTTCCACTACTCTTTTTTCACCATTCACCGAGATGTGAATACGTTTGATCGTTCCTTCCATTTCTACTCGTTCAAATTTCACGTTGGTGAGAAGATTGATTCCTTTTTCGGTTAATGCTTTCGTTACTACATCGGCGATTTCAGGATCAGCCTTCGGCAAAATACGGAGACTTCGTTGCATTAATGTGACTTCAGATCCTAAATGATGAAAAAGGCTGCCTAATTCCAATCCTATATACCCTGCTCCGATTACAGCAAGCCGTTTGGGAACTTCTTTTAACTCAAGAGCCGTGGTACTGGTCAGATAATCGACTTCTTGCAAACCGGGAATGTCCGGAATGGTTGGAGAAGCGCCTGTTGCAATGAGAAAGCTTTTTGCCGTTATTTTTTTCCCATTCACTTCAACCGTCTTTTCATCAAAAAAGCGAGCTTCCCCTTGAATCAAAGTAAAACCGTAATCATCGAATAAATTGACGTACTTTTGTTGTCGAAGCTGGTTGACCAATTTATTCTTCTGCTCAACCAATTGAGCCAGATCAACCGAACCGGCGGAAGTATGAAGTCCCATGAAAGGATTTTTCAGAGCCAAATGATTGATTTCACCGGCACGCAGCATGGTTTTTGAAGGAACACACCCAATATTGACACAAGTGCCGCCGATCGTGCCGCGTTCGACCATGGCAACCTTTGCTCCCAGTTCAGTCGCTTTGATTGCAGCAGAAAAGGCGGCACTACCCGATCCGATGATCAGGAAATCAAAATCAGTCGCTTCTGCATCTTCAGCTTTTTCCTGAGTAGTCAATATTTCCGCTTCTCCAGAGGAATAACCGATTTGGGTAATCGCTCGTTTGGCTTTTTCAAGGTCACTATTTTCTGCGATTTCAAAGGTAGCTTCCTTACGACGAAAACTGGCCCGTACCTTTTTCGCTCCCGCTTGTTCCAATGCTTGGACAACATGTCCCTCGCAACTGGAACACGTCATTCCTTGGATCGGCAACCGAACGGCAATATACTTTTGGTTCATCTTCGTTTCACCTTCTCTTAGGGTCTTTTTTCATTCTGTTCTTAGAATCGTGTTATTATATCGCCATCTCTGTTTTATAAATCTTGGTTTAATACCACTGGTTGGATGGCATTTCAGGCACCCAATGCTGTGCCTGCTAGTAAAAGAAAATCAAAACCGAATGACAAGGACAAGAAAGGTACGCAATGGCAAACCAAATCCAACCATTTCGCTTATGAGTCATCGTATCAACTTTTAAATTCGCGTACAGCTGCTGATATGCTCTGCATGATCTGCAACCACCTGACGGGCTAATTCAATTATTTGACGAACGCGTGGATCCGTTACACGATAGTAAACACATTTTCCTTCTTGGCGGGCAGTCACAAAACCGCACCATTTCAAACAAGATAGTTGATTGGAAATTTGGGACTGTTTCATCCCTAACTCATCGACCAATTGGCCCACTCTTTTTTCCTCATCCAATAATGCAAGGGCAATTTGAAGTCGTGCCGGATTAGCGAGTGCATGGAAAAACTTAGATACTAACTCGTCTTGCAATCGTTCTTGAGTTTTTGTCGCACTAGAATCTTGAAACATAAACATCCCCCTTTCCTTTATCATTTACATATTATAATATTTTAATACAATGTTTCAATCAATCATTCTAGTTCAATTGGGTACCGCCAGCAATTTATAAATTGTGTACGCTAAGCAACCGGCATGAGACAAATAACACCGATTTTCCTCTTTAAGACAAAACACCCGCCGAAATAGGGGCAATACCAGCAAAGCTGTTAGAGACTCAGATCATCAAACATATATTTAATGTCTCTTGACCTTAAAGTCAGGTATAAGGTTTATACTGTTGACAAATTCTTTGTGCTGGGGCTTATCGTCTGGAGCTTTGGGAAAAGCATTTCCAATGAGTCGATTCCCGTCTTCGTTTTTGCACGCAAAATGATTGGCTCCCTGGTTATTTCTTATCGGCTTATTTCTTTTGGATGGATAAAGTTGCCAGGAAATGTCGGTTTTCTCTTCCCTCATGCTTTGAAACAATTTTCTGAGAGAGTAGACGGAAAAAACGGTGCATTTTTAATGGAAGTAGCCTTTTCCCTTGGATTCTGTCCGACCATGTTTTGGTTATTTTTTGGTATGTTGATGCCCATGGTGATGGAATCTCCTGTAGGTGTTTTTCTGCCGCCAGTTTTCGCTATTGGAACGGCTATGCCTTTGCTGTTATTTTTCGGTGTTGGTATTGCATTTGGTTTGGATAAAGTGATGGTAAGAAAAGTAAGACGTTGGGGAGGGTAGATGCAGAAGGGAGCGGGAATTTTATTCATCCTTTAGGTGTAAGTGATACGCTGATCTATTGGACACTCTGATTTTCTTCACAGAAACAACAAATTTTTGTGATATGGTAACAAAATAAGAAACACTGGGGGCTGATGGCGGTATGAAAGTGATTTTGTTCTATATCGGTGATTATCCAGTCAGGTCTTATGGCGTTGTTGTCGCGTTAGCCATCATCCTTGCCATTGGGGTCGCTTATTATTTGGTCAAGGGAACAAAGTATCGTCGACATGTATTAGATATGAGTATTTATGTGATCATCGGAGCGATCATTGGCGCTCGGTTTTGGCATGTCTTCTTCTTCCAATGGGGGTATTACTCACAGAATTTAAATCAAATTTTCTCCATTTGGAATGGGGGTCTTGCCATTCAGGGAGGTTTGGTCGGAGGATTCATCGCCGGAGCTCTCTATACTTGGTACCACAAACTGGATTTTTTGGAGATTGCCGATTTGCTCGCACCGGCGATAATCTTTGGCCAGGGCGTCGGGAGAATCGCTTGTCTATTAAATGGGGATGCCTTCGGTTCTCCAACGGGTTCTAATTTCGGTCTCGTTTATCCTCCGGGAACGATCGCTTATGAAAGATATGGGTCTCAGCCGCTGTGGCCTGCCGAGGTATGGGAAGGTCAGTGGGATTTGATCGTCTTCGGTCTGCTTTTAATTTTGAAAAATCGCACATGGCCCAAGGGGTTTATTTTCTTGGCTTATAACATACTATATTCGTTCGGCCGGTTTATGCTTGAATTCCTACGCGGTGACTCGCCCCGCTACTTGTTTGAGTGGACCGCAGCCCAGTGGACGAGTGTGACGGTCATCATTCTTTCCATCATTTTCATGATTGTCTTCACTTTAAAAGCAAAACGGGAAGTCCATGCAGATACTAAATAACAAAACATTAGAACGAGGGATAGATAGTTATGAACAAATTTCAGTTGCTGGTGGTCGATGATGAATGGAACATGCGAAATCTCCTGCGGATTTATCTTACGAAGAACGGTTTTGCCGTGACAGAAGCTAGAAACGGCCACGAGGCATTGTCACTCGTTGAGCAACAGGATTTTGACCTGATCATTCTGGATATCATGATGCCTGATATGGAGGGATGGGAGGTTTGCAAAAAGATCCGTGAAACGAAACAAATTCCGATCCTCATGTTAACGGCCAGGACGGACACGAAAGATAAAGTGTATGGGCTAAATATCGGGGCCGATGATTATCTCGTCAAGCCGTTCGAACCAGAGGAATTGATTGCTCGGGTCTTTGCACTGCTGCGCCGGGCGAATATATCTGAAATGACGAATCGGCAGGAGAAAAAAATTTCGTTCGGGGAATTGATGATCGATCCGGCAGGAAGACAAGTTTGGGTAAACGATCAACCGATCGATTTCACGCCAAAAGAATTTGATGTGCTTCATTTATTGGCAAAGTATCCCGGTCATGTTTTCAGCAGGGAAAAATTATTGCAACAAATATGGGGAGACGATTATTTTGGTGATGAACGTACCGTGGACACGCATGTGAAAAATATTCGCGAAAAGGTGCGAAAAGCCGGTTTGTCGTATGTGCCGATCCAAACGGTTTGGGGAGTAGGATACAAATTTAAAGGACCCGATGAGCAAAGATGAGATGGAATCGCATCGTTTTCAAACTAGGGGCGACGTTTATTCTTATTTTTCTAGTCGTTCTGTTGCCGCTGGGATTTGTCATCGACAAAATTTTTTCGGGATTTTACTTCAGTCAAGTACAGGAAGACATCGATCAATTATCTTCCCGATATGCTGATGCAATTGCCCAATCTAAAAATCCCATGATGGTCCATATGATCGGCATGATGGCCGAATTTTCGCATGTCTATTTATATATCGTTGATGAAAAAGGGAAAATCATTGCCAATTCGGGGATCCCCGGCCTGCCAGAAGGATCATTGATCTCAAAGGAAGAAGTTGGAATGCTTTCCCGTGGACATTCCATCCGCAAAGAATATGTAGATCCTTTTTATGGAACACGATTTCTGGTTTCTGGAAAACCCATCATCACAAAAGGCGCTTTTTACGGCGGAGTTTATGTATTATCTTCAATCGAAGCGATTCATCAATCTGTCCAGCGGGTGCGATATATGTTGATCCTTTCAGGGATGGGGGCTTTTTTCCTCGCTCTTGGTTTTACGTTTGTCTTATCGAGAAAATTGTCCGATCCATTGATTGCCATGGAACGAGCGACACGGCAGATCGCCAAAGGAAAATTGGATACCCGGGTAAAAGTGACATCAGGGGATGAACTGGGGTCTTTAGCGGAAGCGATTAACGATTTAGCGAAAAACCTGCAACGATACCGTGACACGCGAAAGGAGTTTTTTGCCAATATATCCCATGAATTAAGAACCCCAATCACCTATATAGAAGGCTATGCAAAAATTCTCAGAGACGGCTTGTATGAATCTGAGGAAGAAAAAAAGCAGTATTTGGATATTATTCATCAAGAATCCAAACGGCTTATCCGGATGATCGAAGATTTGTTTGAACTCTCGAAAATGGAAGAGGGAAAATTCGATCTCCATCTCGAATGGATTGATCTTGCGGAAGTAATGGAAAGCGCCGTGCGAAAAGCGCATTTACGGGCAAATGCAAAAGGATTGGAGCTCGAGTTGGATATCGAGGAAGACTTGCCATTCGTTTATGGTGATGGTCTTCGCATGGAGCAGATTTTTATCAATTTATTGGATAACGCGATTCGTTATACGGAACAAGGGAAAATTTCGATCAAGATGTGGAGGGAAGAGGGAAACCGAGTAATGATTCATTTCGAAGATACAGGGATAGGAATTCCAGAGCATGAAATCCCGTATATTTTTGAACGTTTTTACCGCGTGGAAAAATCCCGCTCGCGGGCGCATGGGGGAACCGGATTGGGGCTTGCGATCGTCAAGCAGTTGGTCGAATTGCAGGGGGGAGAAATACGAGTCTTTAGTGAGGTAGGGAAAGGAACCTGCTTTCAGATCATGTTCCCGGCAGAACCCATCAAATCAGGGGAGGCCAAGCGATGAGGCGAATCGAATGGCTGATTTCTCTCATACTCGTAGCAGCAGGACTCACTTGTTTAACGGTTTCCGGCACCCTTTTGATGAACCCGGATTCGATTCACTCATATCTGCATACTTTGCTGCAAATATGCATGTGGTCAGGAATCCCCTTTTTTGTGGCAGGCCTTGTTTATTTCATCATTAAATGGAAAAGAGGAGATTTTTGATGACTATCTTACACAGAATGATTTATATCCTTATGTTTAGTTGTTTGTTACTGCCCGTACAGGCGTATGCGCACGGAACAGAGGCCGAACACCAAAGAGAAATGATGATGAGCACTTATGTGTTCATTGGTACAAGCATTTTATTCGTCCTCTTTTTCGTGCTTTACCGGGTAACCAAGAATAAGGTGGGAGATCTCACCAACGTTAAGAAAGTGGAAGAGAGGGAAAAACGGCTGCGGTTGACGAAGACGGTGAAGAGATTGAAGTGGGCATGGATGATAGCCTTGATCGGTATAGCGATTAGCGGGGGGACAATTTTATTCGGTGACGGGACAAGCGAGATGTCAAACCTATTGGAAGGGAACAAACCCGGTGGAATGTCAGAGGAAGCGTCGGAGATCATGCTGGAACATGTTCATGGGCTGGGCTATTCAAGGGATGGTAAAAAGATTTTTATCCCAGCACATAGTGGGCTAAGAGTGTATTCGGAAGGCCGATGGAGCATCCCTGAGGGAGAAAAACATGACTACATGGGGTTTTCCATGGTGGATGACGGATTTTACAGCAGCGGTCACCCGGCACCTGGTTCCGGTATGATGAATCCCTTTGGGATCATAAAAAGCACAGATGAAGGAAAAACCATCCAAACGTTGGACCTGAAAGGAGAATCCGATTTTCACAGCATGGCTGTTGGCTACAAGACGCATGTCATTTATGTCTTAAACACGGAAGCGAATTCCCGCATGGAAGGGACAGGCCTCTATTATACGAAGGATGAAGCGAAGACATGGGTGAAAAGCAAGATGAACGGTATCCAGGATGACTCTCTCTACGACCATATGGCCCTCGTACCGATTGCCACTCACCCAACCAAAGATCGTGTGGTGGCTATCGGTACGCAAAGCGGCTTGTATCTTTCCGCCAATTATGGCGATAACTTTGAAAAGGTACTCTCCGGTTTGCAAATCACCTCATTGTTCTTTAATGATAAAGGAACATTATTTGTCGGAGGCTATAAAAATGAACCTCTATTGTTGGAAATGGACATCGAAACGAAGAAAATGAAAGAATTGAACTTGCCAATCCTGAAGGAAGATGCAATAGCGTATTTTGCCCAGAATCCGGTAAAAGAGAATGAGATGGCGATGATTACCTTTAAAAAAGATGTGTATATAACGGAAAATCGAGGTCAAAATTGGACAAAGATCGCAGATCGAGGAAAGGCATTATCTCCAAAATCTTGATGAGGAAAGTATCTAACTTCATCTTTTATTCATACGGTCTTCACAAATTCATTAAACCCTTTGTTTATAGTTGAACGTGTAAAGTTTAATCAAGATTAGTGAATGAAGGAGGAAGTCCAGATGCAAAAGAAAACGAAATTGGCTTTGGCATTTTCTTTGGCAATGGTGTTGGTTATCGGAGGAATGGCATTTGCTTCCGGAATCAATGAGAACGATGGAATGGACAACATGATGAACGGACACGGAATGTTGGGTATGATGCAGATGATGGTAAATGAGAATATGAGTAAAATGATGGATGCCATGAACTCTCCGGAGGGGCAGGAGATGATGAAAGCATGCAGAAAATTCATGGAGTCTTTTGGGGATGATGAAACTTCAGGTGCAAGCAAATCAAGTCAATAATCATTTTTGGATAAATTTGAACGGGAAACAGGGAAGACCTTCAATGGTCTTCCCTCTTCCGATGTTTATTGTTTTCATCTGTATCTGTTGTTGCTCATTCAGCACTAGAAAGAACTTTTCCTGAGGTGGGAAAAATTTCAAGACCCATCTAAAATTTGAGCTTTGGTTTCAAGACCCGGTGGTCATATATTCCGAATCTATTACTTAAGGTTAATGTTGGGATCTACTCGAACTGGATATACATTTCTAACCCGAATGACTAAGAAGGAGGTAGACAAGCAATGGAATGGTGGACAGTGTTTCTCTTGTTGCTATGTCCGCTAATGATGCTGTTTTGCATGAGAGGGCATAGCCAGGGGGGGACACAAGCATGGGGATGGAGTGAATCAACAGGAACACTTCGGTCATCACCATGTTTACGGAACAAAAGAATGGCTGCATAAACGGGAATTACAAAAATTGAAGCAAAAAGTTGAACAACTGGCAGAGCAAAATAAGGCCTTAAAAAAAGAATTGGAAAAAAATACTGGTAGTCATTAAAGGCGATGCTTCTTAACTCGAAATATTCCGGTCTGAACAGTTTTATTTATTATACTCAAATTTATTGAGGAGGAAAAGCAAAAATATGTTACCCACAGCGAGTATCGCTTTGGTTGTACTATTAACAAGTTATTGCATTTATTACACTTATAAACGCCGTGAACAACTGACTTGTATGGCAGGAATGATGATCGCCATGACAACTGGGATGATGTCAAGTGTCACCCTTGGAACCATTTTAGGTGTTTTGTTAAACCATGACTTAACCTTCTCAACCACCATGGCCGTCATCGTCGGAATGGTTGCTGGATATTTAACCGGAAAGCCCATTACATTAATGGCAGCGATGGACGGATTAATGTCTGGTGTTATGGGCGGAATGATGGGAGCTATGTTAGGGGTAATGCTACTTCCTAACTCATCCAACCTAATGATTTTATTTGTAGATTTTATCTTTGTGATTATTATGTTCTTGCTCCTTAAACTTATCGATGAGGAATCTGCGGCAGTGAAAAAAGAGAACGAACCGACAAGAAAACCATTAATCACAAATCCGATATTCTTGGTAGCGGTATTAGCTTTCATGGTGGTTATGGCTTGGGATAAAATCGGACAAGTTGTAAACACTAATGCAAATGAAGGACAGTCAACTACTCAAACACAAATTCAAAAAGAAATCAGTAGAAATTATCAAGAAGCCACGATTACTGTTGGTCCTTACGGATACGAACCTCAGAATATTAAGTTAAAAGCTGGTGTACCGTCAATAATCAATTTCAAAACGGAATCGGGAGTGGGCTGACTACGTCAAGTTGTATCCCATGGTCTTGGGATTAATACCATTTTGGAAGAAAACAAAGACAACTACATCACCATTGATGCGCTAAAACCGGGGACATACGAATATACGTGTGGAATAGGCATGTTTGGTGGAAAGATTACAGTTATGTAGGAATGAGATGATAGGTTATGGCACAAGGTACACAACAATTATAAAAAGTCACATTACCAGTCGAGGAAATGACTTGCTCAGCTTTTGTAAACCAGAATGCCATCGTTCAAATACTTGTTCCGCTGAATCTTGGT
>DATCJW010000057.1:0-4364 GCA_036562595.1 Haloplasmataceae bacterium | reverse complement strand
ATTTCGTCTCCCTTTCTGTCTCCCTATTTGAAATTGTTGCCGGGGAAGCGGGGAGACTTCGCTTGTCAGCCAGTTTGCAAGGCTGGCCTATCCCCGGCAAAAATTTTATTCTTCCTATTGCGTTTTTACGCTTCGGGCGATATAAAGCCTTAACCTTATTATACAGTCCTATTCATTTTCGCTTAAGGCTTTATACTATAAAACCATATATAACATTTTACTGATCAGGCGTGCCTGTTCTTCACCTTGTTGCTCGGGATCGGCGCCAACATAGAATGCTCGATCATAATTTTTCATCGCATCTTCTATGGGTTCACGATTGATAAAAATAATGGGAAGGGATAGTGTCGCCGCTTTTTCTACGATGGTGGCGGCAGCCAACCGGTCAACGAGATTAATGATAAACAAATCGATCCCTTCATCGATGAAGGCAAGAAACTGTTGATTTTGATTATATTGCGAGCGTGAGGCATAGGCGATCCGATAGTCTACATCCTGGGGCAGGCTTTGAATCAAAAGATTCTTTAACTCCCCAACATAGGTGTCGTTCTCATCATAGATGAGTATTCCGATCACGAAGGAATCCTTTTGGCATCCAAAGAGAAAGAAAAGAAGGATTAGGGTGGTGCAGAGGGAGAGGATTCGCTTAATCATCGCTTCCCTCCTTTTCTTTTGGAATCAGGATCGAAATCGTCGTGCCGACATCCAGTTCGCTTTCGATTGTCAGTTGTGCCCTTTCTCCATAGTATAAATGGAGCCGTTGATAGATATTTTTTAGGCCGATCCCTTTTTGAAGTTCTTGATTCTTAAAGTGTTGATATAGGGAGGCGATCTTCTCTTCCGACATCCCTAAGCCGTTATCACTGACCGAAAGCAGGATAGAAGTCCCACGATCCTCAGCGCGGATGACAATTTTCCCGCGGTCAATGGAATGTTTCAATCCATGATAGATGGCATTTTCAACGAGCGGCTGAAGCAAGAGTTTCAAAACCGGATACTTCAAAACCCGATGATCGACAATAAACTCGTAGTCAAAGGCATCGCGATAGCGATAACTTTGGATGATGAGATAGCTTCTCACGTGCTCTAGCTCATCCTGTATCGGAATGACATTTTTCCCTTTTGACAGGCTGATCCGGAAGAATTTCGCCAAGGCAATGACCATTTCGGTCGCTTCCCGATTGTGCTGTTGTTCGATGAGCCAGGTAATGGAATCCAGCGTATTATAAAGAAAATGGGGTTGAATTTGATTTTGTAAGGCTTTAAGCTCGCTCTTCCGTTGTTCTTTCTGTTCAATAACGATTTTATCCATCAGTTCTTTAATCCGACGCATCATATGGTTAAACCCATTGGTTAAGCTAGCCACTTCACGGTTGTTCGCTTCAATATTGACTTGCTGGAGGATAAACTCTTCGTTTTGTTCGATTCTTCTCATGATGGATTCCAACTGTTTCAGCGGATTCGTGATGCGGTTCGAAAGGCCGAGGAGGATGAAGCTACCGCCGATGATGGTGAGGAGTGTTATGACGATAATGTTTTGGAAAAAACTCTGCCGAATGGCCATGAGCTGATCGATGTTGGAAAAAACGCAGATGCGCCAACGGGTATGCGTCAACGTATCGACGTGGATCATCATCTCATAGGAACCGACTTTTTCCTGCCTAGATCCGAGGATCAACGATTGGAGGACTTCCCTTTCCTGTTGATCGGAAAGAGGGAGCCAGTGGGGCTTAGAGGAGTAGATGGGCCGGTAGTTGGAGTCAATGATGGTAATAAACCCACCCGGGCCTAAATTGGCATTATTTGACAGATTGATGATGTTGTCGAAGTTAATTTCAATCCGCAGGATGGCGTGATCGGTGTTATGGTTGTATGGGATGTATTTGCTGATGGTGAGGCGGAATTGTCCTTGAACTTCGTAGGGATTGGAAAAAAAATGGATGGTCGGCTCATTTTTCGCCCAAGCGAACCATTCCAAGGTAACAGGAACCGAAGGGTTATCCGGATTCTCCATAGAGGAGGCAAGGAGGAAACCGCTGGTATCGTAAAGATCGATGCGAATAATCTCGTTCATAAGACGCACGATTCGATTTAAATAATGCGATGTATCTTTCGAGTCGTGCCGTATGTCTATATTGGCCACGTCCGCTTGGATAAGATTTGAGGTATTAATGATTTGATTAAAGTAATTTTCATAGTTGTAGATGATTTGGCGGCTGATTTCCTTTGTTTGCAGGAGCACGGAATCGTTAATGTTTTTCGAAAAGTTGAGGTATGTCGAAAGGAAGATGATGATGCTGAGAATGACCATCATACTGATATTGGAGGAAAGGATTGAAAACTTAATGGGTCGAAGTTTATTTCTCTTTCTCATGGCTACGGAATTCCCTCGGGGATTGATTATAATACTTTTTAAAAGAATGGCTGAAGTAGTACGGGTCGGTATAGCCAACCTGATGGGCAACGTCGACAATTTTCAGTTGCGGATTACTTAACAACTCCGCTGCCTTTTCCATCCGGAGTTTCGTTAAATATTTGACAAAAGTCATGTTGTATTTCTTTTTCAAAAGGAGGCTGATATAACCCGCACTAAGATTCACGTGCTCCGCTACATCCGACAGGGTCAAACTGCTGTTGGTAAAATGTGCACGAATATAATCTTCAATAAGTTTTAAGTTAAGGTCAATCGTATTATCGATAATGTTTTCATTAATTTCGCGAATGTCGCGAATTAACATTAAGAATTGGTCAAATATTTCCTCGTTCGTCTTGATATTCATAAACTTATCATAAATACTTTTTCCATTGCCGTAAATGTCGTACAACTTCGCCATGTCTTCGCAAGATTGGAGGATGGCGTTAAGAATGCCAGAAATATGAAGATAGTACGAGGCGAAGTAGGATGGGAGGACTACGGTGTCTTTTAATTCCTTGAGGTAGGTTTCGACTTCTTCAAACGATTTATACTTAATGAGGTAAATCAACTGTTTGAGTTCCGATTCGTCGATCGTCCCCTCGGAAGTAGCGTGGGAAGCGAGATTGTCAAAGAAATAGATGGTGTTCCCTCCCATAAATTGACGCATCTCTAAAGCTTTGTGAGCATGTTCAAATAGACGTTTAAAGTGATAGGGCGGCCGGGCGATTTCGCTAAAGCCGGCACTGAGGGAGACATTATAAAACCGTTGAACCCGTTTAAGTTCGAGTTGAAAGGCCTGTTCTACCTCGTTAACATTGAACGGTTTTTCTCCCATCAAAAGGATGACTAAGCGGTCGTCATAGATAAACAGTTCATGGGGATAAGCACAGTGCTCGCTTAAATATTGTTTCACCGCAAGTAGGAAAAGAGGCAGATCTTCAATATCCTTGCTGCTCGTGTCAAGATCGAGCACGCCAATTAAAAGGTAAGGATAATCCAATTTAATGCCTATCTCGTTTAATTTCTTTTGAAAGGAGAGCGTTAAACTATTCATGCCCATTAACGTTTTTAATGAATTTTCTCGGATCATTGGAAGATGTTGCAGTTTAAATTGATTTAATTCCGTAAGGGTATGGAAGAGGTGATATTCCTCTTTAATCCGTCTTTCTGCTTTTTTGATCACCCGTTCGAATTCGCTAAGGCTTGTCGGCTTGGTGATGTAGCCAATCACATCGAGCTCGATGGCTTGCTTAGCATAATCGAGCTCATCATAACCGGTAATAAAAATGATTTTAATCAGCGGCTCCACCTCTTTAACGAGTTGGGCCAACTTGATGCCATCGATGTATGGCATACGTATATCGGTAATGATGAGATCTGGCGGATCGTTGATGAGGTCATAATAGGCGTCAAGGCCATTTTCATACCGATGGGTAAGCACAAATTCCGTATCGATCTGTTCCAGCATATGGGCTAGTCGCTCTCTCACATCATGCTCATCTTCGACAAGGATTGCTTTTAACATGGCTGCCCCCTTAAAAAATGATAGGTATTGTCAATAAATATATTATAACATGTAAGTTTTTTTAAAAAAAGCGCTTTATCACTTGATAAAATGTAGGACATATCAAAAAACGTAGTCATTAAATGAAAAACAAGGGAATACATCGATACCAAATCGTCATGCCTAAGCACAATTCCGAGTTTATGGTTTACTTTTAGTTTTCGTCGCAGAGGGCACACCCTATAACGTTTCTATTCTTAGTATCTTTAATAGATCTTAGATATTTCCAGTAAATGGGGATGTATGGTTTTTCTATACATGCTTTTCGTATCGCCTTTTTGACATTTTACGTTATAATATAAATAAAATAAAAAAGAAAAGGCGGGCACAGACAGGATATATCCCGATGCGAATCGAGATCATGTCAACGTGCTGTCAATAAAG
>DATCJW010000050.1:0-10711 GCA_036562595.1 Haloplasmataceae bacterium | reverse complement strand
CCATCATCCGGTCAAACTTCTCGATGACCTCATCATAATCGAGATACTCGGACGTGATGGGCTCGTATTTCGGCCCGACTTGTTGGCCCGTCATTTCGTCTACGCCGCCGTTAATCGCATAGAGCAAAGCTTTAGCCAGATTGGCTCGAGCTCCGAAAAACTGCATTTGTTTTCCGATTTTCATCGCTGATACGCAGCACGCAATGCCGTAATCATCCCCATAGATCGGACGCATAATGTCGTCGTTCTCGTACTGGATGGAACTCGTCTCGATAGAAATTTGAGCACAGAACTTCTTGAAGTTTTCTGGCAGGCGCGTTGACCATAATACCGTTAAATTGGGTTCTGGCGCTGTACCCATGTTCCGTAACGTTTGAAGAAAGCGGAAGCTGTTTTTCGTTACTAACGACCGGCCATCCTCGCTCATGCCACCGATGGCTTCTGTTACCCAGGTGGGGTCTCCAGAAAAGAGTTCATTGTATTCAGGCGTACGCGCAAACTTGACCAGTCGAAGCTTCATCACAAAGTGGTCGACCAGTTCTTGCGCCTCTTCTTCGGTTATAATTCCTCGCTTTAAGTCCCGTTCGATGTAAATGTCCAGGAAGGTCGATACCCGGCCGAGTGACATCGCCGCTCCGTTTTGTTCTTTGACCGCAGCGAGATAGCCAAAGTATAACCATTGGAAAGCTTCTTGCGCATTTCTAGCCGGTTTGGATATATCGAAACCATAAATACGTCCGAGTTCTTTTAAGGCTTCTAAAGCGCGGATCTGGTCAGCAAGCTCTTCCCGGAGGCGGATCACCTCTTCCGTCATCTCTCGGCCGAAGCCATGTAACCATTCGCGCCGCTTCTCCTCGATGAGTATGTCAACGCCATAAAGGGGCACACGGCGATAGTCCCCTATGATCCGGCCCCTGCCGTAAGCATCGGGTAAACCGGTAATAATCTTATTCGAACGGGCTTTTCTCATTTCAGGCGTATAGACATCAAACACGCCTTGGTTATGCGTTTTCCGATAGTGATGGAAAATATAGGATACCTCTTCATCAATTTGATAGCCATAAGCTGCGGCAGCTTGTTCTGCCATACGGATACCCCCAAAGGGCTGTAGGCTCCGCTTAAAGGGTTTATCCGTTTGGAAACCAACGATTTTCTCTAACGCTTTATTTAAATAGGCCGGCCCATGGGATGTGATCGTCGACACAATCTTTGTATCCATGTCGAGCACCCCGCCAGCTTCCCGTTCTTTTTTACTCAGATCTAACACTTGTTCCCAGAGTTTTTTTGTCGCATCAGTGGGTCCCGCTAAGAACGAATCATCACCGGTATACTCGGTATAGTTCTTTTGTATGAAGTCACGGACATCAATTTCTTCTTGCCAAGTACCACTAATAAACCCTTCCCAAGCGCCGTTATCCACGACAAACTTCGCCATTTTTGCATCACACTCCTATCCTGATTTTGTGAAATATTTTACAATCCATGACCAAGTATAGCATATTCCCTAAAATAAGCAATGGGTTAAAAAATAAGAACGTTTTCATCGGATGAAAAAACGTTTTCAATAGAAAACACGATGGCGGACCATCGTGTAAAAAGCGACCCCTAACAACCACGGGCTTAAATCCATCTATTTGACTCTAAAGTATTTCGGAGCGAGGCGGTAGACAAGAATAAGCGCAACAAGTATGTAGAGCGTTGTGAAGGCAAGGATGATCCCAACCAAGCCAAAACCGGAAGCCTTGACCTGTAAAAGGGTAAAGGCAAGGACCGATATACTGGACTCAATAACGATATAGAAAGGATTTTTTATCTTTAAATCGGTGGTGAAAGGCTGAAAGACGTAATAGAGGAATAGCTGGTGAACCGCAAAGAAGAGCGAGCCGATGATCATCACCAGATAGAGTCCAATCATTTCATATGAAAACAAGGGGCCATCCGTAACGAATTGAAATAACCAAACCATCAGTAACATCGTACCAGCAATTATGAGGTTATACCTTCCAATAACGCGTAATCGGATCCAAAAATGTTCAATCACTGCGGTTGGTTTTCTGTAAAAGGGATAACGTAGTAGGCTAATATCCGCATTATAAAACATCGCCCGTGTAGCTTTTTGCCCGATGGAAACGAAATAAAGCGCAAAAACAAACGTCCCGACATACCGATACAACTCCTGGCTAATGGGGCTTATCGCTTGAGGACGGAAGAAATAGGCGATTAGTCCAATCATTCCAAGGAGAATAACAACGCCAGAATGGAAGAAGACCGAGCGAAGTAACATCCGCCGATGCCGCTTGAAGAAAATCGCATTGATGTAACGATATCCCTTCAAATGATCCAATCCTTGAGACGTCATGTAATCCTTTTCTTTAAGTTCGACATCACGGAAACCGGATTGTACCATTTCTTTGGCAACGACCGCATCGAGAAACTCATAGCGCACACTATAGAGGTAGGCTGTCCGGTATTCCTTATAACCGAAGAAAAGATAATAAAAGCTGATCAGCCCTAAGGCGAAAAGAACGGCCCCACTTATCGGATGAAACAAAAAGCGGTCGATGGATAGTGCTATACCGAATACTGGCGGGAGATAGGCAGTTAATATGATGAAAACGATGAAAACGAATAAAAGACCTTTCAAACCGATATAGGATGATCGAATGAGCCAGCGTTTCTTTTGATAGAGGTATAAAAAGACTCCGTCAACGGAAAGACGAAAGGAGAGAAACGTTATCAACAAAAGAACAAAGTAATAAAACGGAAGGCCGAAAAGGACAATAACAACAAGAAATACAGGGATATTGGTGATAAGAAGTGTCAATAGATAGAGCAAAAGGTCAGCTTGGACATAGACTTGAGGGTCCAGTTTCAACTGTTTAATGGCGATATACTTCTCGGTTGTGACGCGAAAGATCCGGCTATTGACCAAAGATCCCGATACATAGTTTAAGAAAAAGAACATCCATAATCCTAGGTTAAATCCATCCTGTGCGAGTGAAAGATGGGCATACTCATCTATAATAAGGGAAAGCGGAAGCGCGATGCAAAGGGATACATAGAGGAAAGGGGTCGTCATCTTATAAGCGATATACCAGAGCACAACGATAGCGGTCAATGCTTTTTTCACTCTAATACGACCGAAAAGGGAATCGGGGATGTGAGGTCCGACGAGCCATAGTCGTTTGAGGAAGTAAATCACGCCATTCATCGCATAAAAGACACGTAATGTAATCAGTGTCTTAACGGCGGTCAACAGCTTCATCCGAATCCTTCAACCGTTCAATTAATTCCTGTTCAAACGACGGGCTCGCAAGCATCGTCTTGTCGATCGGGCTTAACACCCCATCATGGAGAATCACGATTTCATCGCAGAGATTGACCGCTAGTTCCAAAATATGCGTTGACAGGATGATGATGTGTTCCGTTTTAATCTGCCGCAACAGTTGCTTTATTTCTTGGGCAATCACGATGTCAAAAGAGGTCAAGGGTTCATCGAGGAGAATGACCGGAGGTCTCGTGATTAAAAAAATCAACATCTGAAGTTTGTTTTTCATGCCATGAGAGTACGTTTTGATTAAGCGATGCCAATCGTCTGGAGAAATTTTGACGAGTTGCAGAAAGTCTTCAACCGTACGATCGGTGGCAATCCGTTCTGCATGGATATCCATGATAAATTTAATAAACTCATAACCAGTTAAAAAATCAGGCAAAACGGGCTCAGAAAGAACATAGCTGATGTCATCGCTACTGAGCGGTCCTTCCACCCCATCAACGATAAGTGTTGCCTCCCCTTGATCCATCGCGATTTCGTTGCTCAGGCAGTTAAACAGTGTCGTTTTTCCTGCGCCATTTCGTCCAAGCAAACCATAAATGTTGCCTTGTTCAAAAGTAAACGTACAACCCTTCAATACGTCCTTGGTGCCGAAAGATTTTTTAATTTCTCTCAATCTTAACTCCATCTTTTCTCCTCAACTCTTTTCCTATTTTTTAACATCCTATCATGGACCGCCATGGTTCGCAATGAAACCCTTAAAGATTTTACATATTCTTTACATTTTAAACACTGGAAAATTATGGTTGGGATCTTGTCCCACTTTTTTTATTTATTCATCATTTTAAAGAATGAGAATAAAAATCCGTAAAAAAATATGGATAAAGTCTTAACCATTCATATCAATAAAATTTTTGTAAATCCTATATAAAAGGAGGGAAGCGAATGGTTGATTTACACCATCTCGCCACCGAACAAGTGAACTTAAAAACGATTGAACTCGACAACATGCCCATTCGTGAGGCACTGATCATCATGAATGAAGAGGATCAAAAGGTCGCCCAGGCCATTAAACCCGCAATACCTCAAATTGAAAAAGCGATCCATGCCGTTATTGACGCATTGAACAATGGGGGCCGCCTGATCTATATTGGCGCGGGAACGAGTGGCAGGCTAGGTGTATTGGATGCGGTGGAATGCCCACCCACATTCGGGACGAAACCCGAGCAAGTGATAGGCCTCATTGCTGGTGGTCCAGATGCATTCGCAAAAGCCGTCGAAGGGGCTGAAGATAGCGAGACATCCGCCCAGCAGGACCTCGAGTCTATCCAGCTAAATCGTCGTGATGTGGTGGTTGGGATTACTGCCAGTGGCCGGACACCTTATGTTCTTCATGGTATCCGCTATGCCAAAACGATCGGTTGCCAAACGATTGGTATTGCCTGCAATCGACCATCGGAACTTGGTGAGCTCGTTGATATTGCTATCGAAGTTGTCGTCGGTCCAGAGGTCCTTACGGGTTCAACGCGCCTAAAAGCAGGGACGGCGCAAAAAATGATTCTAAATATGATCTCCACCCTATCGATGGTGGGGATCGGCAAAGTCTACAAAAATCTAATGGTTGATGTCCAACTGACTAATCAAAAGTTGCAGTCACGGGCGATCCATATCATAATGAATGCCACAGGTGCCACGTGGGAACAAGCTCGCAAGGCACTTGAAGACGCGGACGGTGCAGTCAAAGTCGCCATCACCATGATTCTATTAAAATGTGATGCCAAGAAGGCCCAAGAGCGGCTCCGTGAAGCTAAGGGCTTCATCCGAAAAGCAATAGATTATCGCTCGTGACCACAAAAGGTGTTAAAGGAGGTTAACATGAAGAATCAAGAGTTAGCAAAACGAATACTTGAATTGGTCGGTGGGAAAGAGAATATCGATTCCGCCTACAACTGTATGACACGTTTGCGAATTCGACCGAAAGACCGGTCGAAAGTTCAACTCGATGAACTCAAACGGACCGAAGGCATCTTAGGAGTCGTCGATGCGGATACACTGCAAATCGTCGTTGGCCCTGGTAAAGCGAAACGAATAGGAGACATTTTCGTCGAAGAATTTGGAATCAAACGTGAGGCTGCTGAAGATTGTAAGGACGAGGCGAACGATTGGCGTAAAACCAAGCAGGATATTAAAGCAAGACAGTCCAAAGGACCCGTAAAAGCCTTTTTAGAGACCATCGCTGGCATTTTCATCCCTCTGCTTCCCGCTATTATCGCTGCTGGTCTCTTCAATGGCTTAGCCTCGCTCATCGGCACGTTAATCGATAACGGAAGGCTTGCGGGAGATTTCTGGACGATTCTCCAACTTCTATTCGCGTTAACTGGTTCTGCTTTCCTAGGTTATTTCGCCATCTATACCGGAATCAATGCCGCGAAACGATTTGGGGCCACGGAAGCCCTTGGCGGCATGATTGGGGCGATGACCATTGGCGCTCAAATCAACACCATTTCATCCATTCTAGGCCTATACAACGAAGACACACCACTTGAATCCATTCTGACCACAGGGAAAGGGGGCATTATCGGGGTTATCATCGGGGTCTATATCCTCGCGAAGGTCGAACGTTTCGTTCGTCGCTTCATTCCCGAAGTGGTCGACCTCCTTCTTACTCCCCTGCTTAGTCTTCTGATCACCGGCATCCTGTTGGTCCTAATCATCATGCCCATCAGCGGATTCTTATCCGACATTCTCGTCAGTGCCCTGAGCGTCATCATCGACTCGGATTACGCGATTGTTCGAATTCTATCCGGTTACATCCTTGCGGCAGTCTTCCTGCCTATGGTATTGCTCGGACTTCATCATGGGCTAATCCCGATTTATGCCATCCAATTGGAAACCACTGGCGGCGTCTCGCTCTTTCCGGTTCTTGCTATGGCGGGGGCTGGTCAAGTTGGAGCAGCCCTTGCGATCTACTTCAAGGCGAAACGGGTAAACAATGAGCGCCTACAGTCGGTTATTACGGGAGCGTTGCCTGCAGGCATACTCGGTATCGGGGAACCCCTGATCTACGGTGTCACCCTTCCATTAGGGAAACCGTTCATCACCGCCGGCTTAGGCGCGGGGTTTGGAGGAGCGTGGATTATGCTTTCAAAAGTCACCGCTTCAGGTTGGGGGCCATCTGGACTCGTCGCCCTGCCCCTCATGCAACCTGGTTCCATGCTCAACTATTTCATCGGTATCCTGATCTCTTATGCCGCTGGATTTATCATTACCCATTTCTTTATCCATCCATCGATTGTTGAAAAGGCATAGTTAAAAATAGAGGAAAGCACCGGATACAGGTCTTTCCTCTTTTTTTGTAAAGGGATTATGGAAGGTCTATCTAAACAGGATTCCTTATAGTAAAATATCCCATTGATCGTCAATAAATTCATCCGCATAGTAACGCTTACCCTTAATTAAATAAAGGATGTGCTCCGAGATGTTGGTGAGGTGATCGCCAGCCCGTTCAATCTGCTTGTTTAGGATCAGAGCCATGGAAATCATGTGTTGAACATCTTCGCGGCTCTCCTCTTTAAACCGTTGCAGTAAGCCCTCAAAGTTTTTCTTGTAGGCTTCATCTATTTTTTGATCCATTAACAATGCTTTACGAGCTAATTCTTTATCCTCATTTTCAAAAGCAGCCAAGTTCGTCTCTAACATCTCAAAGATAATTTGGAACATCTGTTGGAAGTTCGTAATAATATTCGGGCTTTCAATGACTTTTTTTTCATGCCCCGTTATCACATAACGCGCAATATTTTTCGCATAGTCCGCAATCCGCTCCAATTCGTAGGCCAGCTTATTGATCGTCATTACTCGTCGTAGATCCGAGGCAACGGGCTGATAGCGTGCAATGACAATCAGCGTTTCCAAATCAATATCTTCGGCTAAATCGTTAATCTCCTGATCATTTTCAATTATGGCTAGGGCCTTCTTAATATCATTTTGAACAATGGCTTCAATGACTTGATTGTATTGATCTTCAACCATTTTAATCAGCTTCTTTATATCAAGTTTTAAAACCGTGATGCTATTTTCTAATATCTTTTTACGGTTGGTCATATTACACCTCCTCTGCGTGCTTACGATTAGGCAAAGACAACCATGCATCCCCTAATCTTGTTACAATCGTCATCACAATATCCCGAAACATTTCATAAGACATAACCAAATTTAGTAAATCGCTATCGTTTATTAAATCGATCCCATTAACCAACTCATTCGATACCTAAAAATCCTATCCACTACCGCATAATGAAAACAAAGCATAAGGGTTGGCTAACTGGATTCGGTTTTTAATCGATCGTCAAAAAAGTTACGGAGCGCATTAAAGTAGATGACATATCGGCTCGAAAATGCCCGAGTCACTCTTTTTTCGATGCTGGCTACTTGCTTCACCAGTTGTTCAACAGGGAGGTTTAACCGGTCATAAAAACCTTTGACTTCCGTTACATCAACCGGGTTACGAAACAACTTCTTTAAATGCCATTTCGCTTTTAGCCCCTGTGGAATTCGTCTTTCCTTTAAATAATCTTTAATCAGTTGCCGTTCCGAGGCGTCTACTCGACGATCATCGGACCATACCATACCTAATAAGGTAACACTCTGAATCAAATAATCTTTTTCTGACCGACCGAGTTTGGGAATGAGATCATAGAAATCAGGATGATCCTTTCGCCACTCTTTTACATATGACGGGTCGATCGGATCAAATAATATTTTTAATAGTAGCCAACATTTTTGCCTCATCGGAACACCCCTCGGCAAATTTTACACCACCTATAGCATACCAATTTTAACCGATAAAAACAAGAAATACAAAGGGATCTAATCTATTTTATTTTTCTTTTCTGTGAAATAGACATTTCAAATACAAAACCCTATGTTTTTTCAACATGTCTTTAAAAAGAATGGGCTACACGAACTCGTGTAGCCCTCGGACAAACAATGAACCGTTTACTGTTGAATACCATAAACGTGATCGACTTGTAGGACAAAAATAATACCTGCACCGGGTTGATCGATGTCAAGATCGGTACGGATCTTTTGCACGATATTGTCCGTTTCGTTTTCTTGGGTCACAATCAGGACGATCTCTTTTTCTGGTTCTATTGGGAAGTTGAAGAGCTTACTATCTTGATCTGCCGAACCTCGCCCATTGATGATTGTTCCCCCCTTGGCCCCGGCATCCTTCGCCGATTCCAATACCTTCTCCGCTTTACCTCGATCAACTATGGTAAAAATGGCTTTATACATGGTCTTCTCAATACCTCCACTATCATCATTCTGATCTTCCAATTGGTCTTGTTTCTGCAGACCATAGGCACTTACAACGGGCACTGTGAAGAGGAAACACTTTTTGGATGTTTCAAGGTCAAAGGTTTCCTTTAAATGGCTTACAATCGGACCCACATGCTCTTTCTGAGTCAACATCAGTACAATCTCTTTTCGAATTTCGTGCATCTCAAGCATCCGGAGAACTTTACGATCATCAATGGATTTACCGTAAAAAATAGTTGCGCCACGAACGCCAGCTTTCTTCGCTTGTCGAATGACCTGTTTCGCTTTGCCTTGATTGACAATGGCAATGATGAGTTCATGCTGCTCCATCTTGGGCACCTCTTTCCTTTTCTTTTCGGGTTTTCAATTTCACAAGCAACCCTAATACTTGTAAAGCAACAACGGGCATCAAGGCTACCAAGCCGATAATGCCAAATCCATCTAGAATGCCTCCGCCACCAAACCCATCAGCAACCCCTTGTACGAAGGCTAACATAAATGTAGCCGTCATTGGACCTGAAGCGACCGCTCCACCGTCGAATCCAATACCTACAAATATTTTTGGCGTAAAGAAACTTAATACTAATGCAGAGAGGTAGCCGACTAACACGATATGCCATAGTTCCACTTGTGGCAAGATGATACGGATCATGGCGAAGGCAACCGCTAAACCGACGCCGATCGATAACGAGATGAGGACGAGCCCGCGCTTGATGGCACCGCTTGAAACCTCTTCAATTAGGTCGGTTTGGACGTAAACCGATGGTTCAGCCAGTATCGTAAGCAACCCTAAAAGAAAGCCAATGAAGATGATCAATCCTTTAGAGGCGTTTTTTGCTAGGCTATTGCCGACGAGCCGTCCAACATCCATAAATCCACCATAGACACCCGTGAGAAAAATTGTCAAGCCAATAAAAGTGTAGATTAGCCCCGTTCCCATACGCTTTATTTGACGCTGGCTCAACCGTGGTTTCAAAAACAAAGAAGCGATAAACATGAAGATGACCGGTGCAATGGATAAGGTAACGTCGAGTAATGCATCGCTTAGAGCGGTTATGAATGTCATCGTTTCAACCGCTTGATCAGCATCACCTAATAGATTATGCGTATCGACAAAGAGAGCGCCTAAAAGGAGGGTGGTCAAGGTTGCTACCCCTGTTGCTATACCAAGTAGGCCAAAACTATCCTCTTCAGCTGTGCCAGCTTGTTGCTTGACTGCTGCCACACTGACGGTTATCGCTAATAGATAGGGAACGACGATACTGCCGGTTGTGGCAGCTGCGGCGTCAAAAGCTATACCGTGATAATCTTTGTGTACCAAACCCATTAGAGCGAATACGACTAGGTAAATACTTGAAAGCAAAATATTTAGTGGAAAACTTTTAATGATACGAGTAAATCCGGTCGCTGCAGCCAAACCGAATCCAATGGCGACAGCCATCATGATGATAAAGCCTTTTAGTTGTCCGCCTGTCACCTTTTCAACTTGCCCTCCAAAGATAATAAGCGTCGGTTCTGCGATGGCCATAATAAATATTAATAAAAATCCTCCAAAGACTAAAATAGGTAATTTCCCTGGTTTTGTTATCACCTTGCCCATATGGTCGCCAATGGGGGTAACGCTTAAATCCACTCCAAATAAAAAGATAGAAAGCCCAATATAGACGAGTACAGCTCCGATTACAAACTGGATAAAATCTTCCGATGGGAGTTTAACGATTGTAAAATTTAGTACGGTAACAAAAACGGTAATTAGCAGTACGGATAGTGATACCTCTTTAAATTTTTGTAACAGCCCATGCATTACTCCACTTCCTTTCTGTTTTTGTAAATGGAACTAGAATGTATTATATCATAATCTTTCATAAGTATCTATAAATCATTTTTTACTCATATCCCATTTAAGTTTTTGCATAAATTCACTCAATAATAAACAAAAAGGACGCCATTACGACGTAACGGCGTCCTTTTTCTATTGCCCGGCAGCGTCCTACTCTCGCTTACACTACCATCGGCGCTGGGGAGCTTAACTACTGTGTTCGGTATGGGTACAGGTGTGTCCTCCCCGCTATCGCCACCAGGCTCTTTGATCTCTCAAAACTGGATAATATAGCCCTC
>DATCJW010000009.1:0-13998 GCA_036562595.1 Haloplasmataceae bacterium | reverse complement strand
TTGCCTACCCCACTACCCGGGCTAATCCCTGCATCAGAGATTTGGATCGTGCGATTAACCCGACGAATCGACTTGCTCGCTAGGGCATCTACCACAATGAGGAAGGATGGATTGACCGTTTGAACAAGGGCATTGATAATTTCATACGTTTCAATTCCTGTCGAACCCATAACCGAAGGCGCAATCGCCGTAATTGGTCGAAAGTCTTCCTCAGAGATCGACTCAGGATGTAACGCAAAAAGATGGTTTGTAACGAAAATCTTTCGCACGACAAGTGGGCCTAAGGCATCCGGAGTCACATCGTCATTTCCCAATCCCACAACCATACCCAAGGCATCATCCGTAATGCCGTATTTTTGTAAGAAACGATGAATAATGTTGGCAATGAGTTTTTGAAGTTTGAGCAACGCATCATGATCGGGATGGATGATGGCGGAGGTATCAATTGTAATATAGGTACCTGGTTTTTTACCGATCCGTTCTGCGTCCTTTTCAGGAACTTCTACTTCCGTCACGCGATAGTTATCGGTCGTATATTCATTTACTTTAATTCCATCCTGTGGACTCAGCTCACCGCTTTCTAGGTTTTCGACGATGAGATCCGTTCGAACATCCAGATTCTCTATTTCTATTGTGGAACTTCCCGTCATGTCTTTATGCACTCCTTTCTGAATTCATTTATAATATAAAAAAAAGCGTGAAAAATATACTGAAAACGTATTTCGATATTGAAATATTTCATATTATTTGGTAAACTTATAGAGTCGTAAAAACATGGAGGTGAAAGGATGCCACAAATTAAACAACAAGAAAAACGGATGAAGCAAAATGAGAAGAGACGTTTGTACAACCAAGCATTCAAAAGCTCGATGCGTACTGCGATTAAGAATGTGGAATTAGCGGTTAGCGAAAAAGATCTTGAAAAGGCTAAATCGCTCTATGCCTTAGCTTGTAAAAAACTCGATAAAGCAGTCAGCAAAGGCATTAAACATAAAAATTATGCAGCTAGACAGAAATCTCGCCTAGCTAAGCTCATTAATTCCATTGCTTAAAAGAAAACCTACTAATGAGTAGGTTTTTTATTTATTTCTAAATATAAGGCAAATTAAATGGGCAGTAATAAATCACTATTACTGCCCTTTCTGAATCTACAAGTTTGGTGTGAGGGGATCAATGCACTCACACCTTTTTTATGTAAGTTGTAAAGAGAAACAATAAGACATCACAAGTGAACATTTTATATTAAAAGACTCCTTAATTTATTGGACTTTCCTTTCAGACAACAAAAGGCAAGTAATAAAAATAAACAACTATCAAATGATGCCTCAATCCTTATTTTATTGAACTCTTCTTTCAGACGGCTATCTGAAGATGAGTTTGCGCGCAAGATCGATTTGTCTCAATCCTTATAGGCCATTTCCACCATATTTTGGCAATAACAATCATATCTTAAAATACCATACGACGAAGTTTATTAATAATACTAATCAAATTTTATATCATTTTACAATATATATCAATACTATGATTAAAAACATATAACATTATATTACTTATCTAAGTTTAAAGAACTGAATGATGGGCTACATGAAAAAGGACAGACAAAAGAAATCGCTTCAGCTATCGCTGAAGCGTAGTCCGTCCAAATTTAGTTGATAGAAGCAAATCGTAATCCACGCAGTCTCGATTCGTATCGAACTAAGATTAACGTTTTCCAGGATCGTATATTTCACCAACAGCCCGTGGTGCCTGGCTTTTCTTTGAAGTAAAGGCAAGAAGGATAAGTGTGGCTACATAGGGAATGGCATTATAAAAATCTGATGGCAGTGGGAGGCGATTTAAACCAGGCACAAGTGAGTGGGAATGTGCAACAGCGTTCATCATACCGAAGAAAAAAGCTGCTACGAGGATCCGTAATGGTTTCCACTGGCCAAAGATGAGGACGGCAATAGCGAGGAACCCGTATCCGGCAACCGAACCATTAAAAACACTGGTTGTTGAAACAATAAGCGTCAAACCGCCAATACCAGCTAAAAAGCCAGAGATAAGAACGCCAGCATACCGGATGCGTTCAACCTTAATCCCTGCGGAATCCGCTGCCTGAGGGTGCTCACCACATGCCCGTAATCTTAATCCAAAGCGGGTTCGGTAAAGGACAATATAAGCAACGATGAAGATAATGATGGCAATATAGGTCGTTATATATGTCCGTCTAAAGAAAATGTCCCCGATCAATGGTATTTTATGAAGCAGTGGAACCTTAGAGATGAAGAGTTGTGTACTTTCAAATTGAACGTGTTGCGTATAGTTTGTGATGCTTAAACTTCTAGCCGTATAGATGGCAATTGCGGGAGCTAAAATGTTGAGCGCGGTACCGGAGATCGTTTGGTCTGCCCGCATATGAACAGATGCGAAGGCATGAAGTAAAGAAAACAGAATACCCGTGATCCCTGCTACTAACAATGCAATGAAGTAGAAGAATTGTCCTTGGGCTAAACTATCTAAATTGGCAAATGGCGCAGAGTATTGTAAGAGGTTGAGGGTAACGGTCCCTACGAAAGCACCCATGATCATGATCCCTTCAAGGGCAATATTCACTATACCGCTTCGTTCGGAATAGAGAGCTCCAAGGGCTACAATGAGTAGAGGAACCATAAAGAAGAGCGTTTGTTGTAGAATATAGATGAAATTACTCATGTTTGACACCCCGCTTTTCGAAAGCTAGGTACTTACGATAACGTTGGATTAACCCTCGCATAAGCACCGTCAGTGCACTGGTATAGATAATCGTCCCAATGATGATGTCGACAATTTCCCGTTTATATCCGTAAAGCTGCAAGCCCCAGCCACTCAATCGAATGTAGGCCATGAAAAGCCCAGCAAAGAAAATCCCGATAGGATTGCTTTGCCCGATCAGAGCAACCGATATTCCATCAAAACCTTCTGAGGCTATGGCTTCAACCAGTTCATAACGCCGACCCGATGCCGGGACGAGATAGATGGTGGCTCCAGCAATCCCAGCTAGTAACCCAGCGATGACCATCGCATAGATGATATTCCGTTTTTCATTAATCCCTGCATATTTACTAGCATCACGGTTAAATCCAACCGCCTGGAGTTCATAACCTTTCGTTGTTTTGGTAAGGAGAATATGAATGATGAAGACGGCAATTAAGGCGATGAAAATGCCCGTATAGAAATTAATTTGTAAGCCAAACAAATTCAGCTGTCTAGGAATGACGGCAGATGGCGCGACAGGCTTTGACTTATAGTTGACAAAATCTAAGGCGAATTTTCTAACGAAGAAGAGAGAGGTATATAGCCCGATATAATTCATCATAATTGATGCCACAACTTCGTTGACGTTCCGGTAGGCCTTCAACACCCCAGGCACCAATCCCCAGAGCGCACCCGCAAGGGCTGCAAATAGGACGGCCACCAGCATGTGCGTAATGCCGGGTAAAAACGTAAACCGCGTGCCCACGAGAATCGCAACTGTGGCTCCAACCATAACTTGTCCACTGGCTCCGATATTAAAAAGGCCTGTACGGAAAGCAAAGCCAACGGAAAGCCCGGTGAGAATGATTGGCGTTGCCTGATACAACAACTCCACTAAACCGCGATCAAACCCACCGATGAACAGGTGACCAAACCCAAAAATGCTCCTCGCCGGATTCGTTATCAGCATAACGATTAATCCAAACAACAAACCAATGAAAATGGCAACAATAGAAGGAAAAGCCTTGTCGATCGATTGGTTGATTTTTTGTGTGATGACTTTTAGCTTTTCTTTAGGCATTAACTTCACTCCGTTTCGCTCCCGACATGTATAGTCCCAGTTCGTTTTCGGTGATTTCATCAGCCTGTACGTTTGCGACGATTTCTCCTTCAAACATGACAAGAATCCGATCTGAAAGATTCAAGACCTCATCCAGTTCCAAACTCATCAATAGAACCGCTTTCCCCTTATCACGATGGGCGATCAGTTGATTGTGGATGTATTCAGTAGCTCCGACATCAAGGCCTCGGGTGGGCTGCATCGCAATCAACAGATCGGGCTCCCGATCGACCTCGCGCGCAATAATGGCCTTTTGTTGGTTTCCTCCAGACATACTACGGGCAATCGTTTTTGCGCCTTGCCCGCTTCGGATGTCAAAGCGCTCGATCAATTTATTGGCATAATCCTCTATGGCATCGAATTTAAAGAAACCGTGGTTTTGAAAACGGGGTTCGAAATACGTTTGGAGGATCAAGTTTTGGGCGAGCGTAAAGTCGAGGACTAACCCATAGCGGTGACGATCTTCTGGTATGTGCCCGATGCCAGCAAGCGTGCGGTTACGAATGGATTCATGGGTAATGTCTTTCCCTTTAAACTTAATTACCCCTTGTTTAGGTTCTAATAATCCGGTGATCGCTTGTAATAGTTCCGATTGGCCATTTCCATCAATTCCGGCGATACAAACGATTTCCCCTCGGCGGACCGTAAAACTAACGTTTTTTACTGCTTCCTTCCCTTCCGCATTAACGACGGTGAGGTTGGATACTTCTAAAATCGTTTCCTTTACTTCTGCGGGCTTTTTATTTAGTTCAAAAGAAACTTTGCGGCCAACCATCATTTCGGCCATTTCTTCGATGGTCACATCGTTTACGTTGACGGTTCCAATGCATTGGCCCCGTCTTAATACCGTACACCGATCCGCAACTTTCTTAATCTCGTTCAGCTTATGGGTGATGAAAATAATCGATTTCCCCTCTGCGGCGAGATTTTTCATAATTTTCATCAATTCTTCAATCTCTTGTGGCGTCAGCACAGCTGTGGGCTCATCAAAAATTAGGATCTCGGCGTCACGATACAACATTTTCAATATTTCAACCCGTTGTTGCATCCCAACCGTGATATCCTCAATGATTGCATCCGGATCAACATACAGGCGATAGCGCTCACTCAACTCGCGAATTTTCTTTACAGCATCCTCTTTATGGATGAAGCCATATTTCGTGTCTTCTTTACCGAGAATGATATTTTCTGTCACGGTGAAATTATGCACCAATTTAAAATGTTGATGTACCATCCCTATTTTTAAATCATTGGCATGATTCGGGCTTTCGATACGGACTTTTTGTCCATTGATGTAAATTTCGCCTTCATCGGGTTGATACAAGCCGAAGAGAATGGACATGAGTGTCGATTTCCCCGCACCATTCTCACCTAAAAGGGCATGAATTTCACCTTTTTTGAGCTGGAATGTGATCTTATTATTCGCTACAATGCCTGGAAAGGTTTTGGTGATATTGCGCATTTCTACGACATAGTCCATCGGTATACCCTACCTTTCATTTATTCTTAAAAAAGGGAAAGACAACGTCTTTCCCTTGCTTGTCTTATTACTCGAGTTGAATTTCGACTTTATCAACGAATTCTTGTAATTTGGCGATCAGGTCGGCTTCGCTGATTTCATCTTTTTCAATAAGAGCGCTCAGTTCGTTTAAGCCCTTAATGCCTTCACGGAATGTCTTATCGGTTTTTAATTTGTTTACGATTTGTTCATAGTCTTCCTTCGTGAAATTTCTCATCCGTGAGAAATCGGTCGGTAAACCTACACCATCGTTTAGGATATCAAGATAAAGGACTTCTCCGCCCAGTTTATCGCGGTTTTCTAAAGCGTACTCAACCGCATTGGCCAGTTCTTTCAATGCCGAAGTAATAACGGTTTTCGATTCATGGCTTTGATCAACGTCAACACCGATGACGAATTTTGTTGGTTGATTGTTTTCCATAAAGGTTTGAGCCGCACTCATCACGGAGTTCCCTGCGCCACCAGCAGCTGCGAAGATGACCTCCGTTCCGGATTGGTACCAACCTTCGGCTTTCGTTTTAAATTCGGGCTTCTCAACGAAATCGCCAAGATAATGGTAGCGAATCGTGATTTTTCCTTCGAGTTTCAGTTCTTGAGCGGCATAGTTAGCCCCTTGAACATAACCATAACCGAAGTTACGTACAGCGGGGACAGGGTTTCCGCCCATGAAACCTAATTTTCTAAATCCATCTTTAACAGCAGCATAGCCCGCGAGGAATCCGGATTGTTGCTCGTTGAAGAGGATCGGGATGACATTGTCTTTGATCTCCTCTTTCCCATCTACCGTTGGGGTCGCATCAACGAGGATGAATGTAACATCCGGGTATTTTGTTTGCGCCTCGCCAATGGCTTCTGAAAAGTAGAAACCGGGTGTGACGATAACTTTTGCGCCTGCCTTTACAGCCAGTTCAATTGTGGCAAGATAGGATTCGGTGTTTACCTCATCTGGTTGAAAATAGTCGTGTGAAATGCCGTGCTTCTTCGCATAAGCTTTAACGCCTTCCCAAGAGCCTTGGTTAAAGGACTTGTCATTAATCGTACCAGCATCAGTAATGAGGGCGATCTCTACTTTATCGCCTTTACATGCAGCAAGCACAAGGACAAAAGAAAGAACAAAGAGTGCATAAAAAAATTTTTTCATCATAAATCGCCTCCTTTACTATCATCTTAACAGGTTGCAAAAGGGAATGCAATTGTTAAAAAAATTTTTATGGATGAAATGTTAAATTTATATTGTGATAATTTTCACCTTTAATCCTTATGGCTTAGAAGGAATAATTCAAATCCTAAGTATTTATCGATTTTTCCTTGCTTCACGTGGCGATCGTATTCAGCAAGGCGTTCGATTTGGTCCTGGATCAAGCGCTCATCCGTCTGACGAGCAATTTGATATAGCTTTTTTAATTGATACGGGTGAAGTTTGAGTAATGGACGGAGTTGGTATTCGCTATACCCTATTTTCTGATAGGTTTTGATCACGTGCATATAATGAAAATTTTTCGCGAGAATGGCACTAAAGACGATCGGCTCTTCATTTAATTGTTTTAATTGGTGATAGGTTTTAATCGCTTCCAGACTTTTGCCTTCGATAATCGCGTTCGTTAATTTAAATATGTTCGTTTCCAATGGTTCGCTAACAATCATCTGGACAAGTTCTCGTGTAATGGTCTCTTCCTCATCAAGGTAAAAGTCAAGCTTCTCAAGTTCCTGTTTCAACCGTTGCGCATCGCATGCGGTGCGTGAAATCAACTCTTCCAGGGCATCCCGTTCGATTTTTTTTCCCTTTTTTTCGATCAGCGACTGAACAAAGATCCGAGCGACCGATTCATCAAACGCGTCAAACGTTAAGACTTTTGCGACTTTTCTCAATTCTTTCAGGATCGTGTTCCGATTATCCAAGCGATAGCCTACCGCATTGATGATGAGTGTCGTCCGTTCATTGGGATTTTGGATATAATGAAGAAATCCTTCAAGATCCTGTTCAAGCGATCCCTTATCTGCCGTCAGGAATACCGGATGGTTCAATACGACCACTTTCCGCTCATCAAAAAAGGGCTCCGTTTGACAATCCTCTATGACCACCTCTAAAGCGACTTCATCCCCGCTATATTTCACACAGGAGAACGCTTCGTCAACTCCGCTATCTTTTATTAAAGCGGCTATGGTTTCTTCCGCCTGGAGTTGGTTTTCGCCTTCTAAGAGATAAATCCGTTCCATACACATCACCTAAACTTATGGTAAACGGAAAATTTTCGAAAAGCAAGATAAAAACGAAAAAGGCCTTCATACAAGGCCTATTTTCGAGATCTATGTCAACATTAAACATCGAAATGTTTAATGGAAGTGGCGTATCGTTTTCGATTTCGTCATATGGAGAAACCGGCGATTGATCACATACCGAACCACGATCGTGCCTTCCTCCTGGGTGGTATAGATCCTGCTTCCAACAAGCTGCAGGCGGTTTATGACATCGCTTGAAGGATGCCCATAGTAGTTGTTTCCTACACTGATAATCGCATGTTGGGGCCGAATATGTTGTAAAAAGCTTTCGGAAGTGGAAGACTTTGATCCATGATGGGCAACTTTTAAAAAGGTCACATCACGCGGTAAATCAAGCGCTATCTCTTCTTCTACACGGTGAGAGATGTCGCCTGTAAAGAGGTAATGGTCACCTTTTATCGTTAAACTAAAGACAAGGGACTGATCGTTCGTATCCGGCATGCGTTGACTTGGCGCATGTATAATCAGTCTCAAAGGCCCACAGGTCAACGTATCGCCTTTCTTTAATTCTTCATAAGCAATCCCCTTGGTCTGACTATAAGCCATTATCTCGGCTTTTAGTTCGCTCTCATCATAGGCACTAAAGACGATTTTTTTCACCTGTAAGGCATCGAGAATATATCGGTAGTCTCCCACATGATCCGTATCGCCATGGCTGACGATGAATAAATCTAAACTCCGAAGCCCATGAGCCTTTAAATAGGGCAAGACGTGCCGTTCCCCAGGGTGAAAACGGCGATTTGAAAAAGTCGTTCCGCCCGTATCGATTAACAGGGTACACGTTTGAAAGGGCGTCTGGATATAGGTCGCATCGCCTTGTCCAACATCAATATATGCGACGTTTGTGGAAATGGTCAGGCGATGGTAGAAAACTGTAATCAAAATGAGAAAAATGCCCCAAATTGTGACTGGTTTTCCCTCATCCAGATGATACATAAGAAGATAAAGGACCAGATAATACAACGTGAGGCGAAAGGAATCAAAACCGCCAATTGTCAGCGTGAAATGGTTGAAAGAAGAAAGATTGTCAATCACGGCCTCATAATAACGAAAGCAACATAAAAAGACAGGAGAAAGGAATGGGAAGACGAGCGAAAGCAAGGTAAGCGGAAAGATCAAGAGGTTGAAATAGATGAGAAGAAAAGGAGCGGCAAAAAGCGATAGGAGGTTGTATTGAAAGGTAAAGTTTGCAACAATGGGAAGACTAAACAATTGTGCAATCAACGTAGTATAGAAGGCACCTACTATTTTCTTGTTCTCATACCGTTTTAATCGTTCATGGGAAAGGATGAGGACAAAGGATATAGCGTAAGACAGTTGAAATCCTACATGAAAGACAAGAAGTGGTGACCATAAGACATGTAAGAGAAAGATCGCAGCTAAAAGATGAGCGCTAGAAATCGGTAAGCGATACCGTCTTTTTATTTGCGTGCCGTAATACATCAAGACGGCTCGAACTATCGATGGTTGAAAATTATTGATAGCTAGGTATCCAAAGAGGAAGAGGTTCGTCACCCGTTGGATCGACTCTTTCGTGACATGAAACCGACGCAATACGCTGTGAATGGCATAAGCCAAACTCGTGACATGAAAGCCGGAAACGACGAAAAGGTGACTGATTTGAAGCTCACGCGTATGGGCCGTAAAGTCATCATCAAAGGCGGATTGGTCACCGATGACTAGTGCCCGTTGGTAATGGGCGATTGGCCCCTGGAAATTGGACAAAAACCATCGGATGACCCGATAGTGAGGCTTTCTTGTGGAGGTGATATGTATCATGTCATCGGCTTCAATGATATAGTACACCTTTTTACTTAATAAATACGTTTTGTAATTGAAAAGGTAGGGGACACGATTAGGCTCGGGTTCGGCGTATGTGCCTGTAACCGCAATCCAATCTCCAATTTCAATGGAGAAAGGAACATCGCTTTTCATTCGTACAAAATAGTGCACGCGATTCGTACGACAATAAAAGGTCGTCGTGATGGATTCCCCCACCGCTTGTTGCTTTGGAATCATGACGATTTCACATCGCTGCCATTTGTTTGGCGTGGTGCTTTTTAAACGGTTTATAATCATGTGATAACGTATAAAATAAAGGCTGATGATGAGGAATCCCCATAAAAGAACACGCGGATTCGATCGCAGCAGATGAACGAAAAAGAGGATGAAGATCAACAAAAGCAGCCCATTAAAATTGAAGTAAAGAAGAAGCGACAAAAGAAGCATAAAGGCAACCGGAAAGGCAGAATTAAATGGTAATGTCATCCTTGATGCCTTCAAAAGTCTTCACCCCTATCCCAGGTACCCGCATAATGTCCTCAATGCGGCGAAAGGGTCCATATGTGACCCGAAACTGAATAATGCGCTCTGCTTTCACCTCGCCAATTCCTTTGAGACGCATGAGTTCCTCTTTGCTAGCGGTATTGATGTTGATTTTCCCGTTTGGAGATAAGGGATTTTCTTCCGCTTCCCCAGGTTGAACCTTTTTAGGGATTGTGATTTTTTGGCCATCCAGCAATTCTTCTGCCAAATTGATATAAGTGAGATCCGCATCTTCCGTCAACCCGCCAGCCATTTGAATCACCTCATAGAGGTACGTCCCCTCTGGAACAACGTAGATGTTGGGATGGACGACCTCACCGATAATATAGACAACGATTTCTCGCTGGGTTAGCTCAAGGTCTTCATGTCCTCTTCCTTCCTGATAGAAATAAATGGCGCTGCCAATCGATAGGAGATTGAGAACGACAAGTATAACGATAATCTTCCCCTTCTCTTCTAATCGCTCAAAAAATTCCATCGTCCCACCTCACTTTTAGAATGATTCACTTTACTATATACGCTATCACTTTCCCCTTTCGTTTTCTGAATATAAAAAAGTCCTTATCCCAAAGGATAAGGACCTGTGATCAGCGGATGGCGGTTATCCTACCATCTTACTTCTTTTTCTTACGATTGATCTTGTCTTCTTCAGCGAACTCGACGTTATAGTTTTGTTCAAGCTCCTCTTGGAAACGTTGTTTGTTTTTCTCTTTCATCGCTTGAACTTCACGTTCGACCGCTTGATCAGAGCCAAGTTCTTCTTGGTTGATTTTTGTAAAGGCGCCACGGACATTCTCGCCAGTGGCTTTAGGATTCCGTTTTAATGATTCAGCAGCGGGATTTGTTTGTTTTTGATTTTGTTTTTTCGCCACGTCTTCTTCACTACCTACTCTTTTTTCTTTCCAATCTCCCGCCATCCGGCTGATCGGTGAGCGCGCTCATGCATAGTTTGTATGACATCCGTTCGTTTTATGTATCAAGTTTCCGACAAATGAACTGGTATTTTGTGGCATGGGGTGAAATACCATGCGCAAAGTCGGACTGGATGTCAATCTCAGCAAACCCCGCCGCTTGAAGCAACGAACGGTAAAGTTCAGGCAAAAAAGCCACTTGAATGTGTTCTTCTTCAAGCCGTTGATAGAGGTGATCCTTGAGGTGTACAAAAAAAACGAGCTCATGGCGAATGGTCGTCTGTTTTGGTGCAATATCCAATGCGGTATCCCAGAGATAAGTGAAATCCTCAAATTCAGCGTGGTACGAATAGTCTAAAAATACTTGCTCAATATAATCTTTATTATGAACATCGAAAATAAACAGACCATTGGGTTTCAGGGAAGCATAAACGCCACGAAATGTTTTTAGAACATCCTCTTCACAGGTCAAATAGTTAATGGTATCGATCAAACTGTAAATCCCATCGTAATGGTTCGGACGATAGATTTCTCTCATATCATCTAAATAAAGGGTGGTATTAAGGCCTGCCTCTACTAAACGGTGGCGAGCCATCATAAGCATGGTTTCGCTTTGATCAAGCCCTTCGACCACATACCCAGCTTGAAGCAGTGGTACGAGGACTCGCCCCGTTCCACACCCAAGATCTAGTAGATGGGATCCCGGTGTTAGATACTTCGTGAGAAGCGCTAAATACGTATCATAGGGGACGTCGTCCATCAGCCGGTCATAAAAACGATAGAAATGCTCATAAGCCATTATGCATCGAGGAGCGCCTCAAGATCGACGCGCTCGCAATCTCCCCAAAGCTTTTCTAAATTATACTTCGCCCGTTCTTCTGGGGTAAAAACGTGGACGACGACATCGATACAGTCGATCAATACCCAGAAATTCATCCGCTTCCCTTCCACGTGCTTGACCACAAACTCATGCTTATGGACTTCTTTTACCACATTATCCACGATAGCTGCCAATTGCCGCTCATTGGTAGCACTGCATAGCACCATGTAGTCGAATAGCGGAGATTTTTCCCGCATATCCAGCACTTCAACCTGATGTCCATTAACGTCCAAAATGGCGTTGATAATGATCTTTAATAGACTCATACATGGCTTCACCAACCTTTTCCAAAAATGATTGATGCGTTTGTATCGTTAGCGGATGGATATTGTCTGCCTGTTTGGCCCGTAGATAGCTTAGTTTAAAATCGCTGACGCCTAATACGGCGAGATCGAGATCGATAGTGCTTAAGTACCGACAGAAATGAACGGGGTGATGGGTTCGCCCACGTTCTATGTAATCGCTAATGTAAAGGACTTTCAAAACCTCGTCCATTTCGGGGTGTCCCGTGACATGATACTCAACCGCGTTCAGTATCGACCGATCGGTGATATCAAATTCCCGTTCTAATAGGTATCTAGCAACTGGGCCATGGTAGACGTTAGGAGAATACGATAAATAGTCTGGTTTATAGGATTGTAAGATGGCTTCCTGTTTAGAACGGGGGATATTCTTCGCTAGGTCATGGAGGGCGGCAGCAATCTGACACTTATAGAGATCAACAGAAAAACGTTCTGCCAAATGCGTGGCCTTATCTACCGTGCCGTATATGTGCTCCATCCGTTCCGGTGTGTAACGCTGCGCAATCTCCAAAGCTAACCGCAAATCCATCGCTACTTCCCCCCTATTCCGGAAGGATAATCTTATCCTTTCGTTCTTTCGTTTTATTTTCGCGATAAAAAACCAACTGATTACCGATGATTTGAACCAGTTCGCTATTGGTCCGTTCGGCGATCCCTTCGGCTATGACTCGTTTATCCTCTACCACATTTTGCAGAACGCTGATCTTTATTAATTCATGGGCATCCAATTGTTCATGGACCGACTGGATAAAGGCGTCGGTCACCCCTTGTTTTCCAACCTGCATAACCGGTTTAATCGTTTGGGCGAGACTCCGCAAATACCGTTTTTGTTTTCCGGTTAACATCTTGCACCTTCTTTCTTATTCTATGATTAGCCCCATCGGGTTTATGTTCAGATCAAGGTCAGTCCACAGACGGAAGCTTTCGAACGCCTGTTCTACCAACATCCTCCAACCATTCAGAGTACGAGCCCCTAAGGCTTGACTGTCATCTAAAAACTTAAGGTTCTTTTGATAGTTTAAATCGATATACACACTGTTCGGTTTAACGGAATGAATGGCGATGGGAGAAGCGTAAGTTTTCACCCCGACGGTGGTCGCGTTCACAACGAGATCAAAATTCGAGAGCTTTTCTTCGGCCTCATGCAGCGTCATGACTTGATGCGTGAGCCGTTTCGCCCGCTCTACCGTTCGATTGTCCACCGTCACATGAAATTTAGTCTTCGTCTTTAGGGCATAATACACCGCCCTAGCTCCGCCACCAGATCCTATAATGAGGGCTTGTAATGGAAGGGTGAAATCCAATCCCGTCTCCTCCAGAAGGCGTATAAATCCAATCCAATCCGTATTATAGGCTGTCTTCCATCCATCCCTAATGACAACCGTATTACAAGCCCCAATCTTTAAGGTTGCGGGATCGGCCTCATCACAATAGTCAAGCATCGCCTCTTTATAAGGGGTGGTTACATTAAGCCCTTGAAATCGATCCCACAACGTTGAGACGTCTGCGAGCGTTGGGATATCTATGAGCTCATAGTGCACTTTGATCCCGAGGCTTGTACCAATCGCTTGGTGAAGTTGAGGCGAGAGGGAATACCCAATCCCTCTTCCAACCAGTCCAAAACGGTAACCTTTTTTCATGATGAACCTTAAATTAAAGAGGGGCGGAGGAAGACGCCAACGCGTTCAGGGACGTAAAGAGCCACTTGTGCCTTCGGTGCATGGGCGGTGATGAAACCTAAACCGCTAATGACGATGTCTGTTTTCTCTTCGGGCAAGGTGAAGCTGTAGCGGCGAAACGCTCCCAACCGATCCAGTTCATCGGTCTGTGGCGGTGACAAAAGCTTTCCATGATGCTCCTCAAAAATCCGGTCGGCTTGTTCCAGTTTGGTTCGGTGAATATACAATACATTACTGAAATAGCAAACGAAGGATGAGCGCTTG
>DATCJW010000001.1:0-5858 GCA_036562595.1 Haloplasmataceae bacterium | reverse complement strand
ATGCCTATACTTCGGGTCGATGAGGCGAAACACGTGGTGATATGTAATTATGATTTGAAACCGGGCTATTCTGGAGTACCTAACCCATTGTATGAAAAGAGAGAAGGCGTGACTCTTCTATTAGGTGATGCGAAGGAAAGTTTGAAGCAGCTTATAAATCTAGTGGAGAAACTTTAGCTTAAAGGGAGAACGATGAAACGCATTCTCCCTTTTATTTGTCAGCAAATAATATGGTATAATGAAAAGAAGAAACGAGGTGATTCGACATGGTCGGAAGGGAAATGATTAAAGAGTGGGGGCTACCAGAAGTAGCGGATTTACAGTACCATACCATTTTAAGCGCGCTAACCCGCAAACAGATGATGATCATTTGCGATTTTCATCAAATCGCCAACCGCTCTCATCTAAAAAAAGGGGACATTCAAACCATACTACACAGTGACATCTATTTATATTTAGAGAAATATATGCTGGCCATGTATGACCAACAATTACGCCTCTTGTATTACCTTTTGGTGGACGATTTTTTGTCTATTGATGATCATCCGTGGCATCACCTCTATTTCTTTTTTCGCTTGGGTATAGCCTATCCTGTCAGTTACCAAGAAAAAAATGGGTTCTTTATTCCCAAGGAAATAAAAGGGTGGATAATCAAACGACTTAGCCCTGATCTTATGGAAGTGTTCGATCGAAATAATCGTGTCGTTGCGTTTGCCTATGAGGTTTTAGCGGCATACGGTCTTATGACATACCAAAGTTTTGTCTACTTCTACCAAATGAAGTATCCTGAGGACGATATCTTCCATGAGGTAGACCTCATTCTTAAATTGGAATCGTTATTTAACCAGCAATTTATTAGTGAATATGAGTATTTTTATAATCCATCCCTTGTCAATCATCTCGAGGCGTTCTTGAATGTTTTTCATCGCCATTTTCGGTTAGATTATCACGTTTATCATTTTACCGACAAAGAGAAAGAGAGGTTGTATCAAGATGAGTCCGTTTGGCTAAAACTTCAAAGGGCATTAAGAGGATTATCTGCTGATCAGATGGATAACGTGTTACGGTGGTCGCTCGGACAACTCCATTTAGGGCAAGGCTTAAAACAGCTCCAGAGCGCCTTGCCAAATCAATTCTCTACGATTCCCAATCGGACGCTTAAACGCTTCTACCGAACGCTGGTCAAAGTCTATCCCTACTTAAGGTTATGGATTTTTAAAGGAAATCGCTTGATGGATTTAAATCTTAAATAAAAAAGATAATGAAATACCCTATCTACCGATCACGCCAAATCGGTAATAGGGTATTTTTTAAGTATTTGTTGTAAGGAGAGAGTTAGCGACGAGTAATGTATTTTCTCATGTCAATGGCACAGGCAAAGAGAATGATAAAACCTTTAATTACATATTGCAAGTTCGGCGCAATTCCTAAGAATATGAATGAAGAGGTAATCAATTGGAGGAGGAACACACCGAGAACAACTCCACTGATCCGTCCTACCCCTCCAGAAAAGGATACGCCACCGATAACCGCTGCCGCAATGGCATCGAGCTCGAAGTTCACACCAGTCGCAGCGTTGTTCGAACCGATGTTGATGCTTTGAATAAACCCGTTAAACCCGTATAGCATGCCCGCAAGGGTGAAAGTAGCGATGATCGTTTTATTTACGCTAATACCACTGACGTTAGCCGCTTCAGGATTGCTCCCAACGGCAAACATATTCTTCCCAAACACGGTCTTATTCCAAATGAACCAGACGAGGATGGTAACGAGGATGGCATAGAGGATTTGGTACTGGATTCGAACCCCGAAAAGTTCAAAGCCACCGACAACGAGTTGCCGTACATCTTCCCGTATACCTCCGATCGGTTTGCCGTCATTCGTACCTAGTGTGATGTAGTAAAGGGTGGTCGCATAGACGATCAATTGGGTACTTAATGTGACGATAAACGGATGGAGTTTAAATCGAGCGATAAAGAAACCGTTGAATAGACCGATTAAGCCACCAACGAGGACCACGATTAAGACTACAACGATGACAGGAACATCGCCAAGGGCGGGGAACATCTTAAAGGCATAGTCTTGAGACTGTAATAAGGACGCCGTGATACATGCGGTTAACCCGATGACACGGCCAGCAGATAGGTCGGTCCCCGTTAATACAATCGCTCCAGCCACCCCTAAAGCGATCGGAAGACGGGAAGCCATTTGGTTTAAAATGTTCACGATGTTGTTAAAAGAAATGAAGCGGGGATTTGAGATGGATACCGCAATAACGTAGATGATAATCAGGAAGTAGAGTAAATTATTGATAAGAAGCTCTTTCCTTTTTTCCTTACGCTTTTTTATATCTTCTTCCGTTAATTCTTGGCCATTGCCATTATTGTTAAACATTCCCTTAAATGGGGAACGGATTTTATTCCAAAATTTAAGGTTTTCCATTACAGCTCCTCCTTAGAAAAATTTCGTAGCAAGTTCCATTAATTGTTCTTGAGTGGCTGTTTTGGCATCGACAATACCCGCTAGACGCCCGTTTGACATCACGAGTATACGGTCACAAACCCCAAGCAGTTCTGGCATTTCAGACGAAGCCATGATGATGCCTTTTCCTTCTTTTGCCAAATCAATCATCAGTTCGTAAATCTCGTATTTTGCCCCAACGTCTATACCGCGTGTGGGTTCATCTAAAAGAAGGATTTTCGCTTTGGTCAGTAGCCAACGTCCGAGAATGACCTTTTGTTGGTTACCGCCGGATAGGTTCTTAATTTGGGCGTTAAGGTTTGGCGTTTTGACGGATAGGCTTTTAACCATCCGCTTGGCATCATCAACCATCTCTTGATCCGAAAGGTAAAGGTTATATTTACGGTATTTTTTTAAATTAGCAATCGTCATGTTATCAAGGATGTTCCGAACACCAAAGATACCCGTTTCCCGCCGATCTTCCGTAACCAGGGCAAAGCCATTTTTAATGGCAATAGCCGTATTTCGATTTTCGACTTTTTGACCTTCAAGATATAGTTCCCCTGATTCTTTCGTCGCCAGGCCATAAATGGTTTCCAATAATTCGGTTCGTCCGGAGCCAACGAGCCCAGCAACACCGAGGATTTCGCCTTCCCGGAGTTCAAAGGAGACATCTTCAATGCGGAAGGGATATTTTTTTGTCAGGTGCTCGACTTTTAAAAGCGTTTTTCCAGAGCGATTGGTCTTGGCAGGAAAACGTTGGGTCAATTCACGGCCTACCATCTGTTTGATGATAGTATGAATGGTTAGATCTTTCGCTGGTGAAGTGGAAATCCACTTTCCGTCCCGTAAAATCGTGACTTCATCGGAAATCCGTAATATTTCTTCCATCTTATGGGAGATGTAAATGATGCCACATCCCTGTTTTTTCAGTTGGTCGATAATGGAAAAGAGCCTTTCGATCTCATTATCCGTTAGGGAAGAGGTAGGTTCATCGAGAACGATGACTTTCGCATTATAAGAAACGGCTTTAGCAATCTCGATCATTTGCCGTTCTGAAACCGATAGTTGGTTCATTGTGATACGGGGATCGATGGTGATCTTTAACTTTTTGAAGATCTTAATCGTCTCTTCATACATCTTTTTCTCATCCACGATCAACCCCGCTTTTTTCGGATAACGTCCAAGCCATAGGTTATCCATAACGGAACGCTTTGTCGCTTGGGTCAGCTCTTGGTGCACCATAGCGACGCCATGTTCCAAAGCTTGTTTTGTATTTTGGAAATTTACTTCTTTACCGTTTAAAAAGATTTTGCCCGAGTCCTTTAAGTATATGCCGAATAAACATTTCATTAGGGTTGATTTACCTGCACCATTTTCGCCCATCAAGGAGTGAACCGTTCCCGGCCTTACACGAAAGGTCACGTTGTCCAATGCTTTCACGCCAGGAAATTCTTTGGATATATTAATCATTTCAAGCAAATATTCTTGGACCATCCAGTTTCCTCCTTATAAATCGTCACTAAAAATAGAAGGAAGTGACCCGTTTTGGGTCACTTTTCCTTCTTGCGCTTTACCTTGTGCTTTACTCATCACCTGTATAGATGGCGTAAGGAATTCTTACTTTGTCGACTCCAGATTCGAATTCGTAGTCTAAGCCGTCGAGGTAAGATTTTCCTTCTGCCGTGTTGAGAATAAATGCGACGATGCATTCAGCCATGGCTTGAGCGTCTTGTTTTACGGATCCGCTCATCTTTCCAGCTTTAATGGCAGCTTGTGCTGTAGCGGTTGCGTCTACGCCGACAACAGGGATCCAAGGATCATTTTCTTTGCCCGTATTATAGCCTACTTCGTTTAATGCTTGAATGGCCCCAAGTGCCATGTCATCATTGTTGGCGATTACCAGCTCGATTGGATCATCTCCGTTGAACGGATTGCTCTTCAGGAAGTTTTGCATTGCTTCATGTGCTTTCGATGTTTGCCAGCTAGCGTTATAGTCTTCGCCAATTTGTTTGAGTGCGGGCTTGCCTGCTTCTTCTAAAAGCCGGTTCGCTTCGAGTACGGAATACTTCGTACGGCCGTTGGCTTCAGGGTTGTCAAGATCAGCGCGAAGCATTACGTAGCTAATTTTTCCATCGCCATTAAGGTCGAATTTATCATAATCAGCCAGTAAGATATCGGCGATGAGTTGCCCTTGCATGTAGCCTGCCTCGTCGGGATCGGTTCCGATAAAGGCCGCTTTGTCGTAGGAATTAATGACCTCATCGCTTACCTCACGGTTGAAGAAGATGACGGGTAAATTGTTTTCTTTCGCTTTGTTGACAACCGTTTGTCCGGATTCCGTTTCGACAATATTGACGACAAGAAGGTCGGTACCACGGGCGATGGCATTATCGATTTGGGTCATTTGGTCTTCTTGCGAGCTCTTGGCATCGTGGAAGTAGTACTTGATGTTCCCTTCATGTTCTTTTAAGAGATTGTTCATCGCACTCCGAACCGTACCGATGTACGTATCGGAATACTCATAGATGAAAATGTCGACGACAAAGGTGCCATCTTTTTTACATGCCGCTAGCGTCAACGCGACTAGGGCCACGAATAAGAAACTAAAAATTCTTTTCATTGAAACACTTCCCTCCAGTTTTGGTTTTCATGAACATCATATAAAAAAACGCTTTCAAAAACCATGTAAATTTCCACAAACAACATTTAAATTTCAACAGTTAAAAAGTTGTCGTAAAAAAACATCCGCTTCAATGCGGATGTTCAGAAAAGGCAGGGTGGATGATCTGGTATCCCGGCACGTAACAATATTGGCCGTTTTCAAGGGGGATGGTCAATGGACTCCCCGAACGGATATGACCGATGAGTTCGATAATGGCTTCCGATTGGATTTTTGCATCGTTCTTGACGGTTCCCGCCAATAGGCCTTCGTTAATGGCGGTAATGCCTTTTTGTGTTCCGTCCACACCGAGGATGACAATGGGTTGTTGGAAGACGGTTGCATCGGGATAGCGTTGGAAGATGCCTTGTTCAAGATAGAAGTCAATGGCTCCGAGTGCCATATCATCATTGTTCGAAATGATAAGTTCGATTTGATCCCCATAATTCTGGTGAAGGCGCTTCATCCATTCTTTTGCTGTTTCCCGATCCCAGTCTGCCACAATGGTTTCAAACAGTTCATAGGGATATTGATGTTCGTTCAACCAATCGCGCAATTTCGATGTCCGTTGTTCGGCATCCTGATGGCCGACTTCTCCTTTTAAAATGATCATTTGAATCTGTCCATCGCCATTTTTATCAAATTGAGGATTCAGCGCATCGGGTGGTCCGAATATTTTACTGACCAGGCGTGCCTGTTCTTCACCTTGTTGCTCGGGATCGGCGCCAACATAGAA
>DATCJW010000117.1:0-29129 GCA_036562595.1 Haloplasmataceae bacterium | reverse complement strand
CATCCAATATAAGGATGTCACTATCATCCATTAGGGCTGCTATGATAGCCGTCTTCTGTTTCATCCCTTTACTCATTTTACGGGGATTCGCTCGCAAATCGATTTGGAGAATCTTTACCAGTTCATCAGCATATCGTAAATCCTTTAAGTTCAATAATTCGGCCTGAAACCGTATAAAGGATTTCCCAGACGGCAGATCGGGAAAGGCAATTTCACCGGGCACATAACCGATAAACCGTTTGGTCTTCGTCGCATCGCGATGGGCATCATACTCACGGATTTGAATATTCCCTGCATCAGGACGAATAAACCCCATAATCTCACGGATGGTGGTCGTCTTACCGCTACCGTTCGTCCCGATAAAGCCAAAGATTTCGCCCTTGCGAATGCCTAGATCAATATTGAAAATCCCACGTTGGTCACCGTAATCCTTGGTTATATGATTAATCTGAATGTCCGTCATGCACTCACCCCTTCAAATACGACATCGTCAATGTAATACTGCATGAAATACTCCTCAAGCGTGATCGGCTCATGGTGGAATACTAGGACGTTAAAATGACTCAAAAGTTGGATCAGTTGGTTGATGTCCCGGTCATGGAGGCGTAGTCGGATTTCGTGTTTTGTCACCTCATCGATTGTAACGACATCCGTCATTTCAGCAAGTTTTTGATGCAACGCCATTGTCTCTTCATCATTAGCAAGAACAATTTGATACCGTTTATATTCAGCATATTTTAGCTTGCTCATCGGGAACTCATCGACGATTTGTCCATTCTTAATAATCGAAACACGATCACAGACCGCCTCGACTTCTGAGAAAATGTGGCTCGAAAGAAGAATGGTTTTGCCACGCCGTTTTTCCTCCTTAACGAACTCAATGAAACGGTCTTGCATCACAGGATCCAACCCTGATGTTGGTTCGTCAAGAATCAACACCTCTGGGTCATGAAGAAATGCAGCGACAATAGCGAGTTTTCGTTTGTTTCCGAAACTCATCCGTTTCGTATCCCCGCTCGGATCAAGTTCGAACCGATCCAACAATTCTTTTATACGATCCTTTCCTTTTATTTTTCGTAACTGTTTCATCATATGAAGGAACTCGTATCCTGTCAGCCCATCTGGTAAAGCAATTTCGCCAGGAATATAGCCGACCCGTTTGAGAATTTCATCATAATGGTCAAACGTGTCCAAACCAAATATTTGTGTCCTGCCACTATCGGGTTTCGAAAACCCCATCAAGTGGCGGATAGTGGTTGTTTTCCCAGCTCCATTCGGACCTAAAAAGCCATAGACTTCACCTTTGGGAATGGCCATGCTGATATTAAATACACCACGACCAAAACCATAGTCCTTCGTTAGGTTCTCAACGCGAATGATGGTCATACATACCTCCTCATGTTCTGTCATTATTTGTAAACGGCAACGGTTGAACCAGTATATCGATTAGATTGTGGTTTTATCTATTGGCACGAAAGGATTTAATGATCAGGTTCCAATTGTAACAAATGCAACATTGCCTCTGCCTGTTTTGCTACTTCATTGGTAATATCGGACAGGCTGCAATCCAATTCGCCTTTTAACCACGTCTCGTAAAGCGAAGCCGCGCCACCCGCAAAAAAATGAGAACGAATGACAAACTCAGGTGCCAACTTAATCTCATCAGGGATATCGCTATGGAGTTGCAAGTAATTAATGATCAGTTTTTTTAATTTGACAATAAATAGTTCTGAACCGCTGGCATTAATGAGTTTTTGATACAACGATTTGTCTTTATCAATAAAGCGGGCAATGGTCTCAAAGATTGAACGCGGATTATCCACAAAAGACTTAAATCGAAACGTTTTTAAAATTTCAATAATTTTTTCGATCACTTCATTTTCAATCTGTTCAATTACTGCCTTTGTATCCCGATAATGAGCATAAAACGTGCCTCGATTAATATCAGCTCGTCGTACAATATCCATTACCGTGATTTGATCAATTGGCTTTTCGTTCATTAATTCCCTAAAAGCTTCTCGGATCAACCGCCGCGATCGAATGGCACTTCGATATTCAGCTTTCTTACGCATTTTCATCCCTTCCATCGCATATATAAGAAATCGTCTGATATCATTCTATGCATTTCCATTATAATATACATTTGTCCAAAATACAACAGTTGTTTATTATTGATTTTTTAAAAGACGTGTTGGCCACGTCTTTTATCATTATAATATTTCGTTTGACTACGAAAGGTCATCATTGATCTTATCGATATCAGAAAGCGAACCCACGAAATACGGGAGAACCCAAAAGCGATCGATCTGTCCTTCTTCATTCAGGTCAATAATGATTTGTGTCGCGATTTGAACGCGCATCCAGGGCACATCATTTGGCGTTCGCGAAATACAAATCCATTGATTGTCGTAATCATAATATGTTTCATATTCACCTTTTTTCATAATTTCTATATGTTGATAAGGTTTCAACTGATTCATCACTAGCGAACGGCAATCGATAACTATCTTCCCTCTTTCGATAGGTTCCGTAAAGGGATCCAAGGGCTTATAAATCCATGTATTCATATGGTGAAACCCATTAATCGTCAAAATGCTTAAGTCCGTTGTAGACACTGGAATTTTAAGATACCCGATGGTAAGGAACAGACTCTCACGATAAAAGTATCGTTCATAAAACGACATATCACTCAAAATATAATAAATTAGGCTTTCCCGTATGAAATCCTTGGCGACATACTTGAACCGCATGCCTTACCATCCCCTTCCTTATTAAGCGGACGACCTTACAACAAATACAACGATTAAAAATTGTAAGAGTCCAGTAAAAAAATTAAGGCGTAGGAAATAAAGCGTTTTTTTCAGAGATAATTGTTACTTATTATAACATATTTCTGGTTTTACGTAATGATTTTCTATTGAACGCCATACAAACTGCTCTTGATTATTAATAAAAAGTACCTTTATTTCAGGTGCTTGGATCCATCTTCCGTTGGTGACTTAAAAACCACTCATAAAGTTCATTGTTATTATAAGCGGGAACCCAACTATCATGGCCAATGTCGGGATACACGGTAAACCGGATATTCCCACCTGCATTCCGAATTCGCTCAACCATCCATTCGCTTTCTTGAACGGGGACAACCGTATCTTTCGCACCGTGAAATACCCAGATCGGGATATGGGTTAACCGATCGGCTGCAGAAGGAATGCCACCACCACAAACGGGGGCAATGGCAGCAAACAGGTCGGGAAATTGATACGCCATATACCATGTTCCATACCCACCCATACTTAATCCAGTTAAATAAATGCGTGAACGATCAACGCGATATTGATCCAAAATTGAATCGAGAAGCACCTTCAAGTTTTCAACCTGAATGGGCCAGTAAGAATAGGTTGGACATTGAGGCATAACGACGATGAAGGGAAAATCAGGATGATTCTTTATATACTGTGGAATGCCATGAATAAGGACGCGATGTAAATCCTCAATCGTGTTGCCCCGTTCGCCTGCACCGTGTAAAAAAAGGATGAGCGGATAGGGCTTATCGGTCTTATCATAGTCATTGGGCAGATAGAGATAATAATTTAAGTCGATTCTTTTCATTGATGACAATGTTTGGGTCAGCACTTTATCACCTCATCTCAATTCAAAAAGGTTAAGTCCATTGTAACATAAAAACCGATTAGTCTGAAACCCATCTTTCAGACTAATCGGAAAAAAGATACATCAATCTTCTGTTAAAAGATGCGATTATCGTTTCAGATATGCTTCCAGCAGGAGGCGGTAGGTCAGCTGATCGGATTGTTCAACCACTAAATCAGCACCAACCAGTTTTGGCCCTATACCAACCGCAAACATCCCCGCTTGCTTAATCGCCTCAATACCGCTTTGAGCATCCTCAATGGCGATACACCGCTCAGGCATGGCATTAAAATGGTGAGCAGCTGCAAGAAAAATATCCGGTGCCGGTTTACCCCTTTTTATCTGTTTAGGATCGACAACAAAGTCAATGTAGCGCTCAGCTTTCATTTGATGCAGAATCATCTGGGCATTCTCGCTAGCAGAAGCGATCGCGATGGGATGGCCATGCCGTTTAATGTCCTCGAGTAACGTTCGTATTCCTGGTAAATAGTCATCTTCCGTAATCTGTTCCAACAGTTGGCGATAAAGCTTGTTCTTTTCATCCATTAAACGCTGTTTTTCAACTTCTGAAAAGTTATCACTCAATCCGTAATACGCTAGAATGAGTTCCAGCGATGCCCTACGGGAGATCCCTTTCGTTCCCTCTACAAGGGTTTCATTGAAGCTAAGGCCCAATCGTGCACAAACTTCTTTCCAAGCTTGAGCATGATATACCGATGTATGGGTAATCACGCCATCTAAATCAAAGATGAACAGTTGAACCCCCACTACTGACCCCCCCGATTGACAACGATGGGTTGATGCTTTGCAAGCAGATAAACTTCATCGTATACAAACAAAGACAGGGGCTCACCTGAAAGGAGAGCAATTTCCGTTTGGCGGTGCGACATGTCAATTCGAATCGTCCGCCCACGATAGTTTAAAGAAAGGGTGAGTTGTTCGATAGCTTGCGGGAGTTGAGGACGAAGCGTGAGCCCCTGTTCTTTAATCCTTACACCGGCAAACCCATAAACCAAGGCTAAATAGGTCCCCCCCATATTCGCCATATGCAAACCATCCTTGGTATTTTTATGGGTATTATCGAGATCCGTCCTAGCCGTCTTCAGAAAATACTGATAAGCCTTCTCTACATCGCCTATCCGGGCTGCCATAATACTGTAAATGCAGCTGGATAGGGACGAGTCGTGAGTGGTTATGGCTTCATAATAGTTATAGCTCGCCTTCATAATATCAAGCGGAAAGTCATCCAACAAGAAATAGGCAAGCACCACATCAGGCTGTTTACACACCTGGTGGCGGTAGATGACAAGTGGATGATAATGTAACAGTAAAGGATAGTGATCTTTTGGCGTTTCATCAAACTTCCATAGCGGTTTTCTTAAAAAGCTATCATCCTGCATATGGATGTTCCGTTCTTCATCGAACAATAACGCCATCCGACTACTAGCGGTTTGGAACGCTCGGACCTCCTCTTCTGTCAGTTGGATCTTTTCCTTGAGTTGTCGTAAAGCCTCCGGATTCTTCTCCTTCATGAAATCATAAATCTTTGCCGCCCAGTTTAAGTGATACTTAGCCATCGCATTTGTATAAAAATTATCGTTGACAAGAGCGGTATACTCATCCGGACCCGTTACACAGAAAATGTGGAAAGCCCCGTCGTGATAATGGCCGACATCTAAAAAGAGCCGCGCGGTTTCGAAAATCACTTCCGCCCCATACTGGAACAAGAAGGCTTCATCTCCTGTTGCGAGATAATACTGGATAAAGCTGTAACCGATGTCGGCGTTAATATGATACTGAGCACTTCCAGCAGGAAAATAGGACGAACATTCCGTTCCTTTGATGGTCCGCCAAGGATACAATGCCCCTTTGCGATGCCCCATAATACGCGCATGTTGACGAGCATCGTCTAGAATATAATATCGATAGAGCAAAAGCCCTTTGGCAATATCTGGAAGCGTGGTCATGAAGACCGGTAAGATATAGATTTCTGTATCCCAAAAATAATGACCTTCATAGCCTTCTCCACTCAAACCTTTAGCAGCCATATTCGAATAACGGTCACGACCGACGGCTTGGAAAAGATGAAAGAGATTAAAGCGTATGCCTTCCTGCAATGCCGGATGTCCCAAAATAGTAATATCCGCAGAACGATAAAATTCAGATAACTTTTCTGCTTGATGCTGAACAAGGCGTTCAAACGAAACCTCTTTTAAGTCTCTCGCACATTCTACCAAGCGATCTTCAGGTTTTTCGTAACGAAGGGAATCCGCGTAAAAATTTTGTTTATAAAGCGTCACCCCCCCCGATCCTAATCTGCACGTGATCACCCATTCAAAGCGTGTTTGCTTCCACTCAATCGTCTCTTCATAGGGGACGTTGACCCACGCTGTCATGTAGGTAAATACATCAAGCTGAGAGCGCAGGGTCCTCGCCTGTAATAGCACGCCGTTACCGATTTGCTTTCCTTGTATGATACGTAAAATTTTGGCGTGCCCACTGGCCAGGCGAGGATCATCTTTTGCGACATAATTCTCGACATCCCCATTTAATACAAGATGGAAAGAGATTGGCCCCTCATAATTCGTTGACATGACCGTAACCTCTTGAGCAAATAGCTCACGGAAGGCAAAGGATACCAGCCGTCGGAAAACAATTTGGAGTTCGTATCCACTTGGTGTTTTAAGATAAAGGAACCGTTCAGAAAATCCTTGTTTTAGATCAAGTGTCCGCTTATAGTCGATGAGCTCGCATTCATCTAAATATACCCATTCCTCCCCGATTTGAATAAGAATGGTTTGGGCATCAGGAAGATTGACCATCTTTTGTTTGCTTTCGGGAAAACCATAGGCTTTCTCATCATACGTGATCGGAACATCGTCGTAAAAACCATTAAGATAAGTCCCACGAATAGTGGGCCAAGGATAGGGCTTGTAGAGTGGATCATGCTCTTCAAGATTGCCGCGAACACCAAGATACCCATTACCTAATGCGAAAAGACTTTCTTCGACCACTAATTGTTCTGGTTTTAGCTTCGTATATTCGATTTTCCATGTGTCGTCGTTCGTTACATGCATCGATTGTTCACCTACCTCTAAAATCGAATGTTTATTCCTTTACGCTTCCACTCGTCAACCCGGCAATGATCTGTTTCTGGAAGAGGAGGACGATAATTAGAGTTGGAATGGTAACGATGGTTGTCCCTGCGGCGACCTGCCCCCAGAATACGTTGAATTGTCCTCGGAGAAAAGTAATCCAAACAGGTGCAGTTTGATACTGATGATCGGTGTTTAGCGTCAGGGAAAGGAGGAATTCATTCCACGCAGTAATGAAAACGATAATCGCAGCAACAAAAATACCTGGTAAAGCAAGGGGCATGATGATTCGATAAAGGATAGTAAATTGGGACGCCCCATCAATCATCGCTGACTCCTCGATCGCTTTCGGAATCTTTTTGAAGTGAGTCGTCAAAATGAAGGTTGCTACAGGCAGGGTTATCGACGAATAAGGCAAAACAACCCAATAGGAGTTTAAAAGATTTAATCTTTGAAACAAAACGTAAATTGGACCGACGGTAATCATTTGAGGAAAGAAGGACGTCGCGAGAATGATAGATAGCAACAAATTTTTACCTTTAAATTCAAGTCTTGCTATTGCATAGGCGATAAGCGCAGCAACCACTGTAATATAAAAGGTCGTTATCGATGTGACAATTAAGCTATTCGTTAGAGCCCGTAATATCTCCTTCCTAAAGACCTCGATGTAGTTTATCAAAGTGGGATTTTTGGAAAAGGGTCGAAGTGCACTAATGCCCCAAATCTCATGTTCAGGTTTAAATGATGTCAGTAAAATCCAGATGAAAGGAAAGATAATAATAAATAGATAGAGGATAATGCAAAGCTTGAATAGACTTGGAGCCAACATAACGCGTAATTTTTTGGACCAAGTACGTTCCATGTTAATCCTCCTTCACTTTGACGCCCAGGACTTTAATATAAATAAAAGATATAATGCCAACGAGTATCGCCATAAAGAGGACAATCGCCGCCCCGTAACCATAATTCATTTGTGAGCGCATCACCTTGTAACTATAGATTGAAAGCGATTCTGTTGCTCGTCCTGGTCCACCAAAGACTTGGATCAAATCGTGCACTCGGAAGGCATCAAGCGTTCGAAACAACAAGGCGACAAGAATTGATGGTTTCAACAAGGGGAGGGTCACGTGGTAAAACTGTTGAAGTTTATTCGCCCCATCAATGGACGACGATTCATATAATTCGTTCGGTATGGTCTGCAATCCAGCTAAAAGCAATAATGCCATATAAGGCGTTGTTTTCCAAACATCTGCAAAAATAACAGCAAGCAAAGCCGGACGGGCTTGTGTCGTAATATCAGCTGAATTTTCGACAATACGTAATTGTTCTAAAAGATGAGCTATAAATCCTGCATCTCCATCGTATAGGTACCGCCACATCATGGCCGCGACGGAGGTCGGAATGGCCCAGGGAATGAGGGACATGGTTCGGATCATTCCGCGTCCTCTCATCGCCTGATTCATAATGAGCGCAAGCATGAGACCCAGAACCAATTCAAAAAAGACTGAAACAACAGTAAAGATGAGAGTGTTTCGAGTGGCATTCCATAGAAACTTATCCGTAAATAACGTTTTAAAGTTTTTTAGGCCAACAAAATTGTTATGGATAACGGTTTCGTCTAACGAACCGATGATTTCCTCAATAAATGGAACCAGCGGATGATCCAGCTCAGCATTAATGGCCCTAGAATTGGTTTCAAGAAAAGAAAAAAATGCCTCGATTTTTTCAAGATCCCGATTTGAGATTCGTACGATATTGTCCTTACCAACTTCATTTAATAAATCGGCATATTTCTCATTCATCGAGTCGACAAAGCTTTCGATCCGCTCAATTAATTCCTTATTCTCCTCAAAGTTTTCTTGACTTAAGTCATACGTAATATTGTACGTATAGTAAATTTCAATGTGTTCTAGTTTTTCAGTCATATATTGGACATTAAACCGGCTTTGAAAAAACATGCCGTTTTTTTGTTGGTCGTTCACCTGATAATCAAATAAAGCAAAACTTAAGGATTGAATAATCGGATAAATTGAAAAAACAGCAATGAGTATGAGCGCTGGTACGATAAGAATATATCCAAGATGACGGTCAATGTAGGTTCGGATGCCCGATATCTTTCTCATGCGAGTCCACCTTCTCAATTTTACCTTTTTACGAGAGAAGCGTTAGTGAACACTAACGCTTCTCCCTCAACATAATACTTGACGACTTATTTTCCAAGTGCTTGTTGAATCGCTTTGACGGCATTCGCTAGATCCTCATCCGTTGCATTTTTCTTCGTTAGGTAGGCATGTGCTGCAGTGATAATTTTGTCAGACGCTTCGGAGTAGTTACCGAGGACAGGGCGAGAAATCGTATTAGCAAGAGCTTTCTTGAAACCTTCACTAGATAAGAGTTTATTTGCTGCCAAAACATCTTGATCTTCGAGTAGTGCATTATAACCTGGCAAATAGGAACCAACGGTTGCGTTAATCTTTTGTCCTTCTGGTCCGACGAGGAATTCAACAAACTTCTTCGCTGCTCCGAGATGTTTCGTGTTCTTATTAATACCTACGAGCCAGCCACCGACGGTGCTGCCTTCCGGTAGCGGTGCATAGTCAACAACGTCAGGGCTAATAACGCCTTCCGTGTTCTCTTTAAATAGACCGTTCATATAGGGCCAATTACGTGCGAAAACGGCTTTACCATTGACAAAGGCTTCGGTTTTTCCTTCATTATAGGCCGTGATGTCATCCGGTGTAATCGAAGCATCAACGAACCGTTTCATCATTTTAAGGCCTTCTTCTAAGTTTTCAAAATTCGCTGTAAACTCATTTAAGTTACAGATAAGCCCTTCGTTGTTCGTGGCTTGGAATAAAATACCATATTCTGTACCCTTTTCACCTTGATACTTTTCAGCCATCTCAAAGAGGTCATCCCATGTGTAGTTACCGGATTTTAACTTTTGGGCATCCTCTTGACTGACGATATCCGAACGGAAGTAGAGAACGCCAAGATCTGGGAAGTAAGGTAATGCATAGAGAACACCATTGTAATAGGCAGCTTGGATCGAGCCAGCGTTAAAATCGGAAGTCCGCCAATTATTGGCCATTAGGATGGATTGAACGGATTCTAAGAAACCCGCTGAGGCAAATTCTGCGGCCCATACGACGTCCATTGAGATCACATCATATTCTGAGGAACCGGAATTCAAGGATTGCACGAGTTGATCTTTCATTTGACCGGAATCGTTCGTCATCTTCACAACTTTGACTTGGATCCCTTCGCTCTTGTACTTTTTGTTGAATTCTTCTACAATGGTATCGAGAGCATCGGTCGAATCGGATTGAACAGCAAAAGTAACGACTATCTCTTTTTCGTCGTCGTTCTTACAGGAAGCGAGTACAAACGCCAAAACGAAAACCAATAACAAACCGAATACTTTTTTCACAATATCTCCTCCTCTAATTGTGATGTTACCTACATTGTAAAGAGGGTTGAATTAAAAAAATATCAAAATATTACGATTCCATGGTATAATATTAACAAGATGTAAACGTTTTAATTATTTTATTAAAGGGTGATTTTTCTTGGCATCCAAAAATGAACTCATCAAATATTATCAAAAAATTAAGGCATACTATCATAATCAATCATTTATGCACCCCTCTTACGAGTTGGAAATGGAATTAATTGACAACATAAAACAGGGCAGTATCCACCGAGCAAAGGCTACTTTGAAAAGGATTAATGCACTTCCCCGCGCCATTCTGGCAAAAGATAAACTCCGTTCTATAAAAAACTCTTTGATTTGTTCCTGTACATTATTTACCCGTGCCATTATCGAGGTAGGCGTGAATCCAGAAGATGCTTTTGGACTTAGCGATGCCTGTATTCAAAAAATTGAAACCATTGATCAGGAAACCCAACTTGATCAATTTGAATATGAGATGCTAGAAGCGTTCATCAATTTACGGCTACAGAAGAAACAACATCATTCAAACTATTCCCCAGAAATTGATGCGGCTATTCAATATATCTACAATAATATTTTTAACCATTTAACACTCGAAGATATTAGCCAACACGTTTCCCTATCCCCAAACTATTTATCCAGCAAATTTAAACAAGAGGTTGGCATCTCCATGAACGATTTCATTAATAAAGCGAAGGTGGAAGAATCGAAATTCCTCCTGATCCACTCCAACACGAAAATATCCGACATTGCTTACATTTTTAATTTCTGTAACCAAAGTTACTATACAAAAGTATTTAAAAAGTATACCGGATTTACTCCATATGAATATAAAAAGCTTACGCTTCCTGCTCAAGAAAACGAGCAAGCAAAGCCTTAAATTCACCAACCCTTTTTTCGCATCGCTATTTGACAAAAATCATATTCTGAGTATAATATCTTTTAGGTTCTTAGCATTTCGGATCTTCTGATTAAACATGTTTATAAATGGGCCAATACAGAAGGCGCCTGGTGTGCAGGTGTAGTTTAATGGCAAAACATCTGCTTGCCAAGCAGAAGATGGGGGTTCGATTCCCCTCACTTGCTCCATTTGATGATAACAGGTTTGATGCGCAATGATCAAACCTCTTTTATTTCCTTACAATTCACCATCGTTGCATTAATGAATCCATGATTGACAAACTGGGATCAAAGTGTTATATTATTGGTTGCGAATGATTGTATGGGGACATAGCTCAGTTGGGAGAGCGCTAGAATCGCACTCTAGAGGTCGGGAGTTCGAGTCTCCTTGTCTCCACTATTTTTGCTTTATATTCAGTTTGATACGTTAGTATCAAACTTTTTTTCTTTATAAGATATTCCGATATAACAAAAAGAACCCAACGTTGATTGGGTTCTATTACCATATAGAAATGGACCCATTAAGTTTTGCTTACTTGGAAACACCTAGATTAACACAAAAAGGTTTATGAGAATCGGTACGAAGAACGTTAAGATAACACCGTGAAAAAAAGCTAGTACCGCATATTCACTTGTCGTGTAACGCTTGATAATGGGTAATGTTACATCCATCGTCGTCACACCACCAAAAGCGATCGCAGTCGAAGGATGTAATTTTACGCAAAAAGGAACGACTAGATAGGTCATCACTTCCCTCAAGAAATTCGCTAAAAAAGCGACCATACCGATCTCCACACCTCTCAATTGCTGGAGCATCGCACCCGTTAGGCTATAGTATCCCATTCCTGAGGCAATGGCTAACCCATCCGTTAAATGATGGCCGGTCATAATGGAACCGAGCATCCCACCCAATAAACTGCCGAGCATCGTCCCGAAGGGTAACAGGATAGCTTGTCTCCCTAAATCGATTAATTTTTTTAACTTTTTTCGTTGTAGTCCAAGGGATATTCCCACTAGAAATAGCAGGATATATAAGATAACCCTTGCGATATAGTCCAGTTCATTTCCCCAAGTTTCGGGTATAATTAAAGAACCAAGCAGGATTCCCGCAACCAACAGACAAATCAAGGATAATGTCATGGCTTCTGTTTCCTCCTTTTCTGTTCAAGCCTCATGAGAAAATAGACGACCAAGACGCTGAATAACGATGTATAAAGGGTATATATGAGGCTTTGAAGCCCGATGGTTTTTAGCATTGGAATTTCAATTTTTAAACCGAAGCTCATGCCCATAAAGAAAATAAGCAACCAGATGGCGATCATCATCCACCGATCGATCCATTTTTCTAATTTCTCTGTAGAATTAAGGAGCAAACCTACTATAGCGCCAAGACCAATCGCTAAGATAGAATCGACCATAATCCTTTTCCTCCTATAAAAGTAGGAAGCATACCGCTTCCTACTTTTCTGTATTTGATATTAACAAAAGGTAATGGGAGTACTTAGTTTTTCATCGCTTTTAATTCTTTTAGACGGGCGATGACCGTTTCATATTTCGATAGATAGTCTTGTAATTTTCTCCGCTCCTCTTCAACTTTTGCTTCAGGAGCTTTCTTCAAGAAGTTAGGATTAGACAACATACGTTCACAACGTTGGACTTCAGATTCTAGTTTTTTCGCCTCTTGTTCGAGTCGATCAATCTCCTGATCGATATCGATGAGCTCTTTCAGTGGGACGAGAATCTCTGCATTCGTGACAATGCTGGTCATCATCTCCTCATCTGAGGAAACATCTTGCGAGATGATAAGCGTATTCGGATTACAGAAGCGATAGAGGAATTCTTGATTTTGAGTTAGAATGGCCTCCGCCTCATCATTCGTTGGACGGATATAAAGATCGATGGGCTTAGATAGCGGAACGTTGACTTCTGCACGAATGGTACGGACCGCTTTAATAACATCTCGAAGCAATTCAAAGGCAGAAATATCCTTAGGGAAGAAATATGACTCTTGAATGGTTGGCCAATCGCTAATCATGATCGATGGATAATCATGAGGAATCGCTTGATATATTTCTTCGGTTACAAAGGGCATGAAGGGGTGCAAAAGTTTAAGAATTTTATCAAGGACATAAACGAGAACGCTTTGAGTCTGTTTTTTCGCCGCTTCATCATCGCCCTGTAACGTCAGTTTACTCATCTCGATGTACCAACTACAATAATCTTCCCAGATGAAGTGATAGAGATAACGCATCGCTTCACCAAACTCATATTTATCATAGTTATAGTCAACCCGTTCAATCGTTTCGTTCAAACGATGGAGAATATACCGATCGCTAACATTCAGTTTTGAAGTGTCGATCCGAATATCCTCTGTGGTCATGTTTTCATCGATATTCATTAGAACGAAGTTCGCAGCATTCCAAATCTTATTGATAAAGTTCCATGAAGCCTCAAGTTTTTCTTCCATGAAGCGTTGATCCGCTCCTGGGGCTGAATTGGTAGAGATGAAGTGACGTAGCGCGTCACAGCCGTAACGCTCAATGACTTCCATGGGATCGACACCATTTCCAAGCGATTTACTCATAATACGGCCTTGACTATCGAGGAACATCCCGTGTATGAGGACGTCTTTAAAGGGGCGTTGCCCCGTAAATTCTAGGGATTGGAAAATCATTCGAGCCACCCAGAAGAAAATGATGTCATATCCCGTGACGAGAACATCTGTCGGAAAATAACGTTTATAGTCCTTTGCCTCGGTATCAGGCCAACCTAACGCAGCAAAAGGCCAAAGGGCACTGGAGAACCAGGTATCCAACACATCTTCATCTTGGACATAGTTTTCTATGTCTTCCGGTGGAGTCATGCTGACAACAACCTCACCAGTCTCTTTATGATAATAAGCCGGAATACGATGCCCCCACCATAGTTGGCGTGAAATACACCAATCTTGAATGTCGTTCATCCAGTTCAGAAGAATCTTCTCAAAACGTTCTGGGAAGAACCTTACCTTTGTATCGGGGTTCTTTTGATTTTCAATCACCGCTTCCGCGAGGGGTTTCATTTTAACAAACCATTGTTCTGATAGATAAGGCTCGACCATCACATGAGTCCGTTGCGAATGGCCAACCTGATGAACGATTTTTTCGATCTTAATGAGAAGGCCTTCTTCCTGTAAATCTTTTACCAGCTGTTTACGGCATTCGAATCGATCCATACCCGCATACTTAAGGGCATGTTCGTTCATCGTGGCATCCTTATTCATGACGATGATGCGCTCCAGTTGATGACGGTTACCAACCTCAAAGTCATTCGGATCATGAGCAGGGGTAATCTTAACCGCTCCCGTTCCGAATTCGGGATCGACGTACTCATCAGCTATCACCGGTATGGGTTTCTTGCTTCCAGGAATGAGAACACGTTTACCTATCAAATGTCGGTATCGTTCATCTTTGGGATGAACGGCAACCGCCGTATCGCCGAACATCGTTTCTGGGCGCGTCGTGGCGACAGGAATGTACTCATTGGGATTATCCTCAAGAACATATTTAAAGTAATACATCGCCCCTTCGACTTCTTTGTGTTCGACCTCAATATTGGATAGGGCCGTTTGAGCGACTGGGTCCCAGTTGATAATGCGTTCGCCGCGGTAAATTAAGCCCTTTTCATAGAGCTTAACAAAAACGTAGTTAACGGCTTGATTAAAACCTTCGTCAAGAGTAAACCGTTCACGCGAGTAATCCAGGGACAAACCGAGCTTCGCCCATTGTTTGTGGATAATGGCTGCATATTCTTCCTTCCATGCATAGGCACGCTCCAAAAATTTTTCCCGGCCTAAAACGTGACGGTTCGTTCCTTCTTTCTGGAGGCGTTCTTCGACTTTTGCTTGGGTTGCGATCCCTGCATGATCCGTTCCTGGCAGCCATAGGGTATCATATCCCTGCATTCGTTTCCGTCGGACGATAATATCCTGTAAAGTCCCATCCCAAGCATGGCCAAGATGTAACATTCCGGTTACATTCGGTGGGGGCAAAACGATCGAAAATCGCGGTTTATGGGAAGATGCATCCGCTTTAAAGAATCCGTTATTAAGCCAAAATTCATATTTTCCTGTCTCAACTTGCTTATGATCATATTTCTTTGATAATTTACCCATCGTAAACCTCCCATCTCATATCTAATATTTCGCTCTTACAAAGACGAGTCGTTCAAGGTTTCCATAACGATCTTTTTCGGCATCGACATAGTCCATCCCTACATGGATCATTACTTTTTGACTGGCTAGATTAAGTGGGTGAGTTTTTCCATAAAGACGTTCGAGGTTAAAGTAGCGAAAGCTATAATCGATGAAGGCACGTAACGCTTCCGTCATATACCCCTGGTTTGTGTATTCGGGATGAATGACATATCCGACTTGCCCTTCCCTCGCCCGTCGATTATAGTCGACGAGGGCGACAAGGCCGATGAAATCTTGGGTATCTTTCCGAACGATGGCAAGGGCTTTTGGAGCCGTCGTTTTTGAAAGAAACTGTTGTTTGATAAGCCGTCGGGCCTCTTCAACCTGATTCAATGGTTGGAAGGGCACGAACTGAAGGTAGTTGGCATCATTTAAACATTCATAAAGCCGTTCCGCATCGTCAAGAGTAAACGGGCGCAACCTTAATCGCGCCGTTTCAATGCCCACTGGTCCTGTCATGTGTTCACCACCTTCGTTTAAAATAAAAAACATTCCGTCCTCATAAGGACGAAATGTTCTTTCGCGGTACCACCTTACTTGCAAGAAAGGCTCACTTCTTGCCACTCGTTCGATAACGCTTCCGCGGATGGTGCTACTGAACGTTCACACCATCAACTCCCAGGCGACCTTCAGCACCGGCCCATCGAACGTTCCACCAACCCGTTCGTCTCTAGAATGGGCGGAGGTGCCTACTCCTCCTGTTCATCGTTATTGCCATCAATGCATTTTTCATTTTAATCATCCTATATTGTACACAAACAAAGCCTAAATTACAAGTTTTTTCGATGATTTTTATGATATCAGGGTCTCCACATTCATAGAATAGTACTAAGTAGTGAAAGGGAGGGTCAAAAAATGGGCAAATTTAAGGGAGGACAACGTTTTAAATCGAAATATGGTAAGAAAATTCTGTTTGTCTTATGCTCAATCCTGGCCTATCAAATCATGTTGCTTTTCGTCCGTTTCTATGGATGGAACTTTATCTTCACGCTGATTAATATCGGCCTAATTTGCTTCCTCTACTTCCTCTTGACCGATTGAGTGATGTTGCTCCTTCCACTTCTGATAGAGTTGTATCAGTTGCTCAATCACTCCATAACTGTATACGAAATGATTAATTGCGATAACGTCCGGTGAGTGTTTCATTGTCGTCACATCAAAATTCAAAACAATTGTGTAAATCACTTGAAAAACGAAAAGATACACTTCGAACGGGCTCATTGCTTCCCGTTCCACAAGGGCATACCAGTCGATTGGAAAGTCGCAGTATTCGATAAACAATTGAATGTAATCATAAATCGGCAGACTGATTACACTATATTCAAAGTTAATCAAGTAATTTTTCTCATTTGTCACGATAAAGTGATCCAAGCTGGGACGATTATGGATTAAAGAAAAGGAAAAATGATCGATGGTTGAGACGTGGTTGTCAATCTGCTGCTGGAGTTCCGTCAACAGTTGCTTCATACCGATGATTTTCGGATATTGTGATAGATAGTACCACTTGAATACCGATTTATGAGGAGTTGTCTCACATTCTGCCATAAAAGCGTCAAGAATCAGGAAGCGGTCGGCCAAATCCCGTTTTTGTTTTTCATAGATTCTTATAAACCCATCGGTATCAAACGGACGGATAACCCGTGTCTTTTGATGAAGTTTGATTAACAAGTCGATATAGTCGAGAAGTCGTTTATCGTGTGGATAGTCGATATTAGCGTGGTAGGGAAGCAAATAATAGTCTTTCCCTTTATACGTTGTAACGTATTGTCCATCAACGGTCAAAAGTGGGAGAATCGCGTGCGTAAATTTTTGCGCAGAAAGGTAGTTTACGTTTTGGATGACCCGTCTACTCTTCACACGCTTCAATACGTACGCTTGATCTCCCACAAACACCTGATGAACCGTTTTATAGGGGACGATTCGATCGGCCTTTAGACGATATGCATGCCAGAGGTGTTGGATGAGTTCTTGCTCATTCATGATCAAGCTTCAAGATAATCTTACGGCTTTCGCGATCGAATCCTCCCACGATGTGATCTTTCGATAATCCCTTTTCAGCTAAAAGGATGTCCACATCCTCATCGCCCTCTAACAGGATGACCTTATAGGTCGTATACTTATCATGAATGTTCGATATGAATCCGATATCAAACTGTTCGTCAGCTTCACAGGGTTGGACTTGCACGAGACCTGTCTCTGGTTTCTCCTCAACGTCTTCATCAATAACAAGAGGTTCCACTGAAATTCCATTCTCATCAGCGGGGTCTAATTCGTTTAACAGGTAGTCGATACCCACTTCTTCATCATCTGGTTCTTTTACCATCTCTCTGTCCTCTTTTGTCTCCATTTCTTCCTCATCGATGGGCGCATCCTCTACCTTGTTTTTTTCCACTCCCACTGTTTCGTTTACTTCCTGTTCAAATTCGGCGTGAGTGGGTTCATCCGATTGGAAGGATTGTTGGAGCGCTTCATTGACACTGGCAAATGGATCCTTTCCCTCCACATTAAGTGCCTCATCCAGTTTCTCATCCACTTCTTTTTGAAATTGCTCTTCCCGTGTTTCAATGGTTACCTCGAGGTCAAACATGATCTCGATCGACCGCCCCTTCACCAGTTCGTATTCGAAATTGGAAAAGGAAATCACGGGTTCAATATCGGTATCGTCAACGAGCAAGGATATGGGGATCTCATGAGTAAACTCCATGATGTCCTCACTATTATCAAGGGTGTATTCCCCGTACACGATGACTTTACCGACGAGGTCTTCATTTTCTTTGACAATTCCACTCGTTTTTAAATCGATGGATAAAATCTCTTTAATATGTGGTAAAAGAATCTTATCTTCATATGGAATCGTATACTTCATCGTTTCATCTCCTAACTTCATAATACTTTATTACTAATATAATTTATGAGTCAGGAGTAGCTGATATGATACTTTCAATAAATTAAAGGCGAATTACCCAAAAAGAAAAACGGTAACAACGTTACCGTTTTATGAATCCATTTAAGAAGCTTCGATTTTCGTTTCAATAATGCCACGCACCATAGCGGCCAGTTCATTCGTAGAAAGGTCGATAAATCGTTCAACAGGAATGGGATCATGGACGAAAGCCTTAATCTTGGTACGGCGCCACGGGTAGCGAAGACGTAAGGTATACACGTGGTTAAGGGTAATGGGGAGAATGGGCACCTGCGTCTTTTGGGGAACTTTGAAAGCACCGGCCTTAAAAGGATCGAGGTGTGGCCCGAAAGTCCGATGACCTTCTGGGAAGAGCACCACATTTTTACCCGACTTAATCTTGCCGACTACTCCGCGCATCATCTCAACCTGTCCTCGCATATCGTCTTTATCCAGAAAAGAACAGTCCAGTAGGTTCATCCAATCCTTGATGAGGATAACTCGACTAAGCGAAATTTTCGATACAAATAGGATGGGCACTTCAAACATTTCGAAACAGACGAGAATATCCGCATTGCTTTGGTGATTCGGTGTAATAAAATAAACTTGGTTAGGATCGATCTTCTCTAACCCTTCAAATTCAAAATCCATTCGAAACAAGCGATTAATAAACAGAATATGTTTTCTTGCGTAGCGATAGATTTTTTCCTTGTTAATGGTTTTCCCCTTTTTCTTCAAATAGAGGTAATATTTACCAACAAAGTATACTTTTAATAAAAGGAGAAGTACACTAACTAAAAAACTAATTAAAATGTACAATAAGATGAGCCACGGGTTAGTTTCCTTTGTCAGTAGAATAAGGAATAATGATAAGATGAGGGTATTGGGGAGTAAATAAACTCGATTCATCGCTTATCCCTTCTTTCATAGATACAAAATGATAAGTCGCCTTGTTTTTTTTCATGGATTAATTCAAAAGCCGTTTCATCATAACTAGGGAAATAAGTATCCCCTTCAAACACCCGATGAATTTTCGTGATGTATAGCCGTTGACAATAAGGAAGTAGCGCTTCATATAACATCGCGCCTCCAATAACGAATATTTCCTCTTCACAATTTCCATAGCGTTCTAAGAACGCTTCAATCGAAGGATAACATTCCACATCCGCATACCGTTCCGGATGGCGCGTAATGAGTATACTGATTCTCCCTGGAAGAGGCTTTCCAAGGCGTTTGAGAATTGATTCGTAAGTCCGACGCCCCATAACCACCCGATGCCCCATCGTCACCTGTTTAAAATAACGAAGGTCTTCTGGATAATGCCAAGGCAAATCCCCATGGCTACCGATCAATCGATTTCGATCCATTGCGACAATGAGAGACAGCATTAAACGGCAACCTTTCCGGTTATTTTCGGATGGGGATCATAGCCAATGAGTTCGAAATCGTCATAAGTAAAGTCAAACAGCGAAGTAACCTTAGGGTTCAGTTTCATCTGCGGCAATGGCCTTGGCGTACGAGAAAGCTGTAGCTTTATCTGTTCGATATGATTGGAATAAATGTGGGCATCACCTAATGTGTGGATGAATTCACCGGGTTCAAGCCCTGTTACCTGTGCCACCATCATGGTTAACAGGGAATAGGAGGCAATATTAAAGGGTACGCCTAAAAAAATGTCGCCCGACCGTTGATAGAGTTGGCACGATAGCTTGCCGTTGGAGACATAAAATTGGAATAAAAGGTGGCAAGGAGGTAATTTCATCTTGTCCAGATCTCCCACGTTCCATGCACTGACGATGAGCCGGCGGGAGTTGGGATTTCGCTTAATCTCCTCGACGACGTTAGCCAGTTGATCGATGATACGGCCGTCACTTGCTTCCCAATGCCGCCATTGATGGCCATAGATCGGCCCTAAATTGCCATCCTCATCTGCCCATTCGTTCCATATCCGTACACCATGTTCTTGCAAGTAACGAACATTCGTGTCTCCTTTTATGAACCAGAGGAGCTCATAAATGATTGATTTTAGGTGCATCTTCTTCGTTGTAAGTAACGGAAACCCCTGTGATAAATCAAAACGCATCTGATAGCCAAAAAACGATAGAGTCCCTGTTTTGGTCCGGTCATCCTTTGGTACCCCGTGGTCCAATACGTATTGGCAGAGATCCAAGTATTGTTTCATGATATGTCTCCTTTTCTCTATAATCTTAACCCTTATTATAACACTTCCTATCGGTTAATAAAAGTTTTCCATTTGACTCCGTTTTAAACGAGCGACCAACAAGTCATCCTTTATCAATTCTTGCCTTCATGATATAATGAAACATAAGTAGATTTGAGGCGGTGGAACGATGCGCTATCGCGTCTTAAAGAAAATCCAGAAAATCCTTGTATTCTTAATCATTTTAATGGGCGTTCTTTTTCTCACGTCTCACCTATTAGGTCATTATATTGAAAATAACGTGCGTTTTTATCCCGATTATGAGAAAATAGACCTTATTCCCATCCTCGAGAAGGAAGCGTTAACCAAAGAGGACTATAAAACGCTATTCTACCAAACGGGATTAGGCCCCATCGCCATTGATGAGATTCGAGCACGTTCGAACTATAAACATGACATGATCACGAGTTTTCAAGAAGATTTTTTTCACCCTATGCCTTACCAACCATTCCGCAGCGGCGTCATTACAGCCATCTACAACGTGGATGAAGACGGAAATCAAACCGAGGGTTTTCAATTCGCCCCGTTTCACAATGGCTACGTCTTTGTAACGGACGCCTCCCACACGCTTGGCTTTCGTCATGGTCATAGTGCTGTCATTACAGATGCCAAACGGAATCAGTCCATAGAAGCACTCACGTACGGCGAACCTTCCAGTTTAGCTCCGATTTCGTCTTGGCGATATCGCCCAACTTTTATCATGCTGCGGCTAAAGGATGCTTCTCAAGAAACGTTAGATGAAATTGCGAAATATGCCGTTGAAAACCTTCTCGATATTCCCTATACGTTAACCGTCGGCATCTTCTCAGCGAAAAACCCTTCTCTGGAACGCCTCAAAGGGACACACTGCTCACATCTCGTCTGGTACCTCTTTAAACAGTTTGGCTACGACATCGATGCCGACGGCGGAATCATCGTCACTCCCCTAGACATCATGCGGAGCGAGTGGTTTGACGTCATTCAAATTTACGGTTTGAACCCGGATGACTATTGGGATGATGAATAAAAGAATATAAAATCAAATCAAAAGGCTGTAATTGGATTTAATGGTCCATTACAGCCTCTAAATTTATTTTTTCATTGATTTCGGATAGATAATGGTTGAAGTGATGGCTTGATCAGCAAAGAAGGACTGAACTTCTTGCAAATCCTCTACCTTTAATTCATCGAACAACTGGAGTGTTTCAAAAAGATTGGATCCATTGAATTGATAACGGGTAAAGGAGTTGGCAATGTATTCGAGCGAGTTTAAAGACTTCAACATATGACCCTTCATCTTATTTTTTATTATCGTAAAGTCTTCTTCTGAAATTGTTAAATGATCCGGATTCAAGAGAATCTCCTTCACACGTTGAATGAATTTCTCAGGTTTTTTCGTATCCGTGCTAATCAAACCAAAGCCGAAAGAATATTCAAACGTTAAATCATAGCTAAATGACTCATTGATAAGTCCCTCTTCCAGAAGCGCTTGGTAGTGATCCGAGCTTTTACTAAATAGGTGTTGGAAGAGAATGGATAATAATAGCTCATAGCGAAGGAGCTCTTTCCCTTGACGTTTAGAAAGATGATCTTTAATACCGACCGCAGCCTTTGGCGTTCCCACATCCATATAAAGAACCTTTTCCTTTTCATTTACCTCATTTGGTTCGAATGTATAGGTCCGCTGAACGGCCTTCATTTCAGGAAAAGATTTCTTCGCTTGGTTCGCTTTAATGCGTTTCATCGTTTCTGCGGGATCAACGTCCCCGACCACAAAGAGCAACATGTTGCTTGGATGATAGAACGTGTGGTAGCACGTTAATAGTTGTTCTTTGGTTATTTGATAGATACTATCAACGGTACCCGCAATGTCGATACGAACGGGATTCTCTTTATACATGCTTTCAATGGTTCCAAAGTAAAGTCGCCAATCGGGGTCATCATCGTACATCCGGATTTCTTGGGCAATGATTCCCTTTTCTTTCTCAACGTTTTCATCCGTTAAATAGATTCGTTGAACGAAATCGAGGAGAATTTCTAGGTTCTCATAGAAATGCGATGTGCAAGAAAAGAGATAACACGTCCGGTTAAAACTCGTATAAGCATTACTATTAGCGGAATATTTAGTAAAAAGGTCGAACACATCGCCATCTTCTATCTCAAACATCTTGTGTTCGAGGAAATGAGCGATGCCGTCTGGAACGGTAATGTATTCTGTTTCGCCCACCGGAACAAAGCGGTTATCGATTGAACCATACTTCGTCGTGAAAGTGGCATACTGTTTACTAAACCCCGGTTTTGGAAGGATATAGACATCAAGCCCATTCTCTAGTTTTTCATAGTAAAGGGTCTCTTTGATCTGTTGATATTCCATCTTTTGCATTATACACTCACCCCTTTTTGGGTTAAATTGAAGATGGTGTCGAGGGTTATTTTTTGCGCCACATTCACGACATCCTGATACGTAACCGCTTTTATCCGTTCGATGCGCTTATTCACATCGTATACTTCACCATAAAGCAGGCTCGTGAAATCATTCGTTAATATTCGGGAAGGGGAATCATTCATCTCGAGTAAGTCGTTAATCATCGCATTCTTGGTATTCACTAACAGTTCTTCCGTGAATTCGCCTTTCTTTATCGTCTCTAATTGTTCTAATGTCAAATCCAATGCTTTCTTGTAGTCCTGTGGTGCGATACCTGAATAGATATACATCGCGCCTTTCGCCCGATCGAGGGTGGAAGTGATGTAGTAACAGAGGCTATTTTTCTCCCGAACATTTTTGAAGAGGAGGGAGTGCGGGTAGCCCCCTAACATACCGTTAAGGACCTGAAGGGCGACGTAGTCTGGATCTAACCCACGGGTATAAGTACGGAAACCTATATTAAGCTTGGCTTGGTTAATGTCCTGATACTCTTCTACTTCTTTCACATCGCGGATTTCCTTATCCGTTAAGTCCAGTACTGGGAAATCTTCTTTCGGAGAGAAGGTCGGGAAGGTCTTTTCAATAAGATTTTTAACCCGATCGAGGTCAACATCGCCTATCAAAAGAAAATCAACAGCATCTTCTTCTAACATCTTTTGATAAGTTTCATATAGATTATTGGGATTGAGGTGTGAAAGGTCTTCCCGAACACCGTGAGCTTGTAGTTTATACTCCTCATCTGCATACATATGTTCCAGCAGTCGCTCAAAACCATAACGAATCTTATTATCGTAAAGCGATTCGAAATATTCATCCATTAAACGTTTTTCCACTTGGACAATCTTCTCATCAAAGGCGTCATTTTCCACCTTAGGTTGAAAGAGAATATCTCCAATAAGACGGAACGCATCGTCCAACAGTTCCGATTCTCCTGCTAGATAGGCATCGTTCACTAGGGACAGATGGAAGGATAGGACTTGTTGCCGACCAATCTTATTGACATTCGTGCTTAGTGAAGCACCATACAGCCGTTCAAGCTCACGGCTGATCGCTTGTTTTGAAGGGAAGTGCTTCGATCCTGAACGCAAAATATTCGGTAAAATGGCACGTTTTGTGACGGTATCACGGGTAAGCAAATTACGGAAATTGATATGAAGGTCAGTCGTTTTAAATTTTTCTGTTTGGATGATGACCACATTCATCCCGTTAATAGAAAGTTGTGTTCGCGTCATAAGCTCACCTCATTTTTGTTAAACAAAGAGGGTAAAATGGAACTACCCTCATTATTTATATTTTATCCCCTTAATCTTTTCGTTACGCGATTTCAAGCGCGATTTCCATCATTTGCGTAAAAGCGGTTTGCCGCTCTTCGCTTGTCGTCTCTTCCCTCGTGACAAGCGAATCCGATACCGTAAGAATCGCTAAGGCATTCACGCCTGCATGGGCGGCATTCGCATAAAGTGCAGCTGCTTCCATTTCGACTCCGAGCACACCCATTTTGGCCCATCTTTGCCATACATCAGGGGTATCGTTATAGAATATGTCGGAAGAGAGGATGTTTCCAACATGGTATTTATACCCTTTGGCTTCCGCCACATCCACCGCTTTTTTCAGCAGCTCCCATGAAGCCGTAGGCGCCCAAATGCCTGGTAGATTGTATTGGCTTAAATAGTTCGAGTTGGTGGATGCGGATTGAGCAAAGATGATATCATAAAGCTTCACATGGGGTTGATAGGATCCACAGGATCCAACGCGAATTAAGTTTTTGACACCATAGAAATGAATGAGTTCATAGGAGTAAATGCCGATGGACGGCATCCCCATGCCAGATCCCATGACCGACACTTTCTTCCCTTTATAGGTTCCAGTAAAACCTAACATATTACGAACAGAATTAAATTGAACCACATCTTCTAAGAAGTTTTCAGCAATGAATTTTGCCCGTAGCGGATCTCCGGGCAAAAGTACGGTTTCCGCAATGATGCCTTGTTCCTTGACCTCAATATGGGGTGTTGGAATAGCCATTGTATCACTCCTTTAATACACTTATTATGTTTATGAACCACTTATTATGTTTATGAACCCTGAACGATTTTTACCCCACTTGACGTACCAATACGGGTGGCCCCAGCATCGATCATCTTTATTGCATCTTCTCTTGACCGTACGCCGCCAGAAGCTTTTACCTCTACCTCATCGCCTACCGTGTCCTTCATTAGTTTCACGTCTTCAACTGTGGCTCCCCCGGTAGAGAATCCCGTTGATGTCTTTACGAAGTGGGCACCGGCTCTTTTTGCCGCAAGACATACTTGAACCTTCTCTTCATCCGTGAGCAAAGCCGTCTCGATAATCACCTTTACGGTTTTACCTTCTGCGGCTTGGACAACCTGTCGAATCTCATCTTCAATGTAATCGTAATCATGCTCCTTCGCTTTTCCGATGTTTATCACCATATCGATTTCATCGGCACCACGCGTGATCGCATCTTTCGTTTCGAACACTTTCACCTCAACGGTATTTGCCCCTAAAGGAAAACCAACGACTGTACAAACAAGCACGTCACTATCTGCCAGTATCTCTTTAGCTAAATCAATGTTCGCAGGATTAACACATACGGATTTAAAGCGATGGGCTTTCGCCTCTTCACATAATCGGATGATTTGATCTTTCGTTGCTTCAGGCTTTAACAATGTATGGTCTATGTACTGGTTTAACTCCATACCATCAACCTCCGTGTTTCATTATACCATAATCAACAGACGGTAAAAATTGGATACATTTATTATACAATTTTCTTTTGATAAAGTCATTAGTATTTACAAAATAAGCGGCTCTATTTCATTTTTCCCCTTGAACATAAAACTATGAACGATTACACCCGTCGTTTGTGGTGCACCGTTTACGCTTGATCAGATGTCACCTTTCTCTTATCCTTAATATAATGGATTTCCATAGGTCGTATAACCAAATAATCATTCGCTAGAAGCAATAAACAAAAATAAAAAAGCGTTGTGACCAACGCTTTTGCTTAGTTCGCTACCTCGATGACTTCACGGCCCTTATAATGTCCGCATTCAGGGCATACTCGATGCGGTTTAATGTACTCTCCGCAATTAGGGCATTGTACTAGCCCAGGTGCCTCCAATTTATAATGGGTTCTTCTTTTATCTCGTCTTGCTTTAGACGTCCGTCTCTTGGGTACTGCCATAAGGAACACCTCCTACATTTTGTCTAATAATTCCTTCAGTTTTTCGAATCGTGGATCGATTTCCTTACGTTCGGATGAGGTGGGAAGTTCATCGCTTATGAGCTCGAAATTATCGCCCTGTGCTTGCACCCGCTGATAGGCATTCGGACTGACGACACGCAATGGGATATTTACGACGATATTTTGCCAAACAACAGGAGCCAGTTCAACGACTTGGCCTTTGACAATCGTCACGTCGTCTTCAAAGTCTTCTTCTTTTGCTTGTTCATCAAAGCTAAAGAATTCACGTGTCTGAATATCTAGCGGATACACGACATCATCGAGGGTAACCGCACAAGGTAGCGTGACATCACATCGAATGTTAAGATCAAAGATGATCATCTTGTTGCGGATACGACCCGTGCCTTGGATGAACACATCGGAGATCTTACGAATCTCATGATGTGTTTTCGCCACATCGGAGAAATCCACTCTTTCGTCAATATCGAAAGGCTCCTCTCCGTATGTCAGTAGCTGGCTCAATGGATATCTCATTGTTTTTCACCTCATCGTCAGTAACAGGTAAATTATATATTTTTTAATGGAAAATGTCAACTTATTTCAGCCTAAATTCCAAGCTGATAGATGATAGGTGTTTGATTTTTGTCTATTTTGTGATAAATTAAGGATAAAGTCAATTTGCTTCTCTCTTACTTAGTTCGTTACCTATAGTATAACCCCAAATCGTCGATTAATCGATAGGTGATGCGATGAAAGTCGTTGGAATCGTTGTCGAATATAACCCCTTCCATAACGGACACCTCTATCATCTTCAAGAGACGAAACGTCTTCTGAAACCAGACCTTTTGGTTGCCGTTATGAGCCCTAACTTCACCCAACGCGGTGATATCGCTATTTTGGATAAGTTCACGCGAGCCAAAATTGCGCTGACTTATGGAGTAGATCTTGTCATTGAACTACCCTATCGTTATGCTACGAGTAGCGCTGATACCTTTGCCTTTGGGGCCATACGTCTTCTCAACGCTGTTGGTTGTCAAGCCATTGCCTTTGGCAGTGAAAAAAATGATGCCAATGCCTTACAAATGATTGCTGAATGGATTGATACCCCTGTGTTCCAAACAGAAATCCGCCGTCTTCTAGATGAAGGATATTCCTATCCAAAGGCCTCTGAACTTGCTCTTCACATATTCGATTCCAACCTGACTCCAATTGATACAAACGACATCCTTGGCATTCAATACATTCGTGCCATTCGACGGCTTAATCCCGCCATCGCCTTCCACACCATCAAACGGATTGGCAGTCATTATCGCGATGAGAAGCTCTCTTCAGGCCCCATCAGTAGTGCAACTGCAATCCGTCTAGCGGTTAAGGAAAACCGCGATATCTCGCCTTACGTCCCCAAAGAGACTTATCAGGCATTGCAAAAACAAACCAAAGATTGGGAAGATTTTTATCCCTATTTGAAATACCAAATTATTACCCTTGGAAACCGCCTCAAAGATATACATGACATGACTGAGGGTTTGGACCAGCGGATCCGAAAGATAAACCTCGAGGCCTCAAGTTTTTATACTCTCCTCAATCGTTTAACGAGTCGTCGCCATACTGAAAGTAAAATACGTCGTGTTCTACTCCATATTCTAACAATGTATACGAAAGAAGACGTATCCAACCATCAAGACTATATACGAATTCTAGGTTTTAATAAAACCAAATCCCCCTTAATTAAACGGATTTTGAAAAATGCTCCTTATCCTGTCATTACAAATGTTCGAAAAGAACACTTTGATTTTATCGCCTTCGATTTAAAATCGGATGCGATCTATCACTTCGACGATCCGTCATCCATTCAAAAAATACCCGTCTGGATTGAACGTGAATAACAGGGTTTTTCAGTTTATTTTTCCCCCCTTAAGTGTTAAAATAGAGATTAGTTGTAACAGAAAGGATGATACGATGGTTTCGCTCGAAGAGTTACGAGAACGCGTCGAAGCAATGGTGGACTTGACATGCGGAAAAACGCTAAAGGAAACGAAAGGCCTCAAGTATATCGGCATCGACGAAGATGAAGAACGCGCTATCCTTGTTATCGGCCTTTACGATAAAGAAGCCCCAGCAGCGAAGAAGTTTAAGCTCGAAGTGACCAAGCTAGTGAAACTCGAGTTAGGTTTCAAGGGGTTGAAACTCGAGCTCGAGGAACTCAACCCAAAAGAAAAAGGCACTGTCTTAGACAAAGAACGGAAAGTACGCTACATTGGAATCGCCTCTGGAAAAGGTGGCGTCGGGAAATCAACCGTTGCTGCCAACATTGCCGTCCTTCTTGCCAAACTCGGTAAACGTGTGGGCCTAATTGATGCGGATATTTATGGCCCCTCTATTCCTAACATTATGGGGATGCCGATTCAACTTCCTAAAGGAGATGAGAAAGAACGAGCCATTCCTTTTGAGAAATTTAACGTTCAAGTCATCTCTACGGCCTTTTTCCTAGAAGGAAACCAACCTTTAATGTGGCGTGGTCCCATGCTCAATCGGATGATCAAGCATTTCTTTTATGATGTGGCATGGGCTGACGATATTGAATACATGATTATCGACCTACCACCAGGAACTGGTGACGTCGCTTTGGATATCCAATCCATCATCCCACAATGTGAAATGATCGTCGTCACAACACCCCACCCAACGGCATCCAATGTTGCTGTTAAAGCTGGTTTAGGCGCAAAACAATTAAATCATCGTTTATTAGGCGTCATCGAAAATATGGCCTACTACATTAACCCCGTTAATGGGCAACCAGAATACATTTTTGGACAAGGTGGAGGCCATATGGTCAGCGGTCAACTCGGTGTCCCTCTTCTTGGCAGTATTCCGATTGGACAACCCAAACATGGACGAAACGATTACATTTATGGTTTAGATGAGCCTCAAGGCGTCGAGTACATCGCTATAGTGAAGAAGGTGCTCAATGCATAAACTGGTTCTCCTTAGGGGAACCTTTTTTATTTTATAACGTAATGTTTTCCATTGAAGTTCCTTCCATGCATGTGGAGTTCTCCATCC
>DATCJW010000101.1:0-4104 GCA_036562595.1 Haloplasmataceae bacterium | reverse complement strand
GAATGAAGACCATCCCTTTGGACTGGATTTTCAGCGAGACGTTATCCAAGGCTTTAACGGGTACGCCCTTTTTAGGACGATACACTTTGGTGATGTGCTTTAATTCTAACATGTGATCCCCCTCTTACTTGTATTGTTCTGTTCATGTCAAGCATTTTATCGATTGTCTTGCGATAAAAATCATATAATTAGATTATACAAGGTGTTATACGATAACGCTACTGATTTTATTTTAACCTTTCTTGAATGGATTATGATTATGAGAGTACCCCTGCGCTTGTAGGGATCTTATACATCCTCCGTTACAATGGAGGCAGAAAAAATAACGAATTGAAAGGCAGACTTTGCTTGTTGTCAACAGGGAAAGTGAATAAAGAAATCGTTTAACATCTTGCTTAACCATTCGAAATCGTTTACAATAAGAAAGAAACTCGAAACGTTTCAATTTTAACAACAGCAAGAAAGGAGATTGGACCTGTGATCCGCTATCAAGATAACGTGTTTCTCATCAACGGTCAGAAAGAATTTATCGCGGGTGCGGAGATGCATTACTGGCGCATTCGCCCCGAGGATTGGAATGATCGGCTTATTAAAATAAAAGATGCGGGTTTTAATACGGTGAGTACGTATGTGAACTGGGCATTTCATGAAGCCAAAGAAGGCGAAGTGGATTTAACAGGCAAGACCGATCCCCGAAAAGACCTGGCCACTTTTCTGAACCTCGCAGAAAAGCATGGATTGTATGTGCAGCTTCGGATTGGCCCTTATATCATGTCGGAAGTTCAGGACCACGGGTTGCCCCGTTGGTTGTTTAAACACTACCCTGAAGTAGTGGGGAAGCGTAAAGATGGCAGCGATCACGTGATCGTGAGCTATCTTCATGAAATGTACTTGAAGCTCGTTGACCGCTGGTATCGCCATGTCTTTGAGATTGTTGCTCCCCACCAAATCACGAATGGTGGAAAGGTCATCATGATCCAATTGGATAATGAGGTGGGGATGTTTACGTGGATCCATAACCATCCCGACTACAGCGATGCCGTCTTGCGCCGTTTTGCCCGCTATTTACAAAATAAATATTCGCTCAACGAATTCCAACAACACTTTCAAACATCAGAAGTTGACATTGAAGCATTTGTTTTTAACCATCTTAAAATGCCACCACGGGAAATAGCGATCCCCCTCATGAACGAGTGGATGTTATTCCATCGTGAATACTATCGTGACTATCTCCTTACACTTAAGCGAATTGGGGAAAAGTATGGCTTAAATGTACCCGTCATCGTCAACATCCATGGTTTCAGCAGCATCGATTACGCCAAACGCGGGTTACAATATCCGATTGGGCTTTCCCAATTGTTACGAACAAATGAGATAGAAAACGTTGTGCTTGCTGGGGATTATTACGTCGGCAATATTGTCCCTGATAACTTTCATGATATTCTCCTAGCGAATGCTTTTACTAAAAGCATTCAACCGAAGGGACAACCCCTCTATTCTGCTGAGTTTCAAAGCGGCTTCCAAATTGAAATTCCCCGTCTTCAACCGACAACTCTAGATATAAAGTCGCGGCTCTGTATTGGCGACGGGATGAATGCCATTAACTATTACATGTTCGTAGGTGGTGAAAACCCTGACCATCTCGGAATATTCGGACGTCGACACGATTGGCAAGCGCCCATTGGCATGCATGGTGAGATGAGGCCGCATTTCAACGTTGCGAAACGCTTGATTCAAACCATCAGAGCCTATGGCGATGCCTTATTGGAGGCGAAGCCAAAAGTCGCCCTCCATCTCGGCTTTGATCCCAGTCTCTACATGACAGAATATGATATTCCTGAAACTCGACATTTCAAACAGGAATTGCAGCGTTTACGAGAGGTATTGCTTTATAATGGCTTAGGAAAAGCTTTGGGATTCCTCAATATCACCTTTGAAGCGGTGAACTTGTTGGATGAGACGCCCATTTCCGTTGCTCATGTTCCCTATCTATGGGTTTTTTCCACTGGATACATGGCGAAAGAAACGCAAGAAAAGCTACTGCGTTATGTAGAAGAGGGCGGTACGCTGATTCTATCCCCACTCTTACCCACGAAAGATTTCGATCATCGGGAGTGTCGTGTGCTGGTTGATGCGCTGAATATAGCCATTAAAGGGCGTGAGGATTGGAAATTTATTACGTTTGAAGATTTGGACAATATTGGAACCGTCGTTACGCAATACTATGATGAAGAGAAAGGGTTTGCAAGCCTCGAGGATGATCCGAAAAAAGTAGTAGGTTTTCTTAAAAAACATGGGAAAGGCAAAGTGGTGATTTTTGGTGCTGGGATTTTAACGGAACACGTCCACAAGGCTTATGCCTATGGGAAGGTCCTTGATGTGCTTCATATAAAGCCTTTGGTAGAGACGGATCAATGGCTCTATACCCAAGTCCGTCAAGGGCCAAAAGGAACGTTCCTTTTTATTCACAACCTTGATGAAGTCCATAAATCATCCCGTATGCAATTGGATCAAGAACTGCTCTTTGATGGCATGCCGCTTATTATCCCCCCTCGAAAGAGTGTCATCTTGCCCATAAAGTGGCAGGCGGCAGATGACGTATTGGTGATTTATTCCACTGCAGAAGTCATCCATATGAAAACAACAGATGAACGGGTGGAGTTGGCAATCGATGCTTTCGATAAAGGAGTAATTAAAATAGAGACTACCGGCCAAGTATGGGTTGATCACGGGACGGCCATTCAATTAACAGAAACCACCTATCTTGTCACAACCTATCAACCGACAGCGTGTGTCACCATCTATCGATAACAAACGAAAAAATACGAAGTAAAGGAGCATGGTCATGACCGAACAGCAGTTGAGAGAACTTTTTGAATCGCTAACACTTGAGGAGAAAATCGGACAACTCCTCCAATTGGCTCCATTTTTCTTTAAAGAAAATATAATCGGCGAAATAACAGGGCCGATGGAGGAGTTGGGGATTACGAATGAGGACATTAGCCGTGCGGGAAGTGTCCTGGGGATTGGTGGAGCGAAAGAAATGAAAGAAATCCAATCCGCCTATTTGGAACGTAGCGAAAAGAAAATTCCCCTTGTTTTTATGGCCGATATTATTCATGGCTATCGAACCATCTTTCCCATTCCATTGGGATTAGGCTGTACCTGGGATATGGAGAGCGCCCATAAGATGGCGCGCGTCTCCGCTATGGAAGCGTCTGCGGGGGGCGTCCACGTCACCTTTTCACCGATGGTGGATCTCGTCCGCGATGCCCGTTGGGGACGCGTTATGGAGTCGACGGGAGAGGATCCGTACCTCAACGCCCAGTTTGCTAGAGCGTTGGTCGAGGGCTATCAGGGAGACGGGATTCATAAGGAAGGGAATATAGCGGCCTGTGCCAAGCATTTCGCCGCCTATGGTGCGGTAGAGAGTGGTAGAGAATATAACACAGTTGATGTGTCAGAATTTATTCTTCGCGATCAATACTTCCCTAGCTTTAAAGCTGCTGTCGATGCGGGTGTAAAACTGATTATGACGGCCTTTAATACCGTTTTGGGCATCCCTGCTTCTGGCAACAAATGGCTTTTGCGAGATGTCCTCCGTAAAGAGTGGGGATTTAAAGGTGTCGTCATTTCGGATTATGGAGCTGTTAAAGAACTGATTGCGCACGGTTATGCGAAGGATGAACGAGACGCGGCAAAGAAAGCGTTGGAAGCTGGGGTTGACATCGAGATGATGTCTAGCACCTATCCTAACCATTTAAAAGACCTCATTGAAAACGGCGATTTGGACGTTCAACTGCTCGATGAAGCCGTATGGCGTATTTTAACGTTAAAAAATGAAATTGGGCTCTTTGAAAATCCGTATAAAGGAGCTTCAGAGGAACTAGAGAAGCGGCTGATCCTTTGCGATGCGCATCGCCAAGCGGCCCGTGAAGTCGCGCAAAAGTCGCTGGTTCTTTTGAAAAATGAGCATGTATTGCCTCTCGACCCCGAAAGCAAGGAGCAAATAGCGATCATCGGCCCCTTTGCAGATACGGGCGCGATTCTTGGCGGCTGGTCATGGCATGGGCGTTTTGAGGAAAGTGTCACATTAGCCGATGG
>DATCJW010000098.1:0-6157 GCA_036562595.1 Haloplasmataceae bacterium | reverse complement strand
GTAGTGGACGAGGGATTTGACAAAAGCGACGACTATTGCGGCAATCGGACCATAGATGACTGCCGTTAAATAGACCACGACGTCACTTAGGTCAAACTTCAGCCAAAAAACAATCCACGGGATTTCAAACTGCATGAGAATGGTCCCTAATGCGGACAGAATGGCTACGGTTACCAGTTTGTTGATCCGGTAATTCGCTTTAGACATGATCATACCTCCATACTTCTCATTGAAATAAGAAAAACTCCTTAGGAATACAATCTTCTTAAGGAGTTCACGTTAGAGGCATGACAAAACAGCCAACTAACATACATCTTCTCCCATCCAGACTTTCACTGTCGACTACGGAATTCCACCGTACTGGCTAATATAAACGGAGACCATTTACATTAGCGTTGTGGGCTTTCACCACCGGTGGGGACTTTCACCCCGTCTCGAAGATTGTATTCAGTTGTTTTTCTCTTATATTATGATACATGGTTTGTGAAAAATTTGCAATATTGAATTTCATTCTATTATAGGTATATTATCCCGCTTTCAATGAATATACTGAAATAACCAGATGGAAAGGCACAAAAAGAATTCATACGATTGAGGGAGTGAGTTATGAAAGTCAAAACATTGGAAGTTTTGGGATTTATCGGCGTATTTTTAATTGGCGTCCTCCTTTACTTCGCCTATGGCTGGTCACAAGAAAATCAATTTATTGCAATGATCGCACCCGTGAATGGAAGCCTTTGGGAACTAATGAAAATCCCCTTCTTTAGCGTCCTGATTTACGGTATCATCGTCTATCTCCTGGCCAAGGGCGAACATCGCAACCTCCTTTTCGCGAAGGTCCTTTCAGCAATCGTGACCTCGATTTTTTGCCTCATGATGTATTTCGGCTATACCGCAATCTTCGATCAGCATATCCTTCTCGATGCACTTGTCTTTTTTGTGGCAGTTGTACTCGGCCAATTCCTTAGTCTCGGCATCCTCAGCATTCAAAAACAATTAGGCGGTCTTAACTTCCTAGCTCTCATCCTCCTCATGGCCATTACTATGACCTTCGCAACCTTCACCTATGAACCGCCGCAACACGACTTCTTCCGCGATCAAGAAACAAATACTTACGGCATACCTTATTGATTTAGCCCTATAACGAATGCGTAGTCGGTGTTACAGTCAAGAAAGTGAAAAATTAAACAGGTGATGGCGCTTAATGAACAGGCCTGATTCTTAATTTGGAATCAGGCCCTAATTTTGGTCTTCTATCGTTTTAACTGTTGCCCCGATCGGTACAATCTAAGCCTTCGATTTAAAGATCCTATCATATGTTCTTTTCCCAAGAAATGGGGATCATAAACCATATGGTTGGCTGGTCCGGATTATGATTCGTTTAACCCGCTTATCCTGTAACAATGATGGCACCTTTCGTGTATCTCCCCGCGTTCGGATAGTTATAGAAAAAGCCTTATTCCCCCATCAACCACTGTTTCAAAACGGCTACTTGTTTATTTTTTATGATACACGCCTTTTCTTCCTTTAGCTTGGAAAGCATACGGCTTAACGTCTCACGCCGAATATTCAACAGTTCTGCCAACTCCTGTTTGGTAATGGGGATGGATACGAGGAGATAGTCTCCTTCTTCTTTCGTGGGGTATTTATTCGCAAGGTATGAAATGAGCCGTTTAAAACGTACCTGGCTGTCGGCAAAAATCTGTTGGCTTAGCCGACGTTGGACGAAGGTTAACCGTTGGTTCATGTATCGAATCCATGCTCGAGCCGATTCAGGCTTTGCGACAATCGCATCTTCTAGCACATGAACGGGGATGGCATAGAGGATAGTATCACCAATTACGCTTGCTGAAGCGGGATACACCTGGGGTTCATTGAACAGGACGCCTACAGCAACGAAGGAATTCGGATTGTAGATATCGAAAATCGTTTCTTGTCCATCCTCACTTACTTTAAACACCTTGACGTGCCCGCTCTTTACATAATAAACGTAGTGAGCCGGCTCATTTTCCCAAAAGACGAAATCCCCTTTTTTGAGATCTAACCGTTTTAAGGATGCGATGACTTTGTGCTTTTCTTGATCATCGATGACCTGGTAGAGCTCATGGTGTAGCATGATTTTCACCACCTCGTTACTACCATCTTAACGAACGGGAACCTGCCTATCAAATAAAACGATAATAAAAAGGGTAACTTTCGTTACCCAAATGGCTTAATCTTCGTCTTCTTCATCATCCGCTTTATCTTCTTCTTTATGTTTAATCACCAACACGTCACACTTTGCGTGTTTGACAATTTCGTTGGTTGTATTCCCAAACAACTTCAAGAAGCGTTTTTTTCGATTGCTTTCACCACAAATAATCAAATCACAACCAAACCCCTCGGCAATGACGTCGGTAATCGCGAGGGCAGGAGTAGAGCTTGAGGTAATCACAACGTCAACTTTATAGACCCCTTTCCTTAGGGCTTCTTCCTTGTATTTTTCTAAAAGTTCCCTCATTCCATCGTTCGTCTCATAATAGAAGATTTCAGACGGATTATATACTCCACTTGCACCCGACGTATAGTCTGGCATGACGATATGTAAATTTTTAATATGTCCAAGCGTTAACATCGCTCCTGTTTTTAATGCGAGTTCCAATCCTTTTTGAAACAGTTGATAGGAGTTCTTACCATGGGATATGGCCACTAATATGTTCTTATACATGTTTCCCCGTCCTTCGCAAGAAGTCTGGGTTCACCTGCCTTCCAACTCGTTGTTTCTATAATTATTATACCAAATATCTATATTTCACGCTACAACGTTCATCATGAGGCTTTCATTCAACCAATAACTCGTCATTAAGAATCGTCTCCAACGGTTCATGGAAGATGAGGTTGGCATAGTGATCGTATGGCGTTTCACTTAAGTTGATCATCACAAACCGATGGCCTTTATAGTAATAAACGAGGGAAGCGGCCGGTTGAACATTCAAAGAAGTCCCCGCCACGATCAGGAGTTCTGCGTCTTCTATTGCTTTCATTGCTCGAATTAAGTCTTTTTGATTTAATGGCTCCTCATAAAGGACGACATCCGGTTTAATGATACCTCCACAGCGGCAACGGGGAACGCCTTCTTTCGAAAGGATATCTTCCAACGAATAGAAGGTGTGGCATTGGATGCAGTAGTTTCGGTGGATACTGCCATGAAGCTCAATCACTTTCCGGCTACCCGCTGCTTGATGTAACCCGTCTATGTTTTGCGTAATGATGGCCACGTCTTTCCCCATTTCTTCCAACTTGGCCAGCGTCTGATGAGCGATATTGGGCTTGGCATCCGGGTATATCATTTTCTTCCGATAAAATTCATAGAATTCACTTGTATGGCTGAAAAAGAAGGTCCGGGACAGAATCGTTTCAGGAGGTGCCGAAAATTCGCCCCGTTCCGAATAGAGTCCACCCGCACTACGAAAGTCTGGGATGCCGGAAGGCACGGAAAACCCCGCCCCTGTCAATACAGCAATTTTATCCGCTTCGTGGATCCATGATTTAAGCTGTTGTTTGGCACTCATTTTCCAACACCTTCTTTTAAATAAAATATTACTGATATTTTTATTTTATCATAATCTCGAATAGAAGGTAATAAACCTTGTGAAATATTGTATAATTTTACATCGTTATTGCGGATGATTTGTCCATACATTGATAAAGCAATAAGATTTATTGTACTGCCGTAAACGTTCCTATTTAGTTAGACAGAAGGGTATATTCATAGCATGTTTCGCCCCATCTAGTAAATATTTATTTTTTTGGATTGAACGCATTGGACAAAGTATCTTATGAAATTCATTATAAGGAATACAAAAAGGGGCTGAAAACACCGTTTCAGATGTTTTTCAGCCCCTTTTAGCGCATATCCCCCATAGGATAAAAACAGCTCTTTTATGATTTTGAATCCAATACATCGATTTATTTTAAAAATACCCTTCTATAACCCCTATCGGCGATGTATTGTTTCAATTATTAGTTTACTAAAGATGACTATAAATTTCAATAATTTGTTAAAAAAATAACAAACTTTAAGGTATAAGGCAAAACAAAAAGGACCGTAAGGCCCTTTCCTAAATCATGGTGGTTCGAGGCGGAATCGAACCGCCGACACATGGATTTTCAGTCCATTGCTCTACCAACTGAGCTATCGAACCGCTTACGATGCATCCATTGTATCAACCCTGTAAAGGATTGTCAATAGACCATCGATACAAAAAAACCGCCTCAGCGGCTAAGTAGTTGCGGGGGTAGGATTTGAACCTACGGCCTCCGGGTTATGAGCCCGACGAGCTACCAGACTGCTCCACCCCGCGATGAAGTTAATTGTCATCCTTAAATGACATTATATATTATATCACAATTTTGAAAATTGACAAGGACTTTTTATATTTTACTGAGGACGATCAAAATGGCAATACCCGGAATGCGGAGAAAGCCAGCTACGAGGATGGTAACGATATTGATCGGTATATTGATCCCAAAATGGACACCGATGAAGTTAACGACATACACCAATATTAAACCGATGACGATATTTTTGAGTACCCACTTAATATTTTCTACCATCGTGATCACCTAGTAATAATATATGCCATTTTCCATACCGCTATAACACCAATCGTTGCGTTCCTCTCTTTACATCCCTTTTCATTCTTCCCGATCCGATATTTCGCAATTTTGGACGCATAGGCCTTTCAAGCACGCTGAGAAAGGATCGATGAGCGGTAACCCGCGCGTATTTTAACGCTTCGTTCACAGCTCCTTTTTGATGATGAAATAAATTGGACGGGTATTATTTCCGTTATACGGAAACGACATCAACGCTATCGGAAATAAACCAAAAAGGAACTCGCAAAACGCATGGACGTATCAACGGCAACCGTTGCCGTATCTTTAAAAAAACTGCAAAAAGGCGGATATATCGATAAAATCGTGGATCAAGAGGATAATCGACTGAATAAAATTGTGATTACCGACAAAGGAAACAAAGTCGTCGACCAAAGCAAACAGATTCTCGATTCCATCGATCAAAAGATTTTCTCCGGGTTTACAGAAGAAGAAGTGTATACCCTCTATACACTATTTCAGAAACTCAACCGCAACCTCACGATTATGGAAGCAGAAATCAAACCGCAAAAGTAAAGGAGAACGATTATGACGCGATATTGGAAGTACATTAAACCCTATTTACCCGCTTTTATCATCGGGCCCATGTTGATGATCGTCGAAGTGATCGGTGAAGTCGTTATGCCTTGGTTATGAAGTCATATTATCGATGACGGGATCTACGGCAACAGAGGCATTTCCTACATCATTTTTATCGGCATCATCATGTTATTGACTGCGCTGTTGATGATGGCAGGCGGTATTGGCGGAGCCTATTTTGCGATTAAAGCCTCTTCGGGTTTTGCGAACGATTTAAGAAAAGATCTTTTCAAAAAGATCCAACAATTTTCCTTCGCCAATATCGACGAGTACAGTACCGGTTCTTTAATCACACGACTGACAAACGATATTACAACCGTTCAAAATTTAATTCAGATGATGTTGCGCATGGCATTAAGAGCCCCAGGAATGTTTATCGGTGCGCTTATTATGGCCTTTTCGTTAAACTGGCGACTGGCACTCGTGATTATGGCTGTCATCCCCTTACTCATGCTAAGCATCTATTTCATTGTTAAAATAGGGTTCCCACGCTTTACTCTGATGCAAAAAAGCTGGATACCCTCAATACGGTTACCCAGGAAAATTTAACGAATATACGGGTGGTCAAATCGTTTGTTAGAGAACGTTACGAAGAAGCGAAATTTGAGAAGGCCAATGTCGATTTGAAGGAAAAGACGCTCCATGCCATGAAAGTCGTGATCTTTACCATGCCCGTCATGACCTTCGCTATGAATATTACTACCCTGGCTGTCGTCTGGTTTGGTGGGCAACAAGTTATTGCTGGTCATATGACTACTGGTGTCCTAACCGCCTTTACCAACTATGTGATCCAGATCTTGATGTCCCTAATCATGATGTCCGTGATTATTTTAAATAGCTCCCGAACGATGGCCTCGCTAAAACGGATTCGGGAAGTATTGGACACGAACATCGACCTGACCGATGAAGCGGCTTCGTGTAA
>DATCJW010000097.1:0-3700 GCA_036562595.1 Haloplasmataceae bacterium | reverse complement strand
TTAGTGGACTTTCTCTTGTTTAGAAAGTCCTGTTTTTTTGGAAGCGTCTTTTCGCCTTTCAACATGTGCGAGAAAGTACGTGAATACGCGTTTATTTAATTGTTAAGTTATGAAAGGATAAAAACGCTTTAAAATTTTCATAGTTTCTCTTAACAATAGAAATAAAAAATGTTATACTATAGTGATAAGACTCTAGGGTCTTATTTACAAATACGAGAGAAAAAGGAGAAGTTGACATGGAAGTTAGAGTAGAGAATCTGACTAAGGCATTCCCTGGTACTGTTGCCGTGAATAATGTCTCCCTTACGTTTCAATCAGGGAAACTTAGTGGTCTACTAGGACCTTCTGGATGCGGTAAATCGACAACGTTATTTCTCATTGCAGGATTACACGAACCGACAAGTGGAAAGATCTATTTTGGAGATGAAGATGTAACCGATGTACCACCAGAAAAGCGAGGCATCGGACTCGTATTCCAAAACTACGCCCTCTATCCGCATATGACTGTGGAGAAAAATATTCTTTTCCCTTTACAAAATATGAAAGTACCGAAGGATGAGGCGCTTGATAGAGCCTATGAAATGGCAAAACTCGTTCAAATCGAAAACTTGATGAAACGGAAACCAGCCGAACTATCGGGTGGACAACAACAACGGGTTGCGATCGCACGCGCCTTGGTGAAACATCCACGAATCCTTCTGCTCGACGAGCCCTTATCCAATCTCGATGCGCGCTTACGTCTTGAAATGAGACAAGAAATAAAACGTATTCAACAAGAAGTGGGGATTACGACGATCTTCGTCACCCATGACCAAGAAGAAGCAATGAGTATCTGTGATGAAATTATCGTCATGGATCGTGGCAATATCATGCAGGTGGATCAACCTCAAAAACTATATACCAATCCAAACAGCTTGTTCGTAGCGAAATTTTTGGGAAATCCACCGATAAATGTCACGGAAGCTGTGGTTAAGGATAAAAAAGTCCTCGTTAACGACGCGGTTGTCGATACGGTCGATCTTCCCGACCAACCAGTACATTTCGCCTTCAGACCTGAAGATGTCCTTCTCTATGATGACGGTCCCCTTCAAACGGAAATTCAAATGGTGGAACATATCGGCCGAGATACGATGATCATTTGTCAAATCAATGGGACACAAGTGAGAGGAATTATTGATTCGGAAATTGAGGTAAGTGCTGGACAAACTGTACGCTTTGGCTTTAAGAAAAATCGTTACTTCCTATTTAGCAAAGCCACAGGAGAGCGTTTGAGATAATGGAAAAGAAGCAAAATTGGAAAGGTTATCTTTACCTAGCACCAGCACTTATCCTCATGACCATTTTCACTTTCTATCCAATCTTTAATGCTTTTTATTCCTCGCTTAAACTGAATTATAACTGGTTACTCAATACATTTGATGGATTTGGTTTCGATAACTACGTTCAGCTATTTAAAAGCAAAAACTTTCGGATGGCATTTCGAAACACGATGATCTTAACCTTCGTGTCCGTGCCCCTTTCCGTCATGATCGCCTTACTCATCTCGGTCGGCTTGAATTCCATTAAACGGCTACAAGGTTTTTTCCAAACCATTTTCTTCCTGCCGTATGTGACGAATGTTATTGCGATTGGTCTTGTCTTCCGATTAATGTTTAACTATGACTATGGTATTATCAATACCATCATCGGTTGGTTTGGGATTGGCCCCGTTCACTGGATGGACACGCAAGCCACTTATGTTGAGGCGATGAGTGTCGTCATCATTTACTCCATCTGGATGGGATTACCGTTCAAAATTATGGTATTTCTCTCGGGTTTACAAAGTATTGACCGGCAATACTACCAAGCAGCTAAAATCGATAGTACGCCTAAATGGCGCGTGTTTTTCCGAATCACGGTACCATTGTTATCACCGATGATCATGTACATTACGATCACCTCGTTTATGGGGGCATTTAAAGCTTACGAATCGGTATTAGCAGTATTCCCTAAAGGTGGAACCGTTAAAGAACCCAATAGCTTAAAAACGGTCGTTTGGTACATCTATGACGCCTTGAGCAGAACCGATACGGGCGCCATTTCGATGGCATCAGCCGCTGCCGTTGTCCTCTTCCTATTCATCATGCTCTTTACGCTAATTCAGATGTACATTAGTAAAAAGACCGTGTATTATTCATAAAAAAGGGTGGTAGCATGAAACAGAGTTTAGAATGGAAATCCAACTGGATCAAAATAAAAGAGTGGTTTTCGGCTAAAACAGAGTCGAAAACTAGAAAACCCAATTATAAAGTGCGCTATATTGTTCAACGATCAATTACATATATTCTATTAACGTTTGCCGCCCTTCTCGTTTTTATGCCGTTTTACTGGATGGTGTTGACGGCTTTAAAGAGTGACTATGCTGTGGAAATTCGACCTCCGCAACTATTCACCCTTAAACTTCACTTTGAAAACTTTTTAAGGGCCTGGCAGGCGACGCGATTTGACCTTTACTTTAGAAATACCTTGATTGTCGCATTCTTCTCCACACTTGGAACCGTCGTTACTAGCACGTTAGCAGCCTTCGCCTTTGCACGTTTGGAGTTTAAAGGTCGCGACGTCCTTTTCCTGATCTTACTGGGGACAATGATGGTGCCTGGTGAGATGCTGATTATCACGAACTTCATCACGGTTAAATCGTTGAATTGGGATGATACCTTCTTCGCCCTTATCGTTCCATTCATGACGAGTGTCTTTTACATCTTCTTTCTCCGTCAAACCTTCAAGCAAATTCCTAACGAGCTCTATCTCGCAGCTAAAGTTGACGGAACCTCTGATTTTAAGTACCTCTTGAAAGTCATGATTCCCATCGCGAAACCAACGCTTACAACGATCATCATTCTCAGTGCGATTGGTTCTTGGAACGCATATGTATGGCCTAGCCTAGTAACCAGCCTATCAAACGATGCTCGTAAAATGATCTCCAACGGTCTACGCGATTCGGCTTTCGTTGACGATTTGGGCCGGATTCGCTACAACCTCCAAATGGCAGGAAGTACGATCGTTACCCTTCCGCTCCTTATCGTTTTCCTTACCCTTAAGAAATACATCATTCGCGGTGTATCGCGAAGCGGTATTAAAGGGTAACAGGGGGTCCTTCATTTGTACACTATGAATGCATATAAATGATTAAATTGAGGATAAATAAAATTAATAATAAATAATAGGAGGAAAGGATATGAAAAAATTCTTTTCATTATTGCTTGTCTTTGCTCTTGCGTTAACGCTAGCTGCGTGCAGAGACCGTAAGAATGACCAAGATCTATATGACTATGACATCATCACCGAACTACCGGAAGGTAAAATCGTTGAAATTACCGTATGGCATTCTTTCGGTGAGCATTTAGAGTCACTTATTCAAGGGTATATCGATGAATTTGAAAAAGAATACCCGAACATTAAAGTGACATTTAAGAAGGAAGGCGGTAATTATACGGAACTACGGAAAAAAGTAGTGAATAACATTACGACCGGAACTACCCCAACCCTCGTCTTCACCTATCCAGACCACGTTGCGGCTTATCTTGATGGAAAAGCGGTTCTCGCTTTAGATCCCTTTATTAACGATCCAAAAGTTGGTTTCACACAAGAAGAACTGGATGACTTCATCGATTCCTACCTAGAAGAAAATAGACAATTTGGGTATTACATGGGACTACCG
>DATCJW010000091.1:0-8220 GCA_036562595.1 Haloplasmataceae bacterium | reverse complement strand
TTAGTTGAGTTAATCCGTTCCCGTTGTTGAGCTTCTTTTAACTTCTTAGGGGTCACATCATTCCCCTCGGCATCTATCACTCGAACGTTTAAGAGTTCCTTTCTAAACTGGGCGCGAAACTGATGGAGATACTCTTCTCTTAACTTTTTTTGTTCCTCTTTCTCGGCTGAGGTAAGGCCTTCCCGTTTTGCTTTATTCGCCAATTCGTTAATTCGTTTAATTAAGTTTGGATTCATAAGCCCTCCTTGTTAGTAATACCGATTTTCGTTTGGAATCCAGCGTTCGATTACCCCACAAGCCAACCGTCTTCCCGCATCACCAGAAGGTTGCGATACGTAATCATCGGGATGTTCATGGATGATGACGCTTTTTCCAATGATGTCATCGATCTGAAAACGATTCGTAAAAAATGCCATATAGGCCATACCCCCGTGGCTGAACAGGACCGGAAAATCCCCGGGATGGTTTCCGTGTGGCTCGTGATTGGGATTCCAATGGACGCCTGCAGTTAAAAAGGGATCGTTGGGATCGCCGATTTCACACACGCCATGTTCGTGGATGTGGAAGCCGTGCGGGCCAATCGGTTTCCCGTTCGTTCCCGGTTGATAGGGTGGTAATCCTTGAACGTATACATACACCATGACGCCATTCGGCACTTCTTCAAATATAACCTCACCGACCAGATTGGGGGCAAGCGGACCGCCTTGGATACGAGCCACCGCTACGTTCGGCGGTGTTTCAGGATAATACATTATGCAATCACCTCTTTCTCTCTATTGTATGTTTGAGAGAAAAGAGATGCGCCTAGTCTATCCTTTCAGTTTTGCTAGTAACTCTTTATTTAATTGAGGATCGCCATTTCCTAGCTTGAGCGGTGTAACCGAAATGTAACCTTGGTGTACCGCCTCTCGATCAGTTAATCCGTCAAGTCTTAAGTCATTGTACATCGAGCGATTTGGATAGATGTCGACATAGGTAATTTGAATCCCTTTTGCCTTTGGAAACTCGCGGGATTGAAAATTTACATTCAGCACATATTTGTCGGAATATAGTTCATGTTTAAAAAGCCACTCCAATGTCTGGCCAAGTTCGCGTTTCGATCCTTCAAAGTTGTTGTAGTCACTTGAGAAAGCGATACTTGGCAAACCATACATTAAACCTTGCATAGCGGCACCGATTGTCCCGGAGTAGATGGTATCGATTCCGATGTTAAATCCGTTGTTTATACCGGATACGACGAGATCTATTGGAAGTTGTAACCGCTGGATTGCCATTCGTACAGCATCCGCAGGCGTTCCTACGACGCTATATAAGGTATCCGAATGTTGATGAATTTGAAGGTTGTGACGGATAGTAATAGAAGCAGACTTCGCGCTTTGTTCGCTATGTGGTGCAACAACATACACGTTTCCATAATTTTTCATCGCATCGGCTAAAATGGCAATCCCTTCACTTTCATACCCGTCGTCATTGACTACGAGAATGTTCATTTTATTGTTCCCTCCTTCGATTGATGCTATGAGGTGTGTTAATCCGCGTATTCATTCGTTTTCGATCAACGAATACCAAAAGAAACACACGATACTCATAGTATAACCAAAAATTACCTCGATATAAAGGGATTTACGTTCGATTTTGTTGAAAACTGTCAATAATAACTTGACCTTTATTATCACAAACTAATCCTGTCATCAGAAATTCAAAAGGAGGCCATGACATGCGTTGCCATCAAGACCAGTTTTCTAAAAACGAAAGGCCATGCATTGATGCCAATCGAAACGATGATGAAAAAGCCAATGTAGAGTTCGGTCGTATGAATGAATTTCATACTGAACGGGAACGTAAGAACGACCGACAAAAGAAAAAGCGGGGGAACAAACAGGACAAACCGGCTGTTCGTTCACCTAGGTCAAAATAGTTGAGTTTCTGATGACGCCAAGGGGTTCTATTGTCCGAACCCCTTTTTCATTGGTTATGTCTCTACATGATCACGAAAAAGAAAATAAAGAGATTTGACATACATCACATTTTTAAAAAGGTAGGTTTGTTATAATAAGGCCGCAAAAGCAGAAAGGTAAGATTATGGCAAAGGAAGTGAATTGATGAGTGAATTAATTAATAATCGAGACCTTATGTCACAAGAATACAAACGCCGCTACAACCGGCTTAAAGCGTTAATATTACGACTCCATGAGGGAGAAGATTTCGAATCCATTAAACAGGAGTTTGAAAAAGAATTTGGGCATATCTCGGCTCGTGAAATCTCCCTCCTCGAACAACAAATTATTGCGGAAGGTATGCCCGTTCAGGAGGTTAAACGCCTCTGCGATGTGCATGCCGCCGTATTTAAAGGTTCCATCGAAGACATTCACGGGCTTTCTGGACCCAGCAGCATCCCTGGCCATCCCATCCATACCTTCCACCAAGAAAACCATGCAGTCCGTAACTTTCTTTCGGTCAAATTTCCTTTTTACGTTGATGAATTTAAACGGAATCCATCAAAAGAACGGCGCGAAAAGCTTTTAAAATATGTTGAATACCTAGCAACAATCGATCGTCACTACGCACGTAAAGAGAACCTTCTCTTCCCCTATTTAGAAAAACATGGGGTTTACGGTCCAGCACAAGTCATGTGGGGAGTTGACGATGAGATCCGAGAACGGTTAAAGGATATCATCGATGATTTAAAAGAAGAGACGAAAGGCCCCGATGATATTATTCCCAAAATCGAGGCAACGGTGAAACAGATTGAAGAGATGTTCTTCAAAGAGGAAATGATTCTTTTCCCAACCGCAGAGGAACTCCTCACACAAGATGAATGGATAAACATTATGGAGGAAAGCGATGCGATTGGCTATACGATGATCGACCAACCACCGGTATGGAAACCCAAAAAGGTTATTGATAACGTGGAAGAACTGTTAAAACGTGATGAACCATTAGCTGATGAACAGATAATTCGATTGGAGACCGGGCTCCTTACTCCCCATGAACTCGAGGCGATGTTGAATTCAATGCCCGTCGACATCACTTTTATTGATAAAGAGGATGTAGTCAAGTACTTCTCACAAGGTAAAGAAAGGATTTTCACGCGTACGAAAGCGGCAATCGGTCGTACCGTTCAAAACTGTCATCCCCCAAAAAGTATCGAAATTGTAAACAAAATACTCAATGACTTTAAAACGGGGAAAAAAGATCACGAAGATTTTTGGATTAACAGGCATGGACAACTAATCCTTATCCGCTATTTTGCTGTGCGTGATTCGGAAGGCAAGTATATCGGCACGTTAGAGTTTACCCAAAACGTGACCGACATCAAACATTTGACGGGTGAAAAACGTCTCCTCGAGGAATAGCCTCGGCATCAATATCATAAAGTTAGGATGGCATGAGCCATCCTTTTTCATTTTGCCATCAGGCAATTGTCATCTATTTTACATAAATACGTCTTTTTTTTCGGTTTTTGATGTAAACTATTTTACATTTATAGCTTCCTCCTTTATAATGTAAGTATACCGTCGACCTGTTCGTACGAGTTTTCGTATAATGGGCGATACCCTGATGAAAAATGTTAATAATGTATATAAATGGAGGAAATAAAAATGAAAATCAAAATAATAGCCGATAGTTGTTGTGACCTATCGCCCAAGCTCAAGCAATTAACCGGCACTCAACTCGTCCCAATAAAGTTACAGATTGGGGATAGCCATTTCATAGACAATGAGGATTTAGATCTTGCCAACTATATTCAACGGATGAAAGAAAGTCCTTTTTCTCCAAAGACGGCTTGTCCCTCTCCTCTCGATTTCATCGAACACTTTCAGGGCGCTGACCTTATCTTTTGCGTCACCGTGTCTAAAGCATTAAGTGGTACTTACCAAAGCGCTGTCATTGCCAAACAGATGTACCTGGAAGAACATCCTGACACCACCATCCATATCTTTGACTCGAAAAGTGCTTCAGCAGGAGAAACACTCGTCGTCTTAAAGATCCACGAGCTTATCCAACAAGGATTGGAATTCGAGGCCATTGTGTCAAAGACAGAGCGCTTTATTGAGGAAATGGAGACCATCTTCCTGTTAGAAAGTTTAGAACATCTGGCGAAATCGGGAAGGCTTAATCCCTTACTGGCAAAGATTGCCAATTTCTTTTCCATCAAAGTCATTGCTAAAAAAAGTAGAGAAGGGACCATTACCCTTGATCAGAAAGTGCGAGGTTACAATAAGGCCTTCCAACGGCTCATCGATACAATTGGAACATACGGCCGTTACTTTGAGGAGAAAACGCTTATTATCAGCCATTGTAACGCCTTTGATCGTGCCCAAACCTTGCAAAGGGAAGTGGAAAAACGGTATCCTTTTAAAGCCATCCATATCGTTCATACAGGAGGCGCTTCATCAAGTTATGCGGATGAAGGCGGAATCATCATTGCTTTCTAAAATCTTTTCATATCATTGACTGGAAATGTGATAAACAATCATAACGATTGTTTATTCATACCGACATTATGACAAGAGGAGTGAGAAAATGAGAAATGTCGTCATCATGAGTGACAGTACGTGCGACTTGTCCAAAGAACTGTTGGACCACTATCACATACCGGTCATTCCTTTATATGTTCGTTTTGGGGATGATGTGTATCGCGATGGAATAGACATCACAACAAAAGAATTGTACCGGCTTGTTGAGGAACGAAAATGTCTACCGCAAACATCCGCTCCATCCGTAGGCGATTTTATCAATTTTTTTAAACCATACATTGAATCAGGAAATGACATCCTCTACATCGGTATCTCGTCCAAACTTTCCGCTACCGTTCAAAATGCCCATCTGGCCGCCCAAGAATTTCCACAAGGGCGTATCCACATCATCGATTCGCTTAATCTCTCTACAGGAATCGGTCTTTTGGTACTAAAGGCGTGCATCTATCGCAAGGCAGGATATTCTGTTACAGAAATGGTTAGCGCGATTGAACGCCTTGTTCCGCGAGTCAAAACATCCTTCATCATCGACACCTTCGACTACCTACATAAAGGGGGGCGTTGTTCGGCCCTTACCTCTTTCGTTGGCACGATGTTGAAGATTAAGCCCATTATCCATGTGAAGGAGGGTGGGATGATCGTCGGACAAAAGCCTCGTGGATTGAGCAAGGGGTATCGGATCCTTTTATCTCAACTATTAAATGACAAAGACAGGCTTGATCCTGATTTTGTGATGGTCACCTATTCCGATGCAGAAGAAGCGGCGGCATATCTTGTCAATGAAATCAACACCCATTTGAAGGTTAAACATCTATTGACTACAGAGGCCGGGTGTGTCATCTCCAGCCACTGTGGTCGGGGAACGATTGGGATTTTATACATCACGAAATAAAAAGGTTACGAGCAGAAGGAAAAATATTCCTTCGCTTGTAACCTTTTTACCTTCTTTGACTTAAAAGAACTTTGCACGAGCTTGTTCTTTCACTTCAGAGCTGACGCTGAAAGGAATTCGCGTGGTATAACCCATCTTGGCGGCCACAATCATCTTCGTAGGCCATGCGAAGATGTCTTGATTCCATCTCAAGACGGTGTCATTGTAAACTTCCCGAGCTGCGGTAATCTCCCGTTGTAAGTAGCTATTTTGTTGCATCGCATCGGCAAGTGCACGGTGGGCACGGAGTTCTGGATATGCTTCAAAAGCGACACGAATATTCGTTAAGGCGTTGTCCAGTTCAGCTGCAAACTCACTGCGGTTTTCTTCTGTTGGACGGACGCCTCCTCTAAATTGGGCAACAGATTTCATGACATCCTTATCCAGTTCGATTGCCCGTTCCACAATGCCCACCACGTTTTGCAGGATTTGTACGCGTTGTTCAAGAAAGTTATCAATTTGAGACGCGTTGTGCTGAATTTTTTGTTCGAGAGCGTAGAAATAGTTTCGTGCTCTAATCTTCATAAAGAGGAATATCAAACCCGGAATAATCAATGGGAACCAGAGAAAAAATTCAAAGATTTTCGATCCGATTCCGACTTTAACTGGAATTTGTTTGTGAATGACATTAATGTCACGTCCCTCTTCACTAATTGGGCCCGTTAATTCATCAAGTGGATTAGCCATAATGTTCCTCCTTTTTTAATTTTTTATTGTTTATTCGCCGCTTTATTTACAATATAAGCAACGAGTGCCCCCACACGATAAATGTCGCGTTCCGGAATACCTTCCCGCTTTTGAAGGTCTTCTATGACTTCACGTACTTTATCATAGATTGATTTTTCCTTCTCTTCCTCTACAACATGGATCGCCAACTCCGTCTCTTTTGTGACGGGAATATATTCGGTCCAACGAACCGGAATCTGATGCAATCTGCCGTCACGCCCCCATTTCGGGACGTATTCTACCCGATCGACGGTTCGATAGCCGTATGCCGTTACCTTCACGAGATCGCGATTATTTTCGCTATTGATGACCGATGTTTTAAGAATATTCGGCGTCACCGATAAGGGATGTTTGAAGTTTTTCACGTTCATACTATTAGCTACGTACTCATGCTCGTAAAAGCAGACGTAACTATCATAGAGCCCTTCATAGATGTACTCATGGGGTTTATGTTGCTGATAGAGTGGGATGGCCAAGATAGGTGCGAAAGCAAAATAGATGTGTTTAAAGTATGCGTCATTAAATTTAATGAACTTTTCACGTACCTCGTCGATATCATAGCCTTGGAAAAAGTGCGCAGAAGGATTAATATTGATCTGTTTCAGATGTTTCGGAATAATAATGTTAATTTTTTTATGTTTGATGAAATCGAAATCATCACCAAAACCTACTTCCTTGTCCTTCATCAGATCCAACAACTGCTTTTGCGCTAAAGGCGTAAAGAGGAGTCGGAACTGGACTTCATTGTTTCGGTTCGTCGCACCAAATAAGACTTCGAACTCGGAATGGCCCATCACGGTAAAGCTTTCGCCCTTCATCAATTTCTTCCGTGATTGACGTCGTAGTTTTCGAATTTCTCTCCGTACATGCCGTTCAAGTTCCTTATCGCTCATCCGTTCGGCATCGGAATCGGTTCGGCTAAATATCAAATCCGGAGCCGCATCGTTACCGTAGACGAGATAGGGCTCTTTACGATAGTACGGGCAAGGGCGTTCGATGGAGGCGGTAAGAACTTGGGTATGACGTGTCGTCACTCGTTTGCCATTGACGGTTCGTGTGGTCGTATAAGTGATGACTTTCGATCCCGTATAGGTCTTCTTTCCCATTTCATGGACTAAGTCATTCGCCAAGAAAAAGGGATTACCGTGGATATCTCCTGACTGAACGAAGAGAGTTGAACGGTTAGGATCCTTTGCCGCATTAAACCCGAATCGACGGACCAGAAACTCCAAACGCTTATTGTCGAACATCTTATCCAAATGGATGAGGGGCAAAGTCTTCTGAAATAGGGATCGACACATGTCCGGACGAAACAGTTCATTTAGCGGCCGCATTTGCTCCCAAGCTTCATTAATGGCCTCGTCTATGTGGTGCTCGACCGTCTGTTTCGATTGGTGAAGCGCTTCCAACTTTGGCTTTTGTTTGACAATAAAGATAATGGAAAAAATGATGGAGCCCACCCCTGTCATGATGCCCACAATTGGCCATACGCTTATTCCTGTATATGCCAACGTATACCCGCAAAAATAGATGACGCCAGCCATTATGAGAATCATGAGAAACTGAAGTGCTCGAACCGTGTTCTGACGTTGGATTTGACGTATGATTCGCGTATGCTCCTTGCGATATTTATGAATCCGTTTAACGGTTTGACGGTTTGCCTCAACATCGATTTGTGACTTTTTTACCAATACATCAAAATATTCGGTCACATTTTTATGATGCAAATCTTTATAAACCATTTTGTAAGCCTGTAAAGGCTCATATATCATCTGTTCTTCGTGGTCCTTTCGACCGAGCTCTTCTTTCATACCACTTACTCCCATTATCCAAGCCATTTTTCATCAGTAAACTATATTTTTATATTAATGGATATCCTCTTGTTTTTCAAATTATTTTCTTTAGTTTTTTCGTCACCAAAGTATTTTTTCCTACCTTTAGTTCAGGAGTTTTAATTCAGCAATCCAGCTAAAATTTGTACGTCATAACTCTTGAGCGTCGCAGATCGTCGATATCATCGATTTTAGTGGGTGAATACAAGCTATTCCCTTTATCCTTGTCAATTTCTTAACAGTAGATATC
>DATCJW010000084.1:0-5007 GCA_036562595.1 Haloplasmataceae bacterium | reverse complement strand
CTCTCAACTAGATGCGTGGGAAAACGAAGAATAGTTGAAACATAATTTTTTATTATGTTTTTTATCCCCTATAATTGACATCATAAGATTTCAATCTCTATAATAATGAAAAAAAATACGAAGGGGGAAAAGAAATGATTGTCGAATTTTCGGACGTCTCCAAAACGTATAAAAACGGAGTCAAAGCACTAGATGGGCTCAGTTTTGAAGTCCGTGAAGGGGAAATATTTGGGCTTTTAGGACCCAATGGAAGCGGTAAAACCACCTCAATCAATTGCCTATTATCGCTTCTCAACTATGAAGAAGGATCCATTGAGGTGTTTGGGGAACCGATGCATCCGGAGCGATACGACATTAAAGCGCAGATCGGTATTGTGCCACAAAATGTAGCCGTTTTCGAAGAACTAACGGTCTATGAAAACATCGACTATTTCTGTGGGCTGTATGTGAAGGACAAAAAAAAGCGCAAGGAATTGGTCGAAGCGGCCATCGACTTTGTCCAACTCAACGATTTTCGTAACTTCTACCCGCGAAAACTCTCCGGAGGCTTACTTAGACGGCTGAACATCGCGTGCGGCATCGCTCATAAGCCGCGACTGATTATCTTCGATGAACCCACCGTTGGAGTGGACCCTCAAAGCCGCAACAATATTTTAGAAGGGATTAAAAGGCTGAATGAAGAAGGGGCAACGGTGATCTATACATCCCATTACATGGAAGAGGTCGAGCAAATTTGTGACTTCATCGCCATCATGGATAAAGGAAAGATCATTCGTTATGGCACAGCCGAAGAGCTAAAGGCTAGTATCGATCAGGGAGAAACCCTGGAAATTCATCTCTATGAACCGAAAGAAGAATATCTGGATTGGATCCGGGCGCTTTCTCAGGTTACCGATTGTTTTTATGAAGGGGATAAACTGGTCATCAAAGGAAAGAAGGGAGAATCCGTCATTCCGTCCGTCCTCCAATTATTTGCTGATCGTAATATCCAATACGGAAAGCTTTACTCCACCCTGCCGACGCTTAATGATGTCTTTCTAGCGATTACGGGAAAAGATTTGAGGGATTAAGATGACACTTTTTCTCTATCGTTTAAAGTACCTTCTACGGAGTAAAGCGAATCTCTTTTGGACCTTTGGGTTCCCGCTTGCGCTGGCGACCTTTTTCTATCTTGCCTTCGGACAATTGACGGAAGATGATTTCCTGGAAACAAAGGACCTTTACGTCGTAACCGATGATCAGATGCTCATTCAATACCTGTCTGCGTTGGAAATAGAAGACGGGAGACCGCTCTTTCACATCCATACCGATCGCACGATCGAGGAACTGGAACAGTCTTTAAAAGAACAGGCCATCACCGGTTACGTTTATACCGATGGGGAAACGATCGTCTATCGAATTAACAGTAACGGTCTGTACCAAACGATTACGAAGAGTATTCTTGACCAATACGTGCAAATCAAAGACTTGATTCTCACGGTCTCCGCGACTGATCCCAGCAAGTTGGAACAGGTCTTACAGTCCATTCAACAGCCAATACACTTTTTGGCTGAACCCTACTCCCCAACCGACAGCAAAGCCTCAAGGTTAGTTATCTACTTCTATTCCCTCGTCGCTTCCCAAGCCATTTGGGGCAGCTTTTGGGGCGTTGGCCTCGTATCCGATCTTCAGGCAAACTTATCCGATCGGGCGATGCGGGTGAATATCTCGCCGACTCATAAGTTCCGTTTCATCGTCATTCACTTCCTTGCTGCCCTGTTCGTCCACTTCATGGGGGCGCTCCTGCTTTTCCTTTATTTGCAGTACATCCTCGGCATTTCCTTTGGCGAGCAAACGGGCCTCATTATCCTCGGCCAATTTATCGGCAGCATCGCAGGGATTGCTTTCGGCGCCCTATTGACTTCCCTTTTACGCGGTTCGTTAAACACACGAGAGGCGATTATATCCGTCGCTTCCACCTTCCTCGGTTTCCTAGCAGGGCTGATGAACGTGCAAATCAAGTTCATGATTGAAAAGGCCCTGCCCTTCATCAAGTACATCAATCCCGTCAGCCTATTGACGGATGCCCTCTATAGCCTGTTCTATTATCAAGACCTCCGGATGTATTTCCAAAACATCACCGTCCTAGCCATGATCTCCATCCTATTCGTCTTCATCAGTTTCTTCCGCTTAAGGGGGACTCGCTATGACAGTATTTAAAGGGTATTTGAAAATTCTTAAAAAGCAAAAATGGACAGTAACCCTCTACCTCGCCATTTTTACACTCCTCGCCTTGATCTTTAACCAAGACATCAAGCAGAACATGGTGTTTGAAAATAAAACCGTCCCCGTCCTCTGGATTGACCATGATCAAACGGAACTGACCAACGATTTAAAGGACTACCTTCAATCCTATGCCGTTTATAAAACGATCCGCGAGGAACAGATTGAAGATGCCTTTTTTTACCGGGACATTGAACTCATTGTAGAAATTCCAAAGGGCTTTACCGCCAGTTTAAAGACAAAGGAGCCATTGAAGTTAAAGACGAAAAGTGTCCCCAATTCCTCGCGTTCCTTCACCTTCGAAACGGAATTGGAGAAATATCTGAACCTCGCCCATCTCTACTTAAGCGAAGATATTCCGGCTGAGCATCTGACAGAAACCATTCGCCAACATCTGAACGTAAAAACCGATGTCCAATTTACACAAAAGAACCATAATAATTTCAACGGCATGATGTTCTATTTCAACTTTTTGGCTTACGTGCTTTTAGCACTTATCATAACGGTCATCGGCGTCATCATGTATTCTTTCAAATCCATTGATATTAAGCGCCGTCTCCATCTCGCCTCCATGTCCATGAAAAAGATCAATTTTATCCTTATCCTTGGCAACCTCTTTTTAGGCTTCATCCTGTTTGCCTTCCTGATGGGGTTGAGCCTTGTGGTTCAATGGGAATTGATGTTTACCAGACAAGGGATGCTGTTTACCATCAACGCCTTTCTTTTCATGCTCAATACGATTACCCTCGCCTATTTGATCGCTTCCATTTTCGATTCCGTGAATGTCATCACCGCATTGGGCACCATCTGTTCATTGGGATTTGCCTTTGTAACGGGCATTTTCGTCCCCCAAGAATTTTTAAACGCCAATCTATTGAGAATCACCCGAATCATTCCCAGTTACTGGTATGTTCGGAATAACCGACTCATCGCCTCGATGACGTTATGGAACCGGCAAACGGCGAAACAACTAATGATGAACTACGGGGTTATCGTGTTAATGGGCCTGATCTTCATCGTTATCGCCTTCTTTATCAGCCGCTGGAAGCGGCAAGCCGAACATTAATCGGTCGTAAATGTTAGACCTCCCCTTCCTTCATTGGGGAGGTTTTTTGATGTGGAGAATGTCATTGGCATAGTCAAAAGGAATAAAACAGGCATAGGATAATGTCAGATTGAAAGGAGGAAAGCCTTTGTTCTATCATATCAAGGAACTCCAATTTACCGCAAAGCCGGAACGCCCAGATCCCATCATGGCCCGCAAACTGCAGGAGCTTATCGGTGGACAATATGGTGAACTGACCGTCGCCCTGCAATATTTATTCCAAGGATGGAATACCCGTGGTGATGGCAAATATCGGGATCTACTACTCGATACGGGCACGGAAGAGTTGGCTCATGTGGAAATGTTGGCGACCATGATCGCTCGCCTTTTGGATGGTGCACCGATCGGCGATCAGGAAACGATGGCTCAAGATCCCATCATCGGTGCTGTCCTCGGAGGCATGAATCCTCAACACGTCATCGTATCCGGATTAGGTGCGATGCCCGTTGATTCCAATGGCAATCGTTGGAAAGACGAATACATCACGGCCAGCGGAAACCTGCTCGCTGATTTTCGCGCCAATCTAAACGCCGAGTCCCAAGGCCGGCTTCAAGCTGCCCGGATCTATGAGGAGACGAATGACCCCGGGGTTAAAGAACTACTCGCATTCCTTTTAGCCCGAGACCGCATGCATCAAAATCAATGGTTAGCGGCCATCCTCGAACTTGAGGAGAAGGAAAACATCATTGTCCCCAGCACGTTCCCCAGACATTTAGAGAAACAAGCCGTCTCGCACACGTTATTTAACTTCTCACAAGGTGAGGAAAGTACCCATGGCCGTTGGGCCCATGGGCCCAGCTTAGACGGGGAAGGATATTTCAACTACGTTCAAGTGCCCAAACCGTATGCTGGAAAGCCGCATCTCAAACCCGCACCTCCCTACATTCACAATACGCCGCCAAGCGTTATTCATCCTGTCAATCCATTGGAAAAATAAAATAACCAGCTAAGGCTGGTTATTTTTTGCCCTTTGCAACTGATCATGATGAAGGTTGGCGAAGGCTGGTAATCAAATCGATTGTTCCAAGCAAGACATGGGCGGCACCGAAGCCACAGAGGGTAGAAGACGCCATGGATGCAAAATCCAAAATATATTTTTGCTTCACCGTTTTCTTTTTCAACATAACCCCTGCTGTGGTGACACCAATGCCTAGCGCAATCGGGATAATTCCTTTTGGCATACCGATTCCTCCTTTACTACTGTTAGTTTCCAGCAATGGGCACATTTCCACACGTGGAAACTATTGACAAAGAAATCAAGTATCCCTGTTAATGTCAATATAAAATTTACCAATTTTGAGCGTGATCGATTTACCAATTTTGGTTATTCTTTCACGCTCATTTTTTATTTGATTCGATGTTCTGTATTTTATCTTTAATGCGATAGGACCTACCATTGATATTGATTACGTGAGAGTGATGGAGTAATCGATCGAGGATGGCGTTTGCTAGGACGGGCTCCCCAAAGATTTCAGCCCATTTTGATAGGGGTTTATTGGTTCTCATATCGTTTCGTTATGAGTTGAAAGATAAGATTTGACGATTCAGTATCTAAAGGAAGGTAGCCAACTTCATCAATAATTAACACGTTGTAACGAGAGAAAAATTTTAATCTTGTCTCTAATCGATTCTCAAGATGC
>DATCJW010000079.1:0-21557 GCA_036562595.1 Haloplasmataceae bacterium | reverse complement strand
GTGCGAGTTGTGCACGTCACGGACTTCCATTCCGGCCCGTTCCCGAGTGAGACCGCCAGGACCAAGCGCGGATAGACGGCGTTTATTCGTAATTTCTGCTAAAGGATTGGTTTGATCCATAAATTGTGAAAGCTGCGAGCTTCCAAAAAATTCCTTAATTGCCGCCGTCACAGGACGGATATTGATGAGGCTTTGAGGGGTCAAACTATCCGGATCTTGCGTGCTCATCCGTTCACGGATGACACGTTCCATTCGGGTTAAACCGATTCGGAATTGGTTCTTCAATAATTCTCCTACGAGACGAAGGCGACGGTTTCCTAAATGATCAATGTCATCAAACGAACCAATACCGAAGTGTAGGCTGAAATAATAGTTGACAGCAGCAATAATATCAGAAGCGGTAACTGCAAGGGAATCTTCACGCTGATCATTCCCGATAATGGTGACCTCAATTAATTCGTCTTCATCCTCAAGCTTTCCATATACTTTTGCCACTTGCACATAGGTTTCTTTATCTTCAAGGGGTTCAAAGAGTTCGACTTTCTTCCGATTGATTAAAGACAAGTCGTAACCGCGTTCAACGAGTTCATCGAGGTCTTTTTGCGTAAACACATTTCCTTTTTCAAAGACGATTTCGCCAGTACTTGAATCGACGAGATGGTCAGCAAGGCGATAACCGATCAGTCTTTCAAAAAGGTTTAACTTTTTATTAAACTTATAGCGACCAACAGCCGCTAAATCATACCGCTTCACATCAAAAAAACGCGAATAGAACAGGTTTCGCGCACCGTCAATCGTCGGTGGTTCTCCTGGCCGCAACTTTTCATAAATTTCTAATAGCGCTTCGTGTGAATTTTCTGTCGAATCTTTTTCTAAGGCATTGTTCAATAAAACGTGTTCCCCAAACAATGCCTTAATATCTTCATTGGTCGCCAATCCTATTGCCTTTAATAGAACGGTCACAGGGAGTTTACGTGTACGGTCAACACGCACATAAGGCACTTGTTTCGCATCGATCTCAAACTCGAGCCAAGCGCCCCGGGTAGGTATAATCTGACCAGTAATCTTTTCTTTGCCGCTCTTTTTATCGATATCTTTATTGCTGAAGTAGACGCCCGAAGAACGGACGAGTTGGGTGACGATGACCCGTTCAGCACCGTTAATGATAAAGGTGCCGGTATCGGTCATTAACGGCATGTCGCCCATAAACACTTCCTGTTCAAGGACTTCCTCTTTTTCGACATTTGTGAGGCGAACGCGTGCTTTAAGAGGGGCAGAGTACGTGACGTCACGTTCTTTCGCTTCTAAAACAGTGTATTTCGGCTTACCGATCTCATAGTCAATAAACTCCAGGATGAGGTTTCCCCCATGGTCCTTGATGGGGGAGATATCATCAAACATTTCTTTGATTCCTTCTTCTAGGAACCGTTTAAAAGAACTGGTTTGGATCTCGATGAGATTCGGTAATTCTAATACACTGCTGATGCGTGAGTAATTTCTTCTCACACGTTTTTTCCCATAGGGAACTTCTTTATACCTTTTGACATTGGACAAGAGAACCACCCCTTAATGGATTTTTTGAGGAGTTTACTGAATCAATTCCTGTTTTTGACAACACTTAGGCATTTTACAATAATATCACAAATAGCGAGCGTTTGCAAGAATAAATTGATAATTTTTAGTTTATTTCACGCTTTTCAAGACATAGTAACCCGAATCACGGGTGACGACCGTACAATTTCCAAAAATCTCTTCCAATTTCTTTTTTGCCGATGGAGCACCTTGTTGCTTGCGGATGACGACCCAAAGTTCCCCATTCTCATTCAAGTAGTGATAGCCCTCCTCGAATATTCGATGGACAATGTTTTTCCCTGCTCGAATCGGCGGATTGGTTAGAATCACATCATAGGTGTCTTCAATCTTAGCGTATAGATCGCTATAAAACACTCTGCCATTTTCTATGCCGTTTTCCAATCGATTGCGCTCACAAAGCTCTAATGCACGTTCATTCACATCTACCATATCCACCCAAAGATTAGAAAACTTTTTAGCTAAACTAATGCCAATCGGACCATAACCACAACCCATATCGAGAAGTTTCCGATGATTGGCCTGGTATTCATAGCTTTCGATTAACAGCCTTGTACCGAAGTCGATGGCTTGTTTCGAAAAGACGCCATGATCCGTATAGAAGGTGAGGGGTTCTCCTCTAAGGGTAACCGTAAATTTTTGCACATTGCTTTTTGTTTCTAAATTACTAGTATAGTAATGGCTCATCGGATTTATTCACCTTCTTAAAACATAAATTTAGATAAAAAGTTTTCCCTTACACCCATAAGCAGAAAAACCTGAGAAGTTTACACTCCCCAGGTTTTAGCTTATGGCTCGAGTTTATTTCAGTGAAACAACTGCGCCAGCTTCTTCGAGCTTTTCTTTGATAGCTTTCGCTTCTTCTTCGGACACTTTTTCCTTGATTGGAGCAGGCGCCCCATCGACCAGAGCTTTCGCTTCTTTTAGACCTAGGCCTGTCAATTCGCGAACAACCTTGATGACTTGAATTTTCGCATTTCCAGCATTTTCAAGAATGACGTCGAATTCCGTGGGGCCTTGTTGTTCTGCACCGGCAGCAGCAACCGCAACAGGCGCAGCAGCGGTAACACCGAATTCCTCTTCAATTGCTTTAACCAATTCGTTTAACTCTAAAATGGTCATCTCTTTTAAAGATTCAATAATTTGTTCCGTAGTTAATTTTGCCATTATAGATTTCCTCCTTATTCTCGTTTTTTTAGATGTTATTAGGCATTGGCAGCATTCTTTTCGCTAATTTGTTTAACTGCATAAGCAAAATTGCGGATGGGAGCTTGTAAAACGGATAGCAACATCGACAACATACCTTCACGATTCGGAAGTTTCGCCACTTCGGATAGGGTTTCGAGATCGACGACTTTCCGTTCGATGAAGCCTCCCTTTAATTCGAGTTCCTCATGATCTTTTGCAAAGTTGTGAAGAATGCGAGCCGGCGCTACGGCATCGTCGTTACTAAATGCAATCGCGGTAGGACCAGAAAAGATATCGACTAAGCTATTATATCCTGCTTTTTCTGCTGCCCGCCGTAAAATATTATTCTTGACGACTTTAAATTCAACGCCTTCCGCACGCAAAGCTCGGCGCAGTTCCGTAGTCTCTTGTACGCTTAAACCACGATAGTCTACCGCGACGGCTGATACAGCGTTTGCAAACTTTTCTGCATACTCTTCGACTTGCTGCTTCTTGCGTTCGATTGCCGCTGTGTTCATCGTAACACCTCCTGAATTCCATATCATTCCACTAATGAAAAACCCCTTATCCGTAGACAGATAAGAGGCACGATGAACATAATCAGTCAATGCATCATAAAATGCAATAATGCTTATCTATTCATCATCGCCTCGGTAGGAAATTAAGCCTTGCGGCACCTACTGTCTACGGCTTTCGTTTTTCATTAATTATAACTTATTGAGTTAGTTTAGTTAATAAGGGAAGCGAAATCGAGCTTAATCCCTGGTCCCATTGTTGAGGTAACGGTCACATTCTTCACATACGTCCCTTTAACGGTACTGGGTCTTGCACGAACAATCGCTTCGACGACGGTCTTAATGTTTTCTGCTAGTTTTTCCGTGTCAAAAGACACTTTACCGACTGGCAGTTGGATGTTTCCTGCCTTATCAACGCGGTATTCGACTTTCCCTTTCTTGATGTCTTCGACCGCTTTTGCGATGTCCATCGTTACCGTACCCGTTTTGGGGTTTGGCATGAGACCTTTCGGACCAAGAATACGACCTAAGCGACCAAGTTTGGGCATCATGTCAGGCGTAGCAACGATCGTATCGAAATCGAACCAGTTTTCCTGTTGGATCTTGTTTAGGTATTCATCGCTACCGACATAATCAGCGCCTGCTTGTTCAGCTTCTCTTGCCTTTTCGCCTTCAGCAATGACTAACACTTTTCGTGTTTTACCTGTACCATGGGGTAACACAATGGCACCACGTAAATTTTGTTCCGCATAGCGGGGGTCAAGATTGAGACGGAAGGCAAGTTCAACGGTCGCATCAAAATTGACAAAACTCGTTTTTTTCACCAATTCAATGGCTTCTACTAATGGATACCGCTTGTTCCGATCCACAAGTTTTGCCGCTTCAATGTATTTTTTTCCTGCTTTTTTCGCCATTCTGGCACCTCCTACATGTGGTTTAACGGAATCTCCTCCCACAATTTAGGTTACGCTTGTAACCTAAACGGAGTTCAGTCTTCAACAACGATTCCCATATTTCTAGCTGTACCTTCAATAATACGCATAGCCGCTTCAATGTCATTTGCGTTAAGGTCAGGCATTTTCAATTCGGCGATTTCGCGCACTTTTTCGCGTTTAATCGTCGCGACTTTCGTTGTCTTCGGATTCGGCGATCCACTCGTAATACCAGCTGCTTTTTTCAACAGGTCTGATGCAGGTGGCGTTTTGGTGATGAAAGTAAACGAACGGTCTTCATAAACCGTAATAACAACCGGAATGATGTTCCCCATCATATCCCGGGTTCTTTCGTTAAACTCTTGGCAAAACTGTTGGATATTCACACCTGCTTGACCGAGCGCTGGTCCTACTGGCGGGGCTGGATTCGCTTTACCAGCTTCGATTTGTAACTTAATGACTTTGGTTACTTGTTTCGCCATATGACAACACCTCCTCTAGTCCGTGATGTGGTAAAATGGATGAAAACATCCTCCCACGCAAATTGACACGTCCACGTGACTATACGTTTTCACATGAAAAAGCATAGCTAGAAACGCTAGCTATGCTATAATAGCACGTTATGGGTGTAAAATCAACCATTTTTCATACAAATTCTTCAACTTGGTCGAGGCTTACTTCAAACGTCGTTTGCCTGCCGAAGAACTCGACAAGCACTTTCAGCGTTAGATGCTCTTTATCGACTTCATCAACGACTCCAACTTGACCAGCAAAAGGACCTTCCTTAATACGAACTCGGTCGCCGACATTAAACTTCAGTTCTACTTCTTCGCGATCTAAGCCCAGACGCTTTAGAATCGGCTCGATCTCTTCCGGACTCAAGGGAACCGGCTTAGCACCTTTTCCGCTAGAACCAACAAAACCGGTTACATTCGGAGTGTTTCGCACCACGTACCAAGATTCGTCGGTCACGATCATTTCAATAAAGACGTAACCCGGAAAGATTTTTTTGACCTTTTCTTTCCGCTTACCATTTTTAACTTCAATTTCCGTTTCTTCTGGTACAATGACACGGAAGATCTGATCCTCCATGCCCATGGACTCGATCCGTTTTTCTAGATTATTCTTAACGGTATTCTCCAAACCGGAATAGGTTTGGACGACATACCATCTTTTTTCTCCCATGAATGAGCCTCCTTATACAAAAGGACAACATTAAGCCAGTAAATTTCGTAATCCTTCTAGACCGAGTTCAATCACCACATCGAATACGAAGAAGAGCAATGATAGGAAAATGACGAAAGCGAACACTTGAGCCGCATATTCGGTCATCTCCTTAGCCTTCGGCCAGGTGACCCGTTTCATCTCCTTCCAAGACGCCTTGATCGTTTCGTTAAAGGCCACGGCAAGGGATACGATGGCGAGAATGATAATGGATCCAACAATAAACGGTTCAGTGAATCGACCGAGCAGAGGCAATTCCGCTTCGACCACAAGCTCGCCCAACCCTAACATGATGCCGATAACCGTTAATACGATGGCGATCGAGAAGAAGAAGATAAACTCGAGGCTAATTCCTTCCTTCTCTTCTGAAAGGCGAATCTCCTTCCGTTCGATGATGTTAAAGAACCGATCGATAGCCGGTGAGAAGGCAAAAAAGAGCGAGATGACGGCTAGCAATGCCGATGTCAAGGTCGTATAGAATTCTTGCGTACGGCCATACTTTACGCGGATATTTAATAAAAGCAACAGGTCGGTCATTTTCCCAGCGATGGAAACGATGGCAACGATAACGCTCAGTACGCCGATAATTCCGAGTATAACGCGAACGCCTTTTAATACATTCTTTAATACAGCTTTATCGGTAACCTTTTTATCTGTTGCCTTTTCGGGTGCTTGTGGATTTTGGGTTCCCATAAGTCGATCCTCCTAATTATTTGCTTTCTTTGTGTACGGTATGCTTATTACACGTCTTACAAAACTTTCTGATCTCTAATCGTTTCTTCATGGATTCTTTGTTCTTCGTCGTCGTATAGTTGCGCGATAGGCATTCCGTACAAATTAAAATGACTTTTACTCGCATATCATTCACCAAATTTTCTACCTAGCTCTAAATACTTTAACAAAAATTATATGAGATGTCAATAGTTGGTTATGTCCAATTCCTTGCGCAATTTCTTTCGTACGCGCCCAAGAATCAAATATAGTGTTTTCCGCTGCAACCCGTACATCTGGCACAACTCAGCAATGGAGTAGCCATAAACATATTTATTATATATTTCCAACTCGACAGGATCAATTTGCATTTTTACCTTTTGATACGCCTGTTCGAAATGAATTTTCGTTAATACCGTTTCTTCAACGCGAAAGGAACAAGATGCTCGTATCCTGTTGGTTGAAGCGATCCGACGGGTATACGGCTTCATCTTTTTCGCCTGTTTGTTTCGAATATAGGATAACAGCCGCCTCTGGACACAGACGGATATGTAGGTTAACAGATTGGCGCCTTTCCTTCCATTATATGTTTTTATTGCCTTATAGATCGCGATCCTGCCTTCTTGCATCACATCGTCGAATTCTTCGTGTAAGTGAAACTTATTGATGTATAGTTTAATAATATGTTCATAAGCCGCAATGAGTCGGTTGAACTTCTCGTCATTCTCCACGTCACTGACACACCGTCTACCACTGATTTTTTCGTTCGTTTGCGCGTCAACAGCTCGTTTGACGTTTCTCCTCTCCTTGTCCATAGTCCACCTACTGTCATGTTATTTGTGTCGTTGCCTAACCACCTCATACATTAGGATGGCTGCGGTAACCGATGCATTAAGCGATTGGATTTTCCCCAACATCGGTATTTTCACCAGTGCATCGCAGGAGGCACGAACGAGTCGACTCATCCCTTTCCCTTCATTACCGATCACAATGGCGATGGGCATCGTATAGTCAAAAGCCGTATAATCCGCATCCGTATCTAGATCCGTACCGACGACCCAAACCCCCTGTTTTTTTAGAGTTTCGATCGTCTGTCGGATGTTCGTCACTTGAACAACCTTGACATAATGGATGGCACCAGCGGATAATTTGGCTACCGTCGCATTGAGTTTCACTGATCGATGTTTTGGGATAATGACGCCGTGAACCCCACTCGCTTCAGCGGTACGTAAAATAGCCCCTAAGTTATGAGGATCTTCTAACCCATCAAGGATGAAGAAAAAGGGAGGCTCACCCCTTTTTGCTGACTCTTCAAACACATCCGATAATTGATAGTAGCGATACGGAGCAACCTTGGCTACAATCCCCTGATGGGTCCCGCTTACCAAACGATCCAAGTCTGAACGCTCAGTAATCGTTATGGGAATGTTACGTTCTTGGGCTAGCGTCATAATCCGCGTTTCTTGGTTAAATACCCGTTCGGTTACATACAGCCCATAGATCGGATGGCCAGACGATAGAGCCTCCATAATCGGATTTTTGCCATAAATCCATTCAACCATTGGTATCACCAGTTTCCACGATTTCAATCGCCTTTTGAATGACTTCATCAAGCCGTTGTTGATTGGCCATAAGATAGAGGTAACCGATTAGCGCTTCAAATCCAGTACTCTGGCGGTATGTTTCCAGGTCCACGTTAGGCCGCCGATGCTCAGGCTTACTATTTCGGCCACGGCGCACGATGGCTTCCTCTTCCGGAGTAAGGAAGCGCTCGCGTAACATCGTCTCAACGATTTTTGCCTGAGCAACAGCAGAGACAAATTGAATCGTCAACCGATGCAAATCGTTCACTTTGGTGTAATTTTTATCAATCATATATTTTCGAATGCATAGTTCATAGTAAGAGTCGCCAATATAGGCTAAGGTCAATCCATTTAATAGTGAATAGGCTTTCTTCTTCATCATTTTAGAGATAGATCCCTTTTTTCTGTAATTGTGCGCGGTATTGATCCGCTAATTCATAGTTTTTATTTTTTCTAGCTTCTTCCTTCAAACGGATGAGCGTTTTATCCTCTTCGGTTAGGTGGGTCACGGCGATCGAAAATCCTAAGACCTCTAGAAAAGTTTGAAGAAGACGACGCATACCTCGAAGCTCCATCAGTTCCGCTTTCGTCAACTGCGATCTCCGTATTTTTCGATTAATCGTCTTTAATAGGGTTTGCAACGTAGAAATCGCATTGGGGGTGTTGAAATCATCGGATAGAGCGGCAATAAACTCATCCTTTAATGCTTTGAGTTCCGGCGTTTCGGTTTCATTCCCATCCGGATCGAAGAAGTCCAACTTATGGGTAAGAAATTGATAGGCTGATGTCACCTTTTCAATCTCTTTTTGCGCTTGGCGGATGGCTTCATCCGTATAATTAAGAGGTTGGCGATAGTGAGTCGACAACATGAAGTAACGGAGCACGTTACCATCGTATTGGTTGAGAAAGTCCTTTAGAAGAATGACATTCCCAAGGGACTTACTCATTTTCTCCTCATCGATCATCAGCCGACCGTTATGCATCCAATACTTCGCTAACGGCGTATGGGCCACGGCTTCAGATTGGGCTATCTCATTTTCGTGATGTGGGAACTTTAAGTCGGAACCCCCACCATGAATGTCGATGATTGGCCCTAGATGATGATGGATCATCGTGACACACTCGGTATGCCAACCTGGGCGGCCCTGCCCCCAGGGGGAATCCCATTGAATGCCTTTATCGGTTTTCTTCCACAAGGTAAAGTCGAGGGGATTCTCTTTCTTATCATGATCGGTAATTCTTGCCCCTACTTCGAGATGTTCGAGAGCCTGATTCGATAGTTTTCCGTAGTCTTTCAGTTTCGATATACGGAAATAGACATCGCCTTCGACTTCATAGGCAAAACCCTTGGCTATAAGCTCCTCTATGAACCGAATGATATGGTTCATATGATCCGTAACCTTCGGCATGTGGTGATAGGGTTTAACGCCCAATCGCTTTAATTCCGTAACATAGGCTTCAGTATACTTTCGTGCAATCTCCGTTTCTGACACATGCTCCCGTCCGGCTTGTTCGATAATGCGATCATCGACATCCGTGATGTTCGATACGTGAACCACCTGGTACCCAAGGTACTCTAAAAAGCGGCGCACGACATCAAAAAAAATAATGGGTCGGGCGTTGCCAATATGAATATGATTATAAACCGTCGGGCCGCAAACATACATCTTCACCTTATTCGGCTCGAGCGGGACAAATTCCTCCTTTTTGTTCGTCAGGCTATTGTAGATATACATGGTCCTGGTCCACCTCTTATACGTTTTCTATTTTCTATTTTCTATTATATGTTCACAAATTGCAAGATATTTTGTTTGTGCAAATGAAAAGGGATACCAACAGCGTTGGTCATCCCATTTTAGGTTTTGCCCATTATTCAGCAAGAAGATGAATGGTATAGCTGAGACGGTTAAGCACTTTCTCTTTCCCGAGCAGTTCGAGCATGCGAGGAAGTTCGGGGCCATGCATTTGCCCCGTTGTCGCAATCCGACAAGGCATGAAAAGCATCTTTCCCTTGGCTTTCGTTTTCTTGCCTGCAGCCTTGATTGCCTGTTGAATCGTCTCCGCGTCGAATGAGTCTAACGCTTCGATGGCTTCTTTAAAAGCCACTAAGGTGTCGTACACACCTTCCTGTTTAATGAAATCGAGAGCTTCGCCTTCGATGGCAAATTCATGTGCAAAAAATTCCTGGTACAGATCAACGATCTGGGCGCCGTAACTCATCCGGTCGTGGAATAAGTCAACCAATTTTCTCAGCCAATCTTCCGATTTCCCTTCGCTGATGCCCGCCCGATCGAGATGTTCTTTGCAAAGGGCAAATATTTCATCACTCGACAACATCTTGATATAACGGTTATTGATGTATTCCAACTTTTTCGGGTCAAAGGTGGCCGGTGACTTGGACAGGCGATTTTCATCAAACCGTTCGATGAGCTCTTCTTTCGAGAGAATCTCCTCCTCGCCTTCTGGCGACCAACCAAGAAGTGCGATAAAATTAAACATCGCGTCAGGGAGATAGCCCATCTGTTCGTACTGTTCGATAAAGGCCATGACGTTTGGATCCCGTTTCGATAGTTTCTTTCCGTCTTCCTTGACAATCAGTGTCATATGGCCAAAAACGGGAATTTCCCAACCAAAGGCCTGATAAATCATCATCTGTTTTGGCGTATTCGTGATGTGTTCCTCACCGCGCAGAACGTGGGTAATGTCCATAAGGTGGTCGTCAATAACAACCGCGAAGTTATAGGTCGGAATGCCATTCCGTTTGAGGATAACCCAGTCCCCGATATCGTTCGAATTGAAGGTGACTTCTCCCTTCACCATATCATGGAAAGTATAAGTGACGTTTTCTGGAACCTTAAAACGGATGGTATATTCCCCGCGTTTCTTTAATTCCTCTAACTCTTCACCGGTGGCATAAAGGCAACGGCGGGAGTAATGCCAGTGGCTCGCCTTCTCCTTGGAAAGAGCTTCCCGCTCTTTTTCAAGTTCTTCTTCAGTACAGTAACAGCGGTAGGCAAGCCCCCGTTCAACAAGTTCCTCTGCATACTGGCGGTATATATCTAAACGCTCCAGCTGGCGGTAAGGGGCATATTGGGGATTCGGCTTATCAACGGATTCATCCCATTCAATACCGAGCCATTTCAAATATTTCAGTTGGCTCTCCTCGCCACCCTCGACATTCCGCTCGACATCGGTATCCTCAATCCGAATAATGAAATCGCCTTTGTGCTTCCGCGCAAACAGATAGTTAAAGAGGGCGGTTCTGGCATTTCCAATGTGTAAAAAGCCAGTAGGACTTGGCGCATAACGTACGCGTACTCGTTTCATTTTATTGCCTCCACATTAAACTATGATCTTTCTTTTTATTCTTGTATATTTTATCACATTTCATAGAAAAAAAGTAGCTTATAGCGAAGTCTGAATATATTGTTTATATCGTTCATATTGGATTTTATTGAGCTCTACCAATAGCCGATAACCCGTATCTTGGTATTCTTCTTCAATGATATACGCCGCCTTTTTCAACTCATGATAAATGTTGCCCGCATGAAACGGGATGAAGAGCCGGGCCGTTTGGTAATCAGGAAAAAGCTTTCGCTCAATCTCATCAAATAGGCGGTCAAAACCTTCTTTCGTTTTGGCGGAAATATGAATCCCGTCATAACTGAGCGGTTCCTTGACCCGATCCATCTTGTTATAGACAGGAATAATGGAGACATCCTCTACTCCGATATCTTTTAGCACCTCAAGCGTTACCTTCTTCTGGCGTTCAAAATGAGGATTGTAGAGATCAATGACGTGGAGGATGAGGTCCGCCTCTGTCACCTCCTCAAGAGTAGAACGAAAAGCCTTGACTAAACCATGTGGGAGTCTACTGACAAAACCAACCGTATCGGTGACAAGAAACTTCTTATGAGGAGAACGCTCAATCTCCCGGGTAGTCGTCTCGAGGGTCGCAAAGAGACGGTCATCGGTGTACACTTTCTTCTCCGCATCCCCGCCGGTGTAGTCGATCATCGCATTTAACAGGGTCGATTTACCCGCATTGGTATAACCGACTAAAGCCACAACCGGGACTTCGTTCTTTTTTCGTTTCCGCCGTTGAAGTTTCCGGACCTGAACAATCTTCTCCAGTTCCCTCTCCTTTTTAATAATTTCATTTTCAATCCGACGGCGGCTAAGCTCCTCCGCTGCTTCTCCCAAACCCCGTTTGCCTAATCGTTCGTTCAAGTTGCTGAGCATGATGTGAATCCGGGGGAGAAGGTATTTAAGCTGTGCAATTTCAACCTGTAACATGGCTTCCTTTGTCTTGGCCCGTCGAGAAAATATATCAAGAATGAGGGTATGCCGGTCGATGACATCGCATCCCACTATCTCCTGAATATTGCGCATCTGGACGGGTGAGACGTTATCATTTAAAACGACAATTTCAATCTCTTGTTCCTCAACGTATTGTTTGATCTCCTTAATCTTGCCTTTCCCATAGTAAGTGCTAGCATTAATCGAGCGCAATTTTTGAGAAATCATCCCTACGACATCCAAATAACAGCTCTCTGCTAGCCGCTTCAACTCCTCCATCGAATCCATAAACTCATTCTCATCCTCGTCTGTATAACCGCCAACGAGTAAAGTCCGTTCATACATCTCATATTTTGGAGTCGATTCCATTGGGCACACCTCCCAAGAAAACACTCTGACATATATTATCCCATTCTTTACCATCTTTACACAGATTAAATCCGTTGTCAATCATGAAAAGCGTAATCCTTATGTCTCGTCTTCCCCGATCATTAACGGCATCATTTTAAAGAAGAAAAAAGGCTGTAAACACCATTCGTTTATGTTTACAGCCCCAATTATCATGACCGTCCAATTTCCGCAAACAGCTTTAAATATCGCATTTAAGCTGGGCGTGGCAGTTTGTACATGTGTTGCAGCCCCCGATTTCTTCCACGGTCCCTTCCAAGCAAATCGGGCAGATATCCCCAATCTCAACGCCGATATTGCGGTTTGCCTTTGTACGCGGGGGGTTAATGGATTCGCCGTGTATTTCTTTCGTAGTGGAGACCTCAACTCCCAGATCCGTGAGGTCGAGTTGTTCTTCCCTCTTCTCTTCGGATTTCAAGGTCAATACCTGGGCATCCCGCGAGCCGTCAACATATACCGTTCCACCTTTCGCACCGCCTTTGTAAAGGCGTTCATAAACCCGTTCAACATCTTGAACGGTAAAGGTCCGTGGGGCGTTGACGGTCTTAGAAATGGATGAGTCGACCCAGCGTTGAATGACGCATTGAACATCCGCATGCTCTTCGGGGGTTAACTCCATGGCGCTAACGAAAATGTCGGGTAAAGTATCACGGGTGTACTCGGGATGTCGTTCAAGCCATTCGTCGACGATCCGAGCGTTAACCTCGATAAACTTGCCGAGGCGCCCGCTGCGATAGTAAGTGAAAGCATAGTAAGGCTCCAGCCCTGTTGAGACCCCAACCATTGTTCCTGTCGATCCGGTAGGCGCAATCGTCAGAAGATGAGAGTTCCGAATGCCGTAGGTGAGGATGTTGTCCCGAATATAACGTGGGAGGTTTTGGATGTATCCGGACTGTACGAAAGCATCCCGGCTGCCCTTTTCATCAAGGAAGGGAAAAGATCCCTTTTCTTTCGCCAGTTCGATGGACGTCTCATAGGCGATGGTGGCTATAAACTCGAAGAGTTGGTCAACCAACTTGTTTGCCGAAGGCGATCCGTAGCGTTCGCCACACCAGATCAAAAGGTCATGCAACCCCATGACACCAAGGCCGATACGCCGTTCCCCGAGTGCCTGTTTCCGGTTTTCTTCAAGGAAATATGGAGTGGCATCAATGACGTTATCCAGAAGTCGAACGCCAGTTTGAATGGTACGGCGAAGCTTTTCCCAATCGATACGGCCTTCGGACTTATCCACCATTTTTTCAAGATTGATGGCGGCCAAGTTACAGACTGAATAGGGGGACAATGGTTGTTCTCCACAAGGATTAGTCGCCACTACCTTTTGACCGTAACCCCGGGCGTTGGTCATGCGATTGGCATTGTCGATGAAGAAGATCCCCGGTTCCGCCGAATAGGTAGCACAGACGTTAATGAGCCGCCAGAGTTCCCGGGCTTTAATCCGTTTGTAGGTGGCGACGCGGTAGCCCATCGCCTCCCATTCGCGGACATCCCCCACTTCATGCCACTTTTCGTTATAAATAGCCATTTCCTCTTCGTTATAGTTGTTTACATCGGGATAGCGCAACTCAAAGTAATCGTCATTTTCTACCGCCTTCATAAAGTCATCCGTAATCGTTACCGAAATATTTGCGCCAGATAAAAACTCGGGATTATTCACTTCGTAACGCCCGCCGTCGCGCACAAGCTGTCTGGCCCGTTCCACCATCTCCTCCGAAAAGGGAGAGGGCGTTTGCTCGTTGGCAATGTCAATGATGGTTTGATACATCTTTAATTCCTCGTCCGATAGGGGGACAAATTTAAGCTTCTCTTTTGCGAGGCGGACGATATCCTCATCATTAAAGTTTTCGATAATGTATTGGAGGATCCTCGGATTTTGCATTTTTGAAATGATGAACTCTAACACATCGGGATGCCAGTCCGCCAACATAATCATTTGCGCGCCACGCCGTGAGCCGCCTTGTTCAACGAGGTGCGTCAAATTCGCGATGTCATTGAGCCAACTGACGGCGCCGCTGGATTTGCCGCCAACTCCTCGGGCCAAACTGTTTTTAGGGCGTAACGTGGAACCGTTGGTCCCAACCCCGCCGCCACGGGACATGATTTCCATGACCTTTTTTCGATGGTCGCTGATGCCTCCCCGGGAGTCATGGATGAAGGGCATGACGAAGCAATTAAAATAAGTGACTTCCGTCCCGCTGCCCGCACCATATAAAATGCGGCCTGCTGGGACGAAGTGTAACGCCTTTAATTCTTCATAAAACCGTCTTTCCCATTCATTCCGTTTTTCTTCACTCTTCTCCACACTCGCCAAATGTCGGGCAACCCGTTTAGCGATCTGTTCATAAAAGAGTTCCAAGGGTTTGTCAATGGTCTCCAATTTGCGCTTGATGATTCCTGTCTGAATCTCCTCTTCGTCCGTTAGAGCCCCCCGAAACTCTTCCTCTAATTGGACGATGGCGTAACCTTCCTCCTCGTGAATCGATAGAATGCGTCCAATCCCACGGGCAGGGAATCGCGGATCCTCCTTCACGATAACCAAAACGATATCCCCTTCCTTCAGAGTCACGTGGTGAATGTCCTTCTGCGCGTAGCGATCCAGCATGACTAAGCGGGATACGCCTTCATGGGTCACGTGCATCGACTCATCAATCGGAAAGAGGTGGGGAAAATGTTCCTTGATATCGTGGTTCAAACGATTAATGGTCTCACGATCATAGATGACTGGCATCGAATCATCCCTTTCTATAATATAATCAATCGACAGTCCCGGACATTTATAAAACATTATACCTGATAGCCCAAATAAGTCTCAACATGAAATTACTTTCTTAACAAAATTATAACAATACCCCTTTCCCATCCGATTTCATCATATTTTATCTACAAACTTTATATCCTTATATAGTAAGGGTTGGTGAGTGAGATGTATGAGAAGTATGCGGAGGAGACTAAAAAGATTATTAACCGCTGCCACAATTTGGCGGTAAGCCAGAACGAATACATCATTGGATCGGAACATCTCCTTTTGGCTCTCTTTAAAGAATACAACAGCAGTTGCCACATCCTTTTAAGCGAATACGGTGTGACCGAGGAGAAGCTTCGAGCCGTTATCGATGGCATCGTCCTCTTTCGAAAGGGCATCTCGGGCCTCGTCATCTATACGCCAAGTCTTAAACAGATTTTTGAACGGGCCGTCATCTTGAAAAACTTGACCAACTCCCACCTCGTCTATGAAGAGCATCTCTTTTATACCCTGTTGGAGACGAAGCAGTCGATTGCTCACGAGGTGTTGCGCCGGCTAAATATTAATATTGAAGCTTTACAGGAGGAAATGATGGAAGTGATGGAGTGGTCGATTGATCCTGAACATCATACAGAACAAAAGATACCCGATCCGTTAGAAGCCTTCCCTTTCGTAACCAACCTAAACCAGCTATTGAAAGAACGCCCTATGCCTCCTCTTGTCATGCGGGATGACATCCTCCAAAGGATCAATACCATTATCCACAAAAAATATAAACGGAATGTGTTGCTCATCGGTAACGCCGGTGTGGGGAAAACGGCCATTGTGGAAGGGTTAGCGGCTTATTATAATAAGGAAGCGATTCCGAAGCACATTCTTTCGCTAAACGTCAACTCACTGATATCCGGGACCAAATACCGGGGAGACCTGGAGAAACGGATTGATGCCTTCCTCAATGAAATAAAAAACAAATCCGAATATATCCTGTTTATTGACGAGATTCATAACGTAGTCAACCAAAGCGGCACCGATGCGGGGATCGATCTCGCCAATATCATTAAGCCGGCTCTATCCCGCGATGAGATCTGTTGTATTGGGGCGACGACGCTTACGGAATACCATAAGTATATCGCAAAGGATAGTGCTTTTTCCCGACGCTTTATCAAAATCTTTGTCGACGAGCCCTCCCTTGAAGAAACCATCACGATTCTTTCACAGATCAAGTCTTACTATGAGGATTACCACCACGTTTCAGTCAGTTACGACATCGTCCACTATATCTGCCATGTCAGCGATAAGTTTATTACCAACAACCACTTCCCGGACAAAGCGATCGATCTGCTTGATGAAGCCTGCGCCCTCTGTCGAAACTTAAACGAACCCATCGTACAGAAACATCACATTAACCGGATTATAAACCAGATGAATCATAATGTCATCACACGAACAATCAAAGAAAAACTCAAACAGTACCCCTTCTTAGCTAAGCCATTTCTCCGCTATTATAGCGCGAATAAGGCCGACTATCGGCCCATTGCCTCCATCCTCTGTGAAAACATCAGCGAAACCGACCTGGATCGGCTGATTGATGACATCAAGACCATCTTTAATATTAAAGGCGAAGGGGTAAAGATCATCGACCTTCATCACTACTCCGAACCCCACAGCATCGCTAATCTCCTCGGGGCACCACCTGGCTACATCGGCTACGACAACGAGAATACCCTCACGAAATTCGTCAATAAGTACCAGAAAGCGATAATCGTCTTTAAACACCTCGACGACCCCCTCCCCGCCATCAAACACCTCATCCAAACCATTTTAAAGTCCGGGCTCATCGAGGATTTAAGTTCGAATCGGGTATACTTCACCAATACGATTATCATTGGAACCATTCAACGGAGGCAACAGCCTATCGGATATATCGATGACAAGGCGCCGATGCCGTCAACGACCGACTTGCCCTTCGATCACACCATCCGTTCCCTTCCTGACCCCAAACCAGAAGATATAACGGCAGACTATCATACCATCTTCCACAACTATCTCTCCTACTTAAAACAAATGAAGGTGTCAGTCGATCTCAGCGGGCTATATGAGGATACAGACCTTACGCCTTCCTCGCTTGAATCGCTCGAACATATCATTACTGAACTCTGGTTAGACGAAACGGACCGCCGTGAGGTTACCGTGATCTATAATAAAGAAGCCCACACCTTTGAAATCTGTAGAAAAACGGGTTGAAGGCTTGTATAATACAAGTATCAGGAAGGGAAGGATGATTATGGCAAAAGCCAAAACCCTATTTTTCTGCCAAAATTGTGGCTACGAATCCCCAAAGTGGTTTGGGCGCTGTCCTGGATGTCACGAATATAACACGATGGTTGAAGAAGCGGTCCAAAAGAAAACACCTGATTCCCGTTTTTCCTCCATTAGCCAGTCGAGGCATCCACAAAAAATCAGCGATTTGAAAGTTGATCGGGCCATTCGGCTCGAAACGGCGTCGCGCGAGTTTAACCGTGTCTTAGGTGGCGGTATCGTTCAAGGATCACTCGTCTTAGTTGGCGGCGACCCAGGGATTGGGAAATCGACCCTACTCTTACAAGTCTCTAACGACTTGAGCGCTTTCGGGCCTGTTCTCTATGTCAGTGGAGAGGAGTCAGAGGAACAGATCAAAGCCCGAGCCGATCGCCTCGGTATCCACTCTGAACAAATCCTTATTTTTTCTGAAAATAACTTAACCCTCATTCAGCAACAAGTCGAAGCCATCCAACCGATATGCCTGATCATCGACTCCATCCAAACGGTCTATCTCGACTACATCGCCTCCGCTCCGGGTTCTGTCTCTCAAGTGCGGGAATGCACAGCCCAAATTATGCGGCTTTCAAAAAGCCAAGGGATCCCCACATTCATCGTAGGACATGTCACTAAGGACGGAGCCATCGCCGGCCCTCGCATTCTCGAACATATGGTAGATACGGTGCTCTATTTCGAAGGCGATAATCAATACCCTTACCGCATCCTCCGCGCCGTAAAGAATCGATTTGGTTCTACCAACGAAATCGGTGTATTCGAGATGAAAGAGACGGGATTAGAAGAAGTCGAGAATCCAGCCGGCGTGTTTATTGCTGACCGTTCGACAGGCTATAGCGGGACGGCTATCGTTGCTGCGATGGAGGGCACGCGACCAATCCTTTTGGAAATCCAGTCGTTACTTGCGCCGACTTCATTTAACAACCCTAAACGTACGGCATCCGGATTGGATTATAATAAACTCTCGTTACTTATTGCCGTCATTGAAAAGCGGCTCGGTTTTAACCTTCAACACTTTGATGCCTTTGTAAAGGTAACCGGTGGAGCGAAGGTCGTAGAGCCTGCTGCTGATCTCGCCATCATTATGAGCCTTATTTCTAGCTATAGCGATATTCCTATTGATCCCGGCGATCTTTTCATCGGAGAAGTCGGGCTGACTGGGGAAGTGAAACGCGTCTCTCGTATTGAAGAACGGCTAAAGGAAGCCTACAAGCTAGGTTTTAAGCGGGCCTTCGTCCCTTATAGCGATGTCGAAAAAACGAAGGGATTAATCGGCTTTCAGGTGATGGGCATCAAGACGATTCGCGAAGTTATGGACATCGTCTTTACAGGCCATTCTTTAACCAAAGGGGAGGCTTATGAAAGTTGAGTTTATTCCCATCAACTATCATGATTTAAAAGATTGTGCGATTATCGCCCGATGGTATAATGACCCTGAGCTGAACTATCTCATTACCCCTAACTTCTCTCCTCAAGCCCTACCGCCGGTAACCGCGGAATCCATCCAATCGTCCCACCTCTATTCTGCCTATGAAAAGTATGCGTATTTTATTCTTTGCGATGGGGCGATTATCGGTGATGTGAGCCTTGTCGAACATCCCGACTACCTTTACGACGCAACACACCACTCGGCATGGCTCGGTATCATGATTGCAAGCCCCAGTCATCGAGGACAAGGGATCGGGAAACAGGCGATGGCGTATATTGAGGATAAAGCTTATCTTTTAGGATTTCGTCGCATTGAACTTGGCGTCTTTGCCTTTAATACTCCTGCCATCCGTTTCTATGAAAAATGTGGTTACCGCTACATCGGTCGCATTCCTCATGCGACTTTTGTGAAGGGGTCATGGTACGATGATCTAAGGTACGAAAAATTTTTAACCGATAACAACCAGGGGTAAGACGCTACGCGTCTCCTTTCCTTTTTTATAGAGGGTGAAAATGATGAAAAACTCGCTAAAACAACTTCATATTCTTTATGAGGACAACCATCTTCTTGTCGTTGAAAAACCCGTGGGTATGCTTAGCCAGGCGGATCAAACGGGGGATCCGGACCTATTAACGCTTTTAAAAGCGTATCTCAAAGTCACCTACAACAAACCCGGCAACGTTTTTTTAGGCCTTGTCCATCGCCTGGATCGGATGGTCGGCGGTTTGATGGTGTTTGCCAAAACGAGCAAGGCGGCCTCCCGATTAAGCCTTCAAATCCGTGAGCGCCAGTTCATTAAAAAATATTTAGCTGTCGTCCACGGTCAGATAGCATCCTCTGGAACGCTTACCCACTATTTATACAAAAATCAACGACAAAATATCGTCCAGGTAGTTTCCCCCGACCATCCTCAAGGGAAGTTGGCCGAACTTTCATTTAAACGGATTGCCACCTTTCAGAACCTTTCCTTAGTGGATATTGACCTAAAAACTGGAAGAGCCCATCAGATTCGCGTCCAGTTCGCCCACAGCGGGCATCCTCTCTACGGCGATCGTCGTTACGGGAAAAAGCAAGATGAAGGGCCTATCGCGTTGTACGCCTATCACCTCAGTTTCCTCCATCCCACTAAAAAAGAGATGATGGCTTTCACACTTGAGCCACACACCTATCCCTTTACCCTCTTTACACACGATCATTAAATCCCTCCATTGTCGTCTATACCCGCATATGGTAAAATGCAGGTAGGCAATATTTGAGGTGATACCATTGAAACGATATGCGGCCATCATCCTTGCGGCCGGTAGCGGTCGCCGCTTAAATTTGGGTTATAATAAAATTTTTTATGCGATTGACGGCATTCCGATCATTATCCACGCCATTAGGCCTTTTTTTCATGATCCCCACTGCAAGCAACTTTTAATCGTCGGAAAAGATGACGAAATGGATAGCTTGAAACGTCTCTTACAAGCTCACCACCTGCATGATGAACGAACCCTTTACGTGCCTGGTGGAACGGAACGTCAACACAGCGTGTATAACGGGCTTCAACAAGTCAAGGAAGAAATCGTCTTGATCCATGACGGGGCCCGCCCGTTTATCACCCCCCAGCTCATCTCCACGCTTTACGACAAGGCAAAAGCAGTAGGAGCTGCAGTCCCCGGTTATCCCGTCAAGGAGACCATCAAAGTGGTCCAACAACGCCAAATTGTAAAAACATTAGACCGCTCGGTACTGTATCAGGTTCAGACGCCTCAAGCCATCCAAACCGCACTCATCAAAAAAGCCCATGATTGGGCACGGCAAGAAGGGGTTCTTTTGACAGATGACGTGAGCCTTGTTGAACACTACCATCTGTCTCCAGTCATCGTTGTCGACTCTTCGCCAATGAACATTAAAATTACCACTCCCACCGATCTCATCATCGCACGAGCCATTTATGAGCACGAACGGACAGGAGGTCAGTGACATGAAGTTTCGAATCGGCCATTCCATGGACGTACATCCGCTCGTTCCCGATCGTCCGCTCATTCTTGGGGGGATCCATATCCCTCATGATAAAGGCTTAATGGGCCATAGCGATGCGGATTGTCTCCTCCATGCCATTACAGAAGCCATTATTGGTGCTCTTGGACTAGGCGATATCGGAACCCATTTCCCCGACACCGATCCCCAATATAAAGATATCGATTCCAAACGGCTCTTACACCGTGCTGTGGACATGATGGAAGAGCGCGGCTTTATCGTCAATAACCTCGATTGTACGATCTATGCAGAGCGTCCCAAAATGGCACCTTATATCCCGCAAATGCGGCTTGTGATCGCTAGGCTTCTTAATACCGATGTGGCAAACGTCAACATCAAGGCTACCCGTGGGGAAAAAATTGGTTTTGTGGGGCGCGAGGAAGGCATTGCCAGCGAAGCCGTCATTCTTTTAGTACAAGCTTAAGATGATAAGATGTTTCCATTCGAAAACAAAAGGAGCGATACGCTCCTCAGATTGTTGACAAACTATATGATAAAAATAAAGGGTGAGTTCTACATTCTCTGAAAACTCACCCTTTATTATTTTTACATTTAGATGGATGGATACTTTTTTGTGTATTATGAGTATTATGACACCAT
>DATCJW010000074.1:0-30980 GCA_036562595.1 Haloplasmataceae bacterium | reverse complement strand
GGCATTTCACTTCATCGCATCGGATCCATTAGAGGAACCGTTTCTTACGGTTCCAGCATCCGATTCCTTTATTCCGAATGTAATAGCTAGTGAAAATACCAATTACAATGATACGCTGGATGTGCCCCATCATTCCTTAGTAAAGGCAGACGAACGGGAAAAAGGGGATGGCCAGCGTGACGTGTGGGAGGATTCCCCAGTTTATCGCTGGGAAGAAGAAAGTGAAACGAAAAGGCAAACGATAGCCGAAGTTTTGCCAAAGCTGTACTATATTGGCCAACTCGGAGGAACCTATTTGTTGGCTCAAAATGATGAGGGGCTTTATCTCATCGATCAGCATGCGGCAGAAGAGCGTATTAACTACGAGTATTATTTGGCTCAACTCACCCAAAATAAAAACGAGTATTACGAGCTATTAGTCCCTGAAACGTTTGAATTTTCGCTGAATGAGGCTCTGATTATTGAGAAGCATCTTGATACGTTTAGGCAGTTTAATATCGGTATTGAGAAGTTTGGGATGAACGCCTTTATGGTGACGAAAGTCCCGAATTGGTTCAATCATGATCAACATCGCGAGTATTTAGACGTCATCTTCCAGTCGCTTCTTGAAGGACGTGAAACCACGATGGAAGCCCTTTTTTCTAAGATCGCCGCAAATTTAAGCTGCAAGCGATCGATTAAGGCAAATTGGTATATTAGCGATCATGAAGTCCAAACCTTGCTTGATCGTTTATCCCAATGTCAGAATCCTTATCGCTGCCCGCATGGGCGGCCGGTTGTCATCCATCTCTCCTACCACGAGATCGAACGCCTGTTTAAACGGACCGTATAGGTGATCTTATGAAGGAACGGGTAATTGCGATTGTTGGGCCCACAGCTGTTGGGAAGACCAAATTAAGCATTGCGTTAGCTAAAGCGTTGAATGCAGAAATCATAAGTGGAGACTCCGCTCAAGTGTATCGCGGCCTCAATATTGGGACAGCGAAGATTACGCCAGAGGAGATGGAGGGGATCCCCCATCATTTGCTTGACCTTTTCGAACCAACAGAACAGTTCACGGTTTATGATTTCCAGCAACTCGCACGGGAAAAAATCCGCGAAATTAACGCTAGGGGAAAGGTACCACTGATTGTTGGCGGGACGGGACTTTATATTCGGGCTGCCTTGTATGACTATCTGTTTACTCCTGGGGGACGTGACCTATCTTTTGAACACCAATTTAACCATCTATCCAATGAAGCGCTTCACGCCTTGCTTGCTTCTTATGATCCAGAGGGAGCACAGGCTATCCATCCTAACAATCGTCGGCGGATTTTAAGAAAACTGGATATTTTAAGAAAAGGTGGCACGTTTCCCGATCAACCGCCTCGCCTGCTTTACGATGCCCTCATCATCGGTTTAACGATGGATAGAGAACGGCTTTATCAGCGGATCGAACAACGGGTCGATGAAATGGTGGAAAGGGGGCTCATTGAAGAAGCAAAAGCCCTTTTTGACCGAGGCATTCTTCCTAATATCATTGGCTATAAAGAGTTTATTCCTTATTTCAAAGGGGAAGCATCTCTTATGGAGGCGTTGGCGACATTAAAGAAGAATACAAGACGTTTAGCTAAACGTCAGCTTTCCTTTTTTAGGAATCAGTTTCCGGAACTTGTTTGGGTTTCTGTTGATGAAGTACATTTTGATCGCACGATTGAAGAAGTTAAGGCCTTGGCTTTTCCTTGGCTTGCGAAGTTTAAATGATTCAAATATTGGAAGTGAGAGTGATGAGACAAAAACGGAAAGGAAAGGGGTTTGCGCATTACGCGTTTAAACTGTTTAAATATCCGTTACGACTATTTTTAAAACGCCGATTAAATGTTCAGATTATTCGAAATGAAGCGAAAAACGACCGGGGACCTTTTCTGGTTATCGGAAATCACGTGACCAATTACGACCCGCTTATTGTGCTCGCTTATACGAAACCCTTAATCCGATTTGTTGCAGCAAGCAATAACTACGACCATTGGTTCAAGCGGTTGATCTTTCGCCTCGCACGTGTGATTGCCATTAATAAGCGTACGCAAGATGCTCGTACCATCCGTGAGATTTTAACAGAAGTCAAGCAAGGAAGTTCCATCGGTGTCTTCCCTGAAGGGGGACGGACTTGGGATGGGGCAACCGATGTCATCATCTATTCAACAGCCAAACTCATTAAATTTTTGAAACTCCCCGTCTATAACCAACGTTTGATCGGGGGATATCTATCCACGCCACGGTGGTGCCGATATCGCCGTAAAGGGCGTATTGACGTGGATATCTATCGGATGTTCACGCCGGAAGAGATTGAGCGCCTATCTGACCAAGAAATCTACGAACGCCTTCTCAAAGAGCTTGACGTCAATGATTATGCCATCCAGCGGAAACGCATGATTCCTTTTAAAGGGAAAAATCGTGCGGAATACATTGAGCGGCTTCTATATGTTTGTCCTAATTGTCACGCATTTAATCGCATGAAGTCATCCGGTGATCATTTCTATTGTCAAGCTTGCGGCAGCAAAGGAACCGTTAATGTTTACGGATTCATTGAAGGCGATTTTCCTTTTGATAACCTTGTGGATTTTAATCGCTACCAGAAACAAATGTTACAGGAGTATGTTCATAACAAACCATTTTCCTCAATTGTCGTTAATGATGTTCCCTATCGCGCTATCGGGCCTGACGGCGCTTTTCGTGATACCATCCAGTTAACGATACAACGTGAAGGATTAAAATTGGAAGGCAAAAAGAGGATTCTATCTCTACCTTGGTCGACGTTATCGGAACCAAGTATTACGTTTCACCACACCCTGACCATCTTCGAACAGGAGATCCGGCATCAATTCATTATTGAGCCCTATCTTCAGGAAACCAGCATCGTCTTTCTCTATGAAATGATAAAATTGTTGCGAGGTGAAAACCATGACGGATTGGCATAACGTATTAATGTTTCTATATCCCTTTCTCTTAATGTTTGTGGCGAAACTGATAAAGGAAAAGGTCCCTTTTTTCCGGAGCATCGTCATTCCAACGAGTCTGCTTGCCGGATTTATTGGGTTATTGCTGGGCCCAGACGTATTAGGGCGCTTTGAAATCACTTGGTTTGGGCGCACGTTCAACCTTGGCTTAAAATTTGACCATCAATTTTATGTGAATGTCATCTTTTTTTGTATGATTATCGGATTCGTCTCCCTGACACTGACGAATCGCGAGGTGAAGCAAAATCAACGGAGTATCGACAGCGGTCTCTTTATCGTAGCGACATACCTCGTTCAAGGCCTTGTGGGGCTCATTGTTCTTATGATTATGGTTAACACCTTTTGGCCTGAATTCTTTGTCGGTCTCGGTCTGATTCTCCCTCTTGCCTTTGGGCAGGGAACGGGGCTGGCCAGCCAAGTTGGCCAGGGATGGGACCGTGCTTCGGGGATGGGGTATGCGATGCAGTTTGGCATCACCCTGGCAACGGTCGGTTTTCTCGTCGGCGGCATCGGAGGACTCGTTTTATTAAATTATTACATTCGAAAATATCAGTTACAGCCAGTGGATCTGAAAAAATTAAAGGGAGTCAAAACCCAACAAGTTGAATTTCATACGCCCACTGAAATCAATTTTTTTGATAATCTTCTCGTTCAAGTCGTTTGGTTATCCATCGTCTTATTCTTGACTTATATCATCAGTGTCAATCTCTATAAACTAATCTACCCATACAATTCTTCCATAGCCAGCGTCATTACGAGTTTTAGCTACCTAATCGGCGTCTTTATCGCGATGGGCTTACGCGCATTTTTACGCTTTTTAGAACGTTCCGGGCACCGTACGAATGTTCTTCTGGATGATTACATGATGTCAAACATTTCGTCTTTTGCGATGAACGTGATGATTACCGCTGCCGTTATGTCGATTGAAATTGGCGTGATCAAGGAATATTACCCGATCCTGATTGCCCTAAGTATCGCAGGGACTATCGCAACGTTCCTATTTGTTGAATTTTTTGGCCGATACATCTTTAAGGGAAAGCTAGAAAACCACTATAAACTTGTCATGTTTGGCATGTTGTGTGGCGTCGCCTCGACGGGGCTTGCGTTACTACGGGGGCTTGATCCCGATTTGAAAACGGAAACGGCTAATAACGTTGTGGTCTTAGGCAGTGCGTTTGCGACAGTCGTTGGTTTTCCTTTAATGATTCTTTTGGGTCTTCAAATCGAATCTTACGGGAAACCGTGGAACGATGGCCTTAATCTTTTTATTTTCCTATCTATGATCCTTTATCTCGCGCTTCTCATCACTATACTTACCCTGCGAGCCCGTAGACGTTTTCGTAAGGCGGATTAAAGAAGGTGGTTGGGTGACATCGGTCTATATCCATATTCCATTTTGTGAGCGGATCTGTACTTATTGTGATTTTCCAAAGCGTGTGGGGACTCCAGAGCAATTTTTGACTTATCTCGATGCTTTAGAACGGGAGATTGAACTTTATGGTGAACTACCGCCTCTGGATACGCTTTATATCGGGGGTGGCACCCCTTCCATTTTAGCGGGTGTTACCCTTGACCGTTTGGCGGTCATCGTGCAACGGTTTAAATGGAATGAAAATCATGAGTTTACCATTGAGTGTAATCCCGAACATATTACCCCTGATCGGTTAGAAGTATACCGACGCCTTGGTGTCAATCGCATCAGCCTCGGTGTTCAAACATTTCACAATCGGCTACTCAAACGATTAAATCGAAAACACGACCGTCATACGGTTTTCAGAGCTATTGAGCTTTTAAAGGCCTATGGTTTTGATAATATCAGTATCGATTTAATGTTCGCGTTACCTTTTCAACATCTTGAGGACCTTTATGAAGATCTGTCGCTTGTTCTCTCCCTCGATGTCCCGCATCTATCCGCCTATTCCCTGATCCTTGAAGACAAAACGGTACTTGCCTATCAAGTCAAGAAAAAACAAGTCATTTTACCGGGGGATGATGCGGAAGCCGTCATGTACCAAATTGTGATGGACACGTTGAAAGGGGCAGGATATCGCCATTACGAAATCAGTAATTTTGCAAGACGAGGCTATGAATCTCGGCATAACCAAGTGTACTGGAAAAATGGACGGTATTATGGCTTTGGCATGGGCGCAAGCGGGTATATAGGCGATACACGGTACGATAATGAAGACCAGTTGCTGCCCTACTTAACGAAAGTGAAAAAAGGGGAACGACCGATCCGGCGGAAAGAGGTCTTAAGCTGCGAAGAACAGCTAAAGGAGACCCTTCTGTTAGGTTTAAGGCTTCTGGATGGAGTGGCGCTTGATGAGGTCAACCGCGCTTTCGGAGTGCAAGTTGAATCCATCTTTCACGACGAATTGATGGATTTGCAGCGAAAGGGTTGGATACGTCTTGACTCACATTTGCGTCTATCAGAACAGGGGCTCTTTTATGGCAACGAAGTATTTAGCCGTTTCATATAATGAAATGATTATAAAATGGGATAATTTAGCACTCTTATATTGACAGTGCTAAATATTTTGTTATAATAAAATTAGCACTTAAAGATTTTGAGTGCTAATGAGGTGATGTCATGTTAACCGAGCGACAAATTAACATTCTGATTTCCATCATAAAAGAGTTCGTACGAACAGCAGAACCCGTTGGATCCCGAACCCTTTCTAAGATGAGCCACATCCCCTTTTCATCCGCAACGATTCGGAATGAAATGGCAGATTTAGAAGAGATGGGGTATCTCGAAAAAACCCATACTTCCAGTGGACGGATCCCTTCGGAGAAGGGGTATCGTTTTTATGTCGATTATCTTGATCGCCATCGCCAATATGATCTGTCCATTGAACTCGAGCCGATTGACCTGCTATTTCAACGCCGGAGCATCGAGCGGGATGAGACCATCCGAGAAGCGGTACGGTTACTTAGTGATCTCACGAAGTATACCGCGATTGCCCTCGGGCCAACGGCGTTTTCCAATCGGGTGAAGAAGTTTCAGTTCGTTCCGTTAACGGATCATTCGGGTGTCCTTATTCTCATTACGGACAAAGGTCATGTTGAAAGTAAAAACATTTATCTTCCACGGCATATCGATGTCCGGGAATTTGAACGCGTGATCGTTTTTATGAATGAAACGTTAACGGGAACGTTAGTGGAAGATATTCCCTATCGTTTAAATTACGAATTGAAACCCTACCTTAAACGATTCATGGACTACTACGAGAAACTCATTGATGCGCTTGTCCAATCCCTATCTACAATCATGTCCGATCAGTATTACTTAAGCGGTAAGGATCATATTTTTCAGCAGCCAGAGTTTCAAGACATTGATCAGCTTCGTGAAATCCTTACCACATTAGACAATATGGAAATTTTACGTGTTATTAGCGCTGATACAGATGGTTTACAAGTGCGGATTGGACGTGAAAACCGAATTGAAGCAATGAAAAATTGTACAGTCATTACGGTGCCCTATGAGCTCAGTGGCGGCGAGCGGGGTGCGATCGCAGTGATCGGGCCAACACGGATGGAATACTCAAAGGTTATTCCATTGGTGGAATATATCGCTGAAAATCTGTCGAAATTATACAGGTAGGAGGTGCAGGTATTGACGGATAAGGATAAAATGAAGCAGGATCAACAAGAAAATACAGAAGCGACGGTCACGAACGATTCGGAGACATGCCGCGATGAGTTAAAAAAGAGTGAAGGAAAGGAAACTTCAGAAGTAGAAGAAAGGACCGTTGCGGACCAAGAAGTGGACGCGACGGAAGAGGAAAAGGAAATGGATGAAAAGGATAAAAGGATTAAAGAACTTGAGCAACTGGTAGAAAAACTCCAAGAGGAGAATAGCCTATTAAGACGAGCGGCGGCCGATTTACAGAATCGAAACCGGCAACAGGAGATCGACTTAAAGTATGCGGAAAGCGGTTTAATTCGTAACCTTCTCGTTCCCCTGTCCTATTTTGAGGGAGCCTTAAACGTTAAAACGGAAGATGAAACGCTCCAAAATTTTTTAAAGGGGTTTGAGATGATTTATAATCTCCTCTTTGAACAGCTATATCAACGTGGACTGAAAGAAATAAAAGTGGAAATAAACGAACCCTTTGATCCTAAGGTCCACGAGGTGTTCGAATTAGTCGATTCGCAGGAATCGGACGGCCTCATTGTATCTCTCGTGCAAAAAGGCTATTATTTCAAAGATCGTGTCATTAAGCCTGCAAAAGTTCGGGTGACACGTTTAGTTCAAAACGACGATGAGTCGTCAACTACCGATTCATTAGAAGATTCATTAAAAGAAGAGAATTCGGAGGAAATCGTACACTAAGGAGGAATGAAGATGGGTAAAATTATTGGAATAGACTTAGGAACAACCAACTCTTGTGTAGCGGTTATGCAAGGTGGCGAACCTGTTGTTATTCCGAATCCTGAAGGAGGTCGGACAACGCCATCAATTGTTGCTTTTAAAAATGGTGAACGCTTAGTCGGTGAAGTGGCTAAACGACAAGCGATTACCAATCCAGAAAATACGGTTATGTCCATTAAACGGTATATGGGGACGCGCCATAAAGTCACACTAGAAGGGAAAGAATATACGCCAGAACAGATTTCGGCGTTTATTTTGCAAAATCTTAAGGCAACCGCAGAAGCTTATTTAGGTGAACCGGTTAAAGAAGCCGTCATTACTGTACCTGCCTACTTTAATGATGCTCAGCGTCAAGCAACAAAAGATGCCGGCCGGATTGCGGGTTTGGAAGTCAAACGGATCATTAACGAACCGACCGCAGCTGCCCTTGCCTATGGTCTGGATAAGGACGGAAAAGAGGAAACGATTCTCGTCTTCGACCTAGGCGGCGGGACCTTTGACGTATCAATTTTAGAATTAGCCGAAGGTACTTTTGAAGTGATTGCTACGGCTGGTGACAACAAGCTTGGTGGCGATGATTTCGACCAAAAGATTATGGATTGGCTCATCAGCGACTTTAAACGTGAATACGGCATCGACCTGTCAACGGATAAGATGGCGATGCAACGTTTAAAGGATGCTGCTGAAAAAGCGAAGAAAGAACTATCAGGTGTTATGCAAACGCAAATTTCCTTGCCCTTCATTTCGATGACCGATTCGGGTCCTGTACATCTTGAAAAGACGTTAACCCGTGCGAAGTTTAACGAGTTAACGGCTGATCTTGTAGAACGGACGAAAGGACCGCTTCGTCAAGCCTTAAAGGATGCAGGATTAACCGCCAATGATATTGATAAAGTGATTCTCGTCGGCGGTTCGACCCGAATTCCTGCCATTCAGGAATTCATTAAGAATGAACTTGGCAAGGAACCCCATAAGGGCGTAAACCCTGACGAAGTCGTCGCGATGGGGGCTGCCATTCAAGCTGGTGTCCTTGCAGGCGATGTAAAGGATATCCTACTCCTTGATGTCACACCGCTTTCGCTCGGTATTGAAACCTTAGGCGGTATCAATACGATCCTCATTCCCAGAAATACGACGATTCCGACAAGCAAATCACAAATCTTCTCAACCGCCACGGATAATCAACCGGCAGTTGAAATTCACGTTCTTCAAGGCGAGCGGAAAATGGCAGCGGACAACCGCACGCTTGGACGTTTCATGTTAACTGATATCCCACCTGCACCGCGTGGAGTTCCTCAAATCGAGGTAACCTTCTCCATCGACGCGAACGGGATCGTGCATGTCAAAGCGAAAGACTTGGGTACGAATAAGGAACAATCCATTACCATTCAATCGGGTAGTGGGCTATCAGAGGAAGAAATTCAACGGATGATTCGTGAGGCTGATGAGTATGCGGAAGAAGACCAACGGCGATTAGAAGAGGCTCAACTGCGTAACGATGCCGATAACCTTATTTTCCAAACGAAAAAAGCTCTTCAAGACCTCGGCAATGAAGTCGACCCAAGTGAAAAAGAAAATGTTGAAAAACGCATTGAAGAACTCGAGAAAGCTCTACAAGGGAATAACATCGCGGATATTAAAGATAAGAAGGCAAAACTCGAGCAAGCTGCGCAAGGGATTGCTGTGAAAGCCTATCAAAAGGCTCAAGCGCAGGCGCAAAGCCAAACGACTGATGGAGCAAAAAACACATCATCTGATGATAATGACACCGTTGTTGACGCCGATTATGAAGAAGTTGACTAATCTTTGCTGGCTTAAAGAGTCAAAGTGTTCGGCTTTGACTCTTTAAGTCCATAGGAGGTATGCCTTGTGGCAAAACGTGATTATTATGAAGTGCTAGGTGTGAGTCGAACGGCAACCGACGCGGAAATCAAACGGGCCTATCGTCGATTGGCGAAGAAGTATCATCCGGATGTCAGCACTGAGCCGGATGCGGAGGAGAAGTTTAAAGAGGTCCAAGAAGCGTACGAAGTGCTCTCTGATCCCGATAAACGAGCGGCATATGACCGCTTTGGTCATGCTGGCGTCAATGGTGGTGCTGGTGGATTCAGCGGAGGTTTTGCGGATTTCGGCGGTTTTGAAGATGTCAGTGACATCTTTGAACAGTTCTTTGGAGGATTTGGTTTCGGAGGAACCGCTCGTACTCGGTCCCGACGCGGGCCGCGTAAAGGCGAAGATATCCGTATTCGAATGACGATCGATTTTAAGGAAGCGATATTCGGAACAGAAAAGGAAGTCCGAATCACACGGGAGGAAGAATGTACCCGTTGTGGTGGAACGGGTGCCAACTCCAAATCAGACATCGTGACTTGTACCCGCTGTCATGGGACAGGGTACATTAGCGATATCCAACAATCATTTTTTGGCCACATTCAGACACAGCGGACTTGTCCAGTCTGTAATGGAACCGGTCGTGAGATCCGTGTGAAGTGTACGGAATGCCAAGGTGTAGGTAAGGTTCGTAAGACCTCAACAATAAAAGTGAAAGTTCCTGAAGGTATCGATGATGGGCAACAAATTCGCATCAGTGGAAAAGGGAATGCAGGAGAAAACGGAGGACCGCCAGGAGATCTGTATGTTTACTTTAATGTAAAACCCGATGACTTCTTCGTCCGAGAAGGATCGGATATCTATTGCGAGTTACCGATTACCTTTGCACAGGCGGCCCTAGGTGATGAAGTTGAAATCCCGACTGTGCATGGAAAAGTCAAGTTTCAAATTCCAAGCGGAACGCAAACGAATACGAAATTTAAAATCAAAAATAAAGGGGTTAAAAATTTACGGACTGGGCTCTATGGCCATCAATATGTAGTCGTGAAGGTGATTACCCCTGAAAAATTGACGGATCAAGAAAGAGCGCTCTTCATGGAGTTACGCAAACTAGAAAAGCAACGACCACAAAATGGATTTTTTGATAAAGTAAAAAATGTATTTAAACGGTTTACGGATCGTGCCAATTAATCATGGTCATTTCCCCCTCATACCATGCGCCATACCGATACGGTATGGCGCTTTCTTATTGAAGGGCTTAACTCATTCGTTAGGATGTGATCTTCATAAAGTGCATTTTCCCCTTATTTGTTTTAATATAGGGAATATTGATCAATTCCGGGGAGTGTTGCGTAATAATTGGCAAACCGTCATAAAAGGCCGTAATAATAGCGACATGATCAATCCCCCCTTTAATGTTTTCATAAAAAATCAGATCTCCTAGTTCAAGTTGTTCGAGGTTCTCGACCTCAATACCACGTGGGCCATTCAACTGTTTTCGTTCACGTATTTTTAAACACCAGTAAAGGGAATGGGCATGGACCCAAGCGATGGACCAATGGTATTGGTCTTCATACCACCAAGGTGCGTGAGAGTTTCGAACCTGCGGAATTCCGCCAGCGTGAAGGCATTGGGATACGAAATTGGTACAGTCGCCTCCGATCTGACCATAGATAGGGAAGTAGTGGTAGCGAGGATTTGGTCTTTTTCCATGCCTTAAGGCATACTCGACGGCCTCCGTTCGATTATACATCCTTCAAACCTCCTTCTTTTGTTTCTATACTTTATGAGTATAACGATGCTTGTATGCGATGAATGATAGATCAGTCATAAACTGTTTTTCTCAAAGAATAGACTATAGCGAGGAAGGAGGATGTGGTGTGATGGATTTCGGGCAAGAGGTGACGATTCGGAAAGTGAAGGATGAGGATATCCCGGCGATGGTGCGACTCTTTACTAGCCAGTATCGGCATCATGTCATGGAAAATCCAATCTTACCCCATCGCTATTTGGATCTCGCAGTCAATGAGGAGATGATCCGGTGGCTATTTGAGAACTATGATGGGGTGGTCGCTTTAGTGGACGAAGAAGTTGTAGGATATATGGGTGGGATTATTGTTCCTCATTTTAAGGGAACAGGAACGGGCATTTATACCCCTGAATGGGGACATTGCGTCGATTCCCGTTACATCCCCCACTTATATGACTTTCTATTATATCATCTCGACCAATATTGGAGGGATATCCCCTATTATCGTCACGGGATTAGCTTTCTTGGGGAACAAAATCATGTGATGAAACACTTCTTTATGAGTGGATATGGCTTATCCGTAGTGGATGGGCTTGTACCTACATCGGAAGCGCAGTATACCAGTGGCAAATATGAAATTCGAATGGCCAATGTATACGACTGGAACGCCCTCATCGCTCTGGTACAAGACTATGGCGACATGGCAAGATCTTATCCCCTCTATTTAAACCTCCATCCGGAGCAGTTGGTGGAAGAATTAGAGGAGGACTTACAGGATCCTTTGACAACGCTATGGGTGGCTGAACGGAATCGGAAGATTGTTGGGATTCTCAAGACGACGGAAGCGTGTAAAGAATCCTGTACCATCGTACGTGATCGCAAGACATTAGGAATTGGCCTATTGGTTGTCCATCCCTCTTTAAGACGCATGGGTATCGGGACAGACCTTTTGAAACATATCATCCGCTGGGCGAATCAGAGAGGATTCGAAAGGGTTACGTATGCAATAGAAACGGCAAATGTGGCGGGAAGAAACTTCTTTTTCAAATACTTTTCACCCGTTTGTTTCACATTAATTCGATATTTTGATGATCGAGTAATGGAAAACAGGAGAAATTCATAATATTATTGTTATAAAATAAAAAAAATGTTATACTGGGGGTAGGATGATCATAATAAAGGGGGTTGCGACTTGTTTAAGTCTAAAGGAATTAGTTTTGCTTATGTTTTCATTAGTTACCTCATCGCGCTAGTCATTGGTTACTTTAGTTTTCGCTGGTTCCATTCCAGTATTGAATCCTTGTTTTGGTCGATGCTGCTTGCCGATGTGATGATGACAACCGTTGTCTTCGTTTTTAGCGTCATCGTAAGAAATTCAAGTATATATGATCCGTATTGGAGTGTCATTCCACCATTTATTTTGACCCTATGGTTGATAGAATCCCCTTATGATGGCATACCTTGGCACCTTGTTTTAGTCTTCGTTGCGGTTTGTCTCTGGGCGATTCGACTGACCGCGAATTGGGCAGTGAATTGGCAAGGTTTAGGCCATGAAGATTGGCGTTATGTATCCTTTAGAAACAAGGTTGGCCGCTTTTATTGGCTGGTCAGCTATGCGGGTTTTCATCTGTTCCCAACGCTTATGGTTTACATGGGGTTGCTTCCGCTATATTACGCCGTCAGTCGTATAAATCAACCTCATTACACGATCTGGGCGATCGGCTTAACCCTCTCTTTATTGGGGATCCTCGTTTCTTTTAGTGCCGACTATTCTCTCTATCACCACCGGCGCTCTTTCCGTTCTCATCGTGCCATTCGACGAGGACTTTGGAAGTATTCCCGTCATCCCAACTACTTAGGCGAACTGACATTCTGGCTTTCCTTATATATCATCGCTTTATCCTATTCCCGTTCTTTCTACTTTACGGGTATTGGATTCATCCTGATGGTGGCACTTTTTCTCGGTTATTCCATTCCGGCCATGGAAAAGCGCCTATTACAAACGAAACCTGACTATACCGATATCATTTATTCAGTCCCGTTGTTAATTCCCATTCGAACGCCTAAACAACGGCGCATTGCTCGGAGCCGTCTCCTCTAATAAAGAAAAAAGCATGGATCACCATGCTTTTTTTGTTTATAAAGGCAGGTAGCTATCGACCATTTGACGCGCCTCGTTTAGGGAATAACCGAGCCCAAGCAAATAACTCATGAGGGCCACACGATTAACCTGACGGCCCGCCTCCTGTATTAGCGGCTGGACATCCATTTGAATTTGTTCGAAGGATATTTGTGGGGGGACATCGGTATAGGGCATACCAAAGGGTTGGGGAATCGGTTGTCCCATCCCGGGTCCCATCATGGGGGATTGCCCAGGGAAAGCCCCCATCGGTCCTTGGAGCATGGGCATTGGGCCATGAGGATATGGATAGGGTTTCATTGTTCGCCTCCTAGTCATAGGTTTAGTCCTTTCTATCATATGTCCTAGAAGGCTGAACGTACCATGAAAGGCAAAAACTGGGTAAACGACTAGTGTTTAGGCTTCATCGATTTCGAATCGGTTAATGGTTTCGAGCAGTTGGTCGACTTCTAATTCGGTAGGATCTGGAGATTGAATAAGACGGTGGGCGTAGAGGCGGGAAGTCTCTTCACCGACGACTTGTAGAACAAGGGTTCCAAACCCACGGAGAGTGGATTCGATGGTCGAATGAAAGATGACTTTACGGATCCAATAAAAGGGATTGGTTAGGTTGAAGGCAGTATAGCCGTATTTCAGCACTTTTTCCAACTTATACTTTTTTGAAAACTGATAGGCAGGATGATTTTCGATATTTTTCTTTATGTCAAGTATCATCAGAATTTGCGCAATCCGTAAATGTTTTAGAGGAGTGGTGATTTTATGTTGAAGGATGGATTGGAGACGTTCGGTAATCAGGCGATTGAGTTCTAAAGCTTCATAGATGCTGATTTCCAGCTCAGGATAGCGACTTTCAGGATAATAATAGACTGCAATTTCATGGACGAGTTCTTTGGTGAGTTCTTGAATGCGCAATAGGTTATTCATGAATCCAAACCGAAGCGACAACAACATTTCCTTTTGTTTCTCTTTTATTATTTGTTGGACAATCGGCTCAGCGATAATTTCGGCTTTTGCACAATGTTTGATGAATTGCCGATTGGAATAGTATATAATAATAACGATGCTGATTAGAGTGAGTAAAATGCCAATCGCCATACCGAAAAGAAGACTCCTTACATCCATGGCAAATCCCCCCATTTTATCTTGTACAATCGCTCCTATTTTACCATAAAAACACTTTGAAGGTAATAAAATGTTAGGCATAAGGGTCATGGAAAAGGTCGAAATAGGGTAGGCTAGTAATAGTTCTGGAAAGTCGGTGAATGCGATGTCTACAATCGTTCGGTATTTATTAATCCTGTTCGGAACGATTTTCCTGATGATTGGGATTGTGGGGCTCTTCATCCCCGTCTTTCCAACGATGCCTTTTCTTATCATCTCCGGATTGTGTTACATCAATAGCTCGAGAAAGCTTTATCAGTGGTTAATCCGTATGAAATACTTTGGTCCACACGTCAAAAATTACGTGGAGCATCGTCGTATTCTTCGTAAATATAAATATTATAGCTTACTTTTCATCTGGATTCCCACTCTCATCACCATTCTTTTTATTGTACGGGATTGGCGTTATCGGTTCCTTTCTCTTTTCATAGCGTTCATCGTATCCCTCCACATCATTTCACTAAAGACGATTGATGATGACGGAACCAGTTCGTGATCCATTACATGAGATGAACTTCCGCTTGGAAGTTTTTTCTTTTATATAGAGCGACGCCTCTCTTTTCTTTACTTTTCACCATTTTTTATTATAATTAAGGGTGCTACAGGGATGAGGTGATCCCATGATCCGAATGAAAATTCATCTTCCCTCAGATTCAATCGAACCGCTTCTTCCCATCCTCTATCGGTACGGTTGCCAAGGAATTGAGCTGATTAGCCACGAAACATTAACGGAGAAAAAACCTGATCTTTATGGCGAAATCTATCGTTTAAACCCGAATGACTACCCAAAGATTGGGACCATCGTTCTCGCTTATTATCCATCGGCGTTTGATGGGATGGACATGCTTATAGAGGAAATCCGAGCGCATATTCCTACACTTTTTGAACCGATTGACGTGTCGACCATGGAAGAGGTGGATTACACCCAACTATACAAAGAAAATACGGAAGAAATTTGCGTAGGAAAACTATCGATCATTCCTCCTTGGTTTAACCAACGACCACCGGATCGGGACTATCTCATTATTGAGCCCGGTTCGGCTTTTGGTACAGGTAGACATGAGACGACACGAAGTTGTTTATTCCTTATAGAACGATACCTCCAACCTTCCATGGATGTATTGGATGTCGGAACGGGCTCTGGAATACTCGCCCTCCGTGCCAAAATGTTAACGCATGGTAAGGTTTGCGCGGTTGAACCCGATTCCATGGCGTTAAAGAATGCCCGTCATAATGCGGCGCTTAATCACCTTAAGGTATCGTTTTTCGCTTCCATTGAGGAAGTCTCTATCGCTTTTGATCTCATCGTCGCCAATCTCACCCAGCCGATTCTGGTCACATTATTACCGAAAATGCTTAGCCATCTTAAACCCAATGGGATACTCATCGTTTCGGGTATCCTTCATGAAGAGAAAAGCGACTTCGAAAAGGTGATTGGAGCCGCTCAACTCATCGTCCTTGAACGGTGGAAAGGGAAGGCTTTTTGTAGTTATTGTCTAACGGTAAAGGAATGATATCATGCAGCGTTATTTCGTCCCTTATCATGAATTGGAACAAGAGCTTCTGATTACTGGTGCCGATGCCCACCATATTAAGAACGTGATGAGGATGCGGATTGGGATGCCGCTTCTCGTATCCAATGGCCATGTGGTTCATTATGCGGTGATAAAAGGGTTCGCGGAACAGGGGGTAAGAGTCGAATTGCAGTATGTTGTTAAGGAAAATCGGGAACTCCCAATCAAGGTGACGATTGCCCAAGGACTGCCGAAAGGAGACAAGTTCGAGTGGATCATCCAAAAGACGACGGAACTTGGCGTCCATGAACTGATTCCCGTCTTCAGCCAACGGTCAATCGTCAAAGTGGATACGAAAAAGGCCGGTCGAAAACTTGAGCGGTATAATCGCATCGCTAAAGAAGCGAGCGAGCAAAGCCACCGCTCCCGCATTCCGATAATTCAACCCTTCATGACGCTTGAGGAGTTCATGGCTTATGGCCAATCCTTTACGTATCGTCTCGTTGCTTACGAGGCCAGTAGGGATGAGGATCATCATGCGCTTTATCACATCCTTCAAAAAGTACAGGAAGGGGACTCCATTTGTGTGTTTATTGGTCCAGAAGGCGGGATTGCGGATGAGGAGCTCGAACAACTCGTCAAGCACGGCTTTCGCATCATCTCCCTTGGAAATCGCGTGCTGCGTACTGAAACAGCCCCCATTTTCGTCATGTCTGCCATCGTGTATGAACTCGAATTGAAAGGATGATGCCTTTGCCTACCATCGCATTCTATACATTAGGTTGTAAAGTGAACCACTATGAATCCGAAGCAATCTATGAATTGTTTAAACAACGGGGCTATCAACGGGTTGATTTTGACGACATGGCGGATGTTTACGTCATCAATACGTGTACCGTAACTCAGACCAGTGATAAGAAAAGCCGCAACATCATTCGCCGTGCCATCCGAAAGAATCCGGATGCGGTCATATGCGTAACCGGATGTTATGCTCAGACGAAACCTAACGAAGTGGCTGAAATTCAAGGGGTCGACATCATCATTGGCACCAACGGCCGCGAACGGATCGTGGATATGGTCGAGGAGTTCATGAATGAACGTAAACCGATTACCTTTGTCCGCGATCTATTTCGTGATCAACCGAAATTTGAAAATATCCCCGTTCATAGTTACGAATCACGCACGCGAGCGAATTTAAAAATTCAAGAAGGATGCCATAATTTCTGTACCTTCTGTATTATTCCTTATGCTCGTGGGAAGATGCGATCGAAACCTAAGGAATCGGTTATTCAGGAGGTACAAAGCCTTGTTGACAGCGGTCATCTTGAAGTGATCTTTACAGGCATTCATACGGGCGGTTATGGTGTAGATTTTGAAAATTATGATCTCGCAGACCTCATTCGTGATGTGGAAGCGAGTGTGAAGGGATTAAAGCGACTTCGCATTTCTTCAATTGAAATGACCCAATTAACGGATAAAATGATTGACGTGATGAAACATTCGAAAATTTTAGCCCAACATCTTCACGTCCCTATCCAATCCGGTTCCGATACCGTCCTTAAGCGAATGAATCGAAAATATACGACAGCGGAATTTATTGAACGGATGGATTATATAAAGAAACTGTTTCCCGATATTGCTTTGACGACTGATGTCATTGTCGGGTTTCCTGGAGAAACGGAGAAGGAGTTTCAGGAAACCGTGGAGTTTATCAAGCGAGTTGGGTTCAGCGAGCTTCACGTTTTTCCCTTCTCCCGCCGTACCGGTACGCGCGCCTATAACATGCCGAACCAAGTTCCAAATATTGTGAAGGCTATGCGAGTCAATCAACTTATCGCCCTCTCGAATGAACTGTCACACCAATACGTGCAACGACTTCACAACAAAGTCGTCGATGTCATTTTTGAAACCTACGATGAAGAGGGATACCTCATCGGTCACTCCTCCAACTATATCAAAGTTCGCGCAAAAGGCAGCCCAAGCTATCTCGGCCAGCAGACAGAAGTTCGGTTGACTAAACCCGACTATCCTATCGCCGAAGGAGAAATTATTGGAATTTCTTAGGTTTTTGTTTACTATTCATGGTATTTCGTATATAATGAATCTATAATTTTACTTGTTTGTGTGCGGAAGGAGGGAGTCGAACCATGAAAACCATCGTGAGAAGCAACGAATCTTTTGAAGATGCATTACGTCGTTTTAAGAGGGATGTCGCACGTTCAGGTACCCTATCTGAAGCTCGCAAACGCCAATACTATCTTAAACCGAGTGTATCGAAAAAGATGAAGTCGCGCTCAAAACGGAGAAGATCACGTTAATCGATAAAGACGTGATAGCGGTAAAGGGAATCCCTTTATCGCTTTTTTTTATTCCCTTTACACTTTCTTTACGATTAATCGTTCAATATTTATTTCTTTATATATATCTTAATGATATAATAAAATCAAATTATGGAGGAGGGAATTATGTTAGAAATCGTCAATCTCAACAAGTATTACTACGACTACCATACGTTCCATGCCTTAAAGGACATCAACTTATCCTTTCAACCGGGGGAATTTGTTGCTATTTTGGGGGAATCGGGTTCAGGAAAATCGACTTTATTAAACGTAATCAGCGGGCTTGACCGATACGATAGTGGCGATATCTTGTTAAATGGACAGTCTACCAAACATTTTTCAAAGCGTGATTGGGCCATCTACCGAAACAATTACGTCGGTTTTATTTTTCAGGAGTATAATCTGATCGATCATTTGACGCTCGTTGAAAACGTCGAACTCCCACTTTTATTACAAGGGGTAAGCCCCCACGAGGCCCGGAAACGGGCAATTGAAAAGTGTAAGCTGCTCGGGCTAGAAAATCACTTAAATAAGATTCCTGCCAAACTATCGGGCGGCCAACAACAACGGACCGCGATTGCCCGGGCATTGGTAACGGATCCCGTGGTTCTTTTGGCTGATGAACCAACGGGCGCCCTTGATGAGGAAAACGGGGAAATCATCCTTTCGATTTTAAAGAAGCTATCCAAAGATTATATCGTTATCCTGGTCACCCATGATGAAGAGAATGCGAAAAAGTATGCGGATCGTATTGTTTTGTTAGAAGATGGCCGGGTGATTGATGATCAACGGATCCATCCGATTCAGCCTACATCCAAAGCGCTCGACTTCACTTTGAAGAAGCCGCGCATGCGTTTTAAGATACGTCGTAAGTTTGCTTGGAACAATATGAAGAAACGGAAGTTTCGGACCTTTTTGACAGCGTTCACGATGGGCATTGGACTCATCGCCATTTTTCTCATCGTGTTCCTTGTCAATGGCATTCAAACGGAAGTGAAAGATTTTTTAAAGAAATTCTTACCTGAAAACCAGTACCTTGTATCATCAGAAAAGCGGCTGGTTAAATTGGATGAAGACGATTTGGCGTTCGTCCAATCATTGCCTGATATTGAAGAAGCCTACTTTAAATACAGGCTCGTGATGCCTTACGAGTCAAATGGCACCTATTCTTTTGAAGGGATTCCCAAAAACGAACGGCACTTCTATGGAAAAAATCAACTGATTGGAAATTATCCTAAAAATGGCAATGAAGTTATCGTTACAACAGGGGTGATCGAAGCAAATTCTTGGTTAAATTATGACCTAAAAAATGAAAGCGACCTAAAAGTTGCCCTTCGGGATCTCGCAGACATTGAAATTATAATCACTGCTTTGATCAAGGAACAAGAAGAGCCTTTAGATGTCCGCTTCAAAATTGTCGGCATCATTAATACCCAAATGCAGACAGTATTCGTATATAATGATAAACTTATAGAATTGTATGAACTGTTGCCTGAGAAGGAAGAAGATCAATGGTTTGATAATCCTTTCATTGTAGATTATGAATACATCCATGTTTTCATAAAAGATGATAGAGAGCGGACGATTGAACGCCTCGAGCAGACATTATTTGAAAATGGGTATGTTTTGAATAACCCGACACAGGAAATTATCCGGTCGACCGATGATTTCTTCCGTTCCGTTCTTTACGTATTGGTTGGAACGGCATCTATCTCGTTAATCGTATCGGGGATTCTCATTGGATTAATCATCTATATTTCGGTTTTAGAACGCGTTAAGGAGATCGGTATATTGACGGCTTTAGGCGCTAAGGCTCAAAATATACGAAGCCTTTTCAATTTTGAATCCGGTATGATTGGCTTCTTTAGCGCCTTCCTCTCCTTAGCGATCTCTCTACTCATCACCTTCTTTATTAACTATTCATTCCGATCGATGATGCGCACGTTGTTTGGCGGCCTAGGCTTGCCCCTATTTAAGGAGTTTAATATCATGCGTGTCGACTGGATTGTCGTTATCGCTGTGTTTGCCATCAGTATCATCTATGCCATCATTTGCGGCCTCATCCCGGCGTTTAAGGCATCACGACTCCATGCGATTGAAGCACTGCGGAAGGAATAAGGGGGGATATGATGATTAAGCTGGTCAATATTCATAAACTGTATGAAACGGAATATGGTGGCTTTTTGGCCTTAAGGGATATCAATCTCGATTTTAGCCGGCAAGAATTCGTTTGTGTACTAGGAAAGTCAGGATCCGGGAAGACGACGCTCCTCAACATCATTGGAGGACTGGATAAGCCAAGCGCTGGCCACATGGTTATTGATGGTCAGCTTACGACTAAATTTACGGAGCAACAATGGGATTATTTCCGCAACTATAAAATCGGTTTTGTATTTCAAAACTATAGTTTGATCGAGCACCTTACGGTTCTCGATAACGTCATGTTAAGCCTGCGATTACAAGGGGTAAAGCAACAGGAAGCTCGAGAAAAAGCGATGGCACTCTTGGAGCGGGTAGGTGTTGGCGATCAAGCGAATAAACTACCGAAACACCTATCCGGAGGGCAAAGACAACGGGTGGCGATTGCCCGAGCCCTGATTAATGATCCGGAAATCATTCTCGCCGATGAACCGACCGGATCGCTGGATAAGCGAAACAGCAAAGAGGTACTTGACCTGTTAAAAGAGTTAAGTCAAGAAAAGTTAGTCATTATGGTTACCCATAACCGCCGATTGGCAAAACAATATGCCGATCGGATCATCGAGTTGAAGGATGGGCAAGTTGTTCGTGATACGCGTCCTGAAGCCATCGAAAAGGTCTTGATTCGTAAGCCCGAGAAGCTATACACCACTTTTCGTTTTATCGATAAAGTGAAACATGGGTTAAAAAATCTTCGAATGAAGAAAGTTCGGACATTTTTAACGGCCTTAGGCCTTTCGATTGGAGTCATCGGCTATATCCTAATCAATGCCTTATCGAATGGTTTGCATGTGGCCATCATCCGCCAGCGCCATGCCTTCGATAAAGATCCCGATTTTACACTGACTTATGAGACGGATCACGTATTGGGCTATAAAGATCCAAAAATCGATGAACTGATTACCCAACTATTGAAGGATCGACGGATTAAGACGGCCTATTTGGCCAATAATTCGACCTTCTATATGACGGGGATTGATGATGAAGAGTTCGCCTACTATTCTCCGATTAAGCTCCTTTATCCATATGTGGACGATCCAAATGAAAAACCACGCTACCTCGGTAGAATATACGGGGATGGGCGGTGGCCTGAAAACGAAAACGAAATTGCGATTACCCTTGACATAGCAAAAAGGCTATTTGATTACTCGAACATCGAAACCCTGTGGTCCCGATTGAAAGGAAGAGAGCTGTACATCACCACCGATTTCTACTATACCACCGATTTCTACTATCACGGCGTCCCTGAACCGCAATATGGCTGTGTGTTTTACGATTTCATCGATGAGGAAACGGCTCCTGAAGAATATGATGAGGAGGCTTTCGGTCCCTATCTCAAGCAAATTGAAATTCAAAAATCGATGTTTGGGGAACCCTTAATCGAATATTATTATGATCCCTTTACCGAGGAAGAAAAGCACTTTATTGCCATATGTGAAGACTACTATCGCATTCCCCTCCGACAAGGCAAAGATAAGGAAACGAAACCTTTTAAGATCGTTGGCATTATCGAATCAAATCATGTTAGCCACTCCATTATTACTGAGGAAGCATACAAAAACTTATTCTATGCACCTATATACACTATTCGAATGGTAGAGGATAAGGAACAGCTCATCTATGAAATTACGTTCAATCTATTCGTTAATGATGAGTTGGATGAATATGAGCGGGCCCAATTCAAGAGCGAGATGTCTCAATGGGGGCGTATTAATGAATACTCGGATGGATTGGGCTTTGATATTGATCCCGCAGGCTTTCTCATCAATCTCGTCACCTTTGTGATGAATGTGATTATGATCGTATCCGTGATTACCGCTGGATTGATGCTTTTAATGGTCCTTTCCATTTCAGTGATGGAACGAACGCGAGAAATTGGCATCCTGCGCTCATTAGGGGCGACAAAGCAAGACATTCTCTCCATTTTTACGGTAGAAAGCGGATTGATTGGGCTCTTTGGAGGGATTCTTGGCATTCTTCTCTCATACATCGTGGCGTTCGGAGCAAACCTATTCATCCGCCATTACTATGCCGATTGGTTAATGGAAGTCTTTAACCGGACTGATCTTAATCTCTTTATCGTAAAACCAGGATACGCAATTATTGCGGCTTTCGTCTGTACGATATTCGCTGTACTTTTCGGGCTCTTCCCAGCCTTACAAGCTAGCCGTAAGTCGCCGATTAACGCTTTAAGGCGTCTAAATCAATCTTAAAAAAATGACGTTTTCAAATCGGATGAATAACGACATGTAGCCATTATCCAAATTAAGGATGGTTTAGGCTTCAGCGTCAAGCTGAAGCCTTTTTTTTCAACCTTTTTCATCTAGTAGCATCATTTTCCCATTCTTTAAAGTAGTAAGGGGGTTTTCAATACGATATCCGTTTGCGTTGGGCTCGTTAATCATATTTTCTAACACACCGTTATTATATTTCTATATAAATATTTTTGATAAGGCTTCGATTTTTCCAAGAAGTACATCCTAATATCAACTCATAATAAAAAAGTTTTCGACATGAAAGGGAATAGTAATAATTTAGTTAGTTAGTCATTGATTTGATATGGTAACAAATTTAGCACCATATTGATTTATACTTTCAAATGATGTAAAATGCCATTAGTATAATTATTTTATTTAAATAAACTTCATCGTATGATGACTTAAGATATTATTGTTATTGCCAAAATTTAGTGGAAATGGCCTTATTTTAATAAAAGATAAGCTATATCAACAAAAAACTATTGTTAATAAATAAAAGGAGGGGTGTTTTAGACAAATTACGACGTGATTTTGATATGAAATTTAGAAAAATAACATCGTCAACAAAAATGCAATTACATAGATATATATGAGTTAATAGGAATTTACCTGTCTGAAAGAAGAGTCCAATAAAATTAAGGATACATCCCCTCCTTAGCTTCGAATGGCTTCTCCTCAAAAATCTTATTAGAAAAAATCCACAAAACATTCTCTCTCAAATAGTAAAGCTAACGATTTTTATCACGAGTATTTTAACTTCAGTGTTATGCTGAAGCTATTTTTTTGATATAAAAAAGCGTAAAGTATAGCACTTTACGCTATGTTATATGAGGAATTCTAAAATAAGAAAACGTCAGAGTTCTCTGACGTTTTATGGTTTATTCATCGTCTCCAAGGATTCGGATTTGATCTTTTTTATCATCGTTTTCATCTTCAAGTAATTGAATCCAATCTTCTGAATTATAGTAGGGATTCGGTACTTCATCTTCGAACTGAGCCCATTCCATATTTTGTAATTCTAAGGGGGAAAGTTCGTTCAAACGTTCAGGGACAAAATCACGAGAGACGACGAGGGTTCGGAAGAGATAGTCGTGAAAGCCACGTTCCTCTTGAGTTGTGAGAATCATAATGAAGATAACCAAATAAATGATCCAAAAGAGTATAACAATAATCATATTAGCAATCGCATCTGAAATGATGGATAACCCGTCTTCGATATTTCTAATATCCGGTGCAAAGAAGATGGATATAATGTTTTGATAGAGGAAGATGTTGCGTAGTAGGAGTTGTAAAAAGGAAGCTTTTTGGTAATTTGCGGAAACAACCTTAATCCGTACAATTAACTTACCAATCGTAGAGCCTCCAGTAAAAAATGGAATGAGCGTGTAGTAGATAAAAATAAAAATGGCAGTAACGACGGCATTCAATCGATAAGGTACTTTTAGCGCGAAAAGAAGCAAAAGATTCAATATAGCCCCGATGAAATAAATGATGAGGTAGTCAATGATAGCGGCAGCAATCCGCACCCCTTTTGTAGATTGTCTAATTTGCATAGTGTCTTCCACTCTTTTTGAGTGGTCATCCCTCCCTTTCTAGAACATAACTTATCGTCATCATTATATCAAAATATTCTTGTATATTAATAGATATTTCAATATATTTTACAGTTTCTTTATTTTTTCTGTGTTTTTAAAGTGAAGTTTAGCGACTTTCCTTAAAATTTCCAGTCCATACCGTTCAACGAGTTGCTTTCCTTGTTCATCAACGAGATGCGAGGCCCCTTTTTGAAGCGGTGTGTCGACCCAATCGGACAATTTCTTTAATTCTTGCAAGAAATGATAGCGAGCGATGATGGAGGCGCAAGCCACGCTTAAAAATTGGTTTTCAGCCTTTGTAACAAACATCACGTTTTGTACGAAGGATTCGTCTTGTGTGTAGCGGATGAACTGTGTGACGCTACAAAATTGGTCGATGACAACAGGAACTTCATATCGGTTAATTTTCTTGCGTAGCTGATTAATGGCTTCATAGTGTAACCGGGCCTTTATTTCATTTAAACCCATTCCTCCTTCCACGAGCTCGTTGTACTGCTCGTTTCGAACCACGAGCAGGGAGTGGGGTAAGCGTGATATCAGTATTGGTGCTACGGCGTGAATTCGTTCATCCGACAGGGTTTTGGAATCCCTTAACCCAAGGGATCTTAGTTCTTGGCTAGTCTTCTCATCAACATAAGCTGCACAGACAACCACCGGGCCAAAGTAATCCCCCGTCCCTACTTCGTCACTGCCGATTGACGGTTGAAGTGACATGACACTGTCGTTCTGGCTACTTCGAAAGGTGCTGGAAGCAGTGAAGATACGGGCTTCTGTCTCGGCGTTTTTTCCTTGGAAAAGAACTTTATTTGTTTTATAAACCGTTATTGTCACACCATCCGTTTTGGCAACAAAAAGGGCATGGGGGTTGTTGTTCTTTACTTCATGTTCTTTATAATAGTCGATGATTGACTGTTTTGTTTTCTCATCGACTACGAGGGTTACGTATTCCATGTCATCGCTCCTTTATGATAGTACTGTTATTTTAACAAAGAATTTGTTAAAATAAAACCGGATAGTAAAAAAAGGAGTTATAACAATGCATCGTAGTATAATGAATCTTGACTTCGATCGGATCATTGAACATTTAAAAGGCTATGCGTGTACCTCCCTTGGCCGAGAGGCTATCGATGAGATTGAAATTTTGACGGATCGCGAAACCATCGAGCATTTACTGGATGAGACCGAAGAAGCGTTGCGACTCCTGTACCAAATCGGTGAACTTCCCTTCGGTGGAATCACCGATATTCGCCCTCACGTCAAGCGAGCGGCGATGGGAGGCATGCTTGATGCTCATGAATTATTGGCGGTCTCCCATTTTCTATATGGTATTCGTCAGATGAAACAGTACATCGAGATGGCGATTTCCCATCAAATCGCATTAGGACATATAAAGCCTTATATCGACTCGCTCTATCCCTTAACCCATTTAAAACAGGCTATTGAACGGGCTATTGACGAGGATGGGACCATTCGTGATGATGCCAGTGACACTTTGAGACGGATTCGCCAACAGATTCGAACGATTGAAGGGCGCATTCGGGAGCAACTCCAGTCTATCATTCAGTCACGACGGGACGTTTTAACCGATGCGATTGTGACCATCCGTAATGATCGGTTTGTTGTGCCTGTCCGTGCGGATTATAAAAATCGCTTTCCAGGAATTGTCCATGACCAATCACAAAGCGGAAATACCGTTTATATCGAACCTCAGGTCGTCGTGGAAAGCAACAACCAATTAAACCGCTTGTTTAACGAGGAAAAGCAAGAGATAGAACGGATCTTACGAGCCTTAAGCGCCGAAGTCGCAAAGGTTAGTGATACGTTATTATCCAATGTGGAAATCGTTAAAACGTTGGATTTTATCTATGCCAAAGCTAAGTATGCACGAAAATTAGATGCCATTAGACCGAAGGTGAACGAAAAAGGCATTATTAAAATTTATCAAGGACGCCATCCCCTAATCGATTCTAGTCATGTCGTCGCAAACGATATCTTCCTTGGCGAAAAGTATCAGGCCATGGTCATTACAGGGCCGAATACCGGCGGCAAGACCGTGACCCTTAAAACGGTAGGGTTATTTACCCTTATGATGCAGGCGGGGTTGTTAATTCCGGCAAAGGAACCGACGGAACTTGCGATTTTCCAAAATGTGTTTTCCGATATTGGAGACGAACAAAGCATCGAACAAAACCTTTCCACGTTTTCGTCCCACATGACGAATATCGTCCATATTATAAATTCATTGACCGATAACAGCCTCGTCCTATTCGATGAACTAGGAGCGGGTACAGATCCCAAAGAAGGGGCATCATTGGCCATCGCTATTTTGGATTATTTCCTCGCTCGTGGGGCACGGATCATCGCTACCACTCACTATTCAGAACTCAAAAGTTACGCCTATCGAAAAAAAGGAGTTATCAATGCTAGTGTTGAGTTCGATGTCGAGACCTTGAGTCCCACGTATAAACTATTAATTGGAGTTCCGGGTCGTAGTAACGCACTAGAAATATCCCGCCGTTTGGGATTACACCCAGAGATCCTACAAGCTGCCAAAGCAGAAATAAAGACGGAACAGGATGAAGTGGCGGTTCTCATTCAAAAACTAGAGGAGCAAGGCGTTTACTTAGAACGGCTAATCAGTGAAAATGAAATTTTAAAGAAAACCTATGAAAAAGAACTAGAACAAGTCCGAAAACGGGAACAGCAATTAAAAGAACAAAGGGATGACTTGATCGAAAAGGCCCGGGAAGAGGCCCAGCGGATCATACGGGAAGCCAAAGCGGAAGCCGAAGACGTTATTCGAGAACTTCGTGAGTTAATGAAAAGGGAACGGCTTGACGTAAAGGAACATGAGATCATTGCGTTAAAAGGACGGCTTCAAACCGGAGTCTATGCGACGCACGAAACGTCGACGACGGATCCAAGCCTATTTAAGCCCGGTCAACAGGTAAAGGTATTAACCATTAATCGAATGGGTACGCTAATTGAGAAAATCAATGAGACAGAATGGCTCGTCCAGATTGGCGCTTTAACGTCTCGAGTCGACCAAACGCAGTTGCAACTTATCTCAAATGACAAGCAGCCGAGTACGTCTTCACCAAAAACGAGTGGTCGTATGAGCGTTGTGAAACGTTCCATGCCCAAAGTGGAGTTGGACTTGCGAGGCAAACGCTATGAGGAGGCGATGCACGAGCTGGATCAATTTCTCGATAGCGCCATTTTACATAATCTCCATCAAGTTACGATTATCCACGGTCATGGAACGGGTGCGTTACGCAAGGGCGTTCAAAACTATTTAAAGCGCCATCAACAAGTTAAAAGCTTTCGTTTTGGAGGAGAAGGTGAAGGTGGACTCGGTGTAACCATTGTCACTTTAAAATAAAAAGGTGGTTCGTCTGGCTGGACAAACGGTCACCATCGTATATAATAATGAAGTATATACTTAAAGTAGGAGGTATCGGAATGGCCATTGTATACGCCAATACAAGTAACTTTAAGGAACAGATCGCCAATGGGCTTACGCTTGTTGACTTCTATGCCGATTGGTGTGGGCCTTGTCGGATGCTTGCACCGGTGCTTGAACAGGTAGACCAAGAACTGGATGAGGTGACCATTGTCAAAGTGAACGTCGATGAAAATGAAGACCTTGCTCGCCAATTTGGAATTATGAGCATTCCAACGCTCATTCTCTTTCGAAATGGAGAACAGATTGCCCAAACGATTGGCTTTCAGCCGAAAGAACGGCTTATCCAATGGATTAATGGTAATAAATAAAGTTCGATTATTGACCCGTTCCCGAAAGGCTCTTATGGGAACGGGTTTTGTCTATCTGAACACGGTATGAGCCTTAAATAAGGAATCAGAATCTTTTTTCTTGAAAAAAACATCTTCACCCTATACAATGGATAAGGAAAAACATCACAAGTAGGCGGTGTACCTATGGAGATTTATTCGATGTTTGAGGATTTTGAACATTATATTCAAGAAAACTATGAGCTCATCCAATATATTGAAGCCAAAGGATCGCTTCTAAACGATTATGTTGGCAATATTATTAAAGCCCTGACCTTTTTAAAAACATTAAAGGAACGAGAAGGAGAGTCTTGGAATCAGGACGATGAAATGATTTTTGCCTACGGCTTCGATTTCCTTTTCGAAAACATCGAGCAGATCAAGCTTTATTTGAAGGCTTTTGATGGCGATTATGAACGGTTGGAAAAGAAGTCTCTTTTTATCCGTTTCGTCTTCGAACTTGAAGAATTAAAGGTGGAGCTGGAAAAGCGAGAAGAGAAGCCAGAAGGATATGAAGACGATATCAATACCATCAATCAACTGCTTGAATTTTTTGAGTCGTTAATTGAAGCCGATGATGAAACGGAGGACACACTAAAAGAAGGTAAACCTTTCGATCATTACGTCCGCCAATTCGAGGCTCTATTTAATAAATATGAAGATGTCGTGCTCGTAGCCGATGCGTTCAAAGCATATTGTGATAGCTATGGCATTTGATCGGGCGGACGGGTTGCTCCTCCTTTATAAACCGAAAGGAATGACGAGTCACGATTGTGTCCAACGTGTCCGCCAATTGTTTAGAACGCGGAAGGTTGGTCATGCCGGTACTTTGGACCCAGATGCCACCGGTGTCCTCGTCATTGCCATTAACGGGGCAACGAAGATACTTCAATTTTTAGAACAAGACGATAAGATTTATGAGGCAGAATTAGCCATCGGCAAGAGTACGAGCACCGAAGATGCCAGCGGCGAAGTGCTTGAAGTAGATTATTCCTACAAACGGTTAACACGCCAAGCGATCGAGTCGGTCTTCCAGAATTTTTTAGGCCGTCAGACCCAAATCCCACCTCTCATTTCAGCGGTGAAAGTGAAAGGGAAACGGCTTTACGAGTATGCTCGTGCGAAGGAAGCAGTCGAACGACCGATGCGGACGATAGAAGTCCATGCACTTACCCTACTCGATGGACGGGAGGTATTTGAGGGCGAGGAGATTACCTTTTGGTTTCGTGCCCATGTTTCCAAAGGGACGTATATCCGTACACTGGCCAAGGATATTGGTCAGGCATTAGGTTACCCGGCCCATTTGAAGTCACTCGTTCGTATTCAGAGCGGTCCCTTTCATTTGAAGGATTGTTTGACCTTTGAGGACCTTGAACAGGGGAATGTCCGCCTTTTGACCCTGAAAGAGGCCCTTTCGTCCTATAAAATGATAACCGTTGATGAAGCCATCAAACGTCGGATCATTCACGGACAGAAGCTATGGAAAACAACAGAGGATGACCTTGTTGTCTTTCTCGATCAACAGGACCATGTGTTAGCGGTATATGGGAAGGATCCCAACGATGAAAGGAAATGGAAGCCGCTCCGGGTCCTTCGGCCAGGAGAAGGAGAGATGGTTGAATGAAAGTCGTCTATTTATCGATAAAAAGTAGGATCCGTCCCATTGAAAACGGGATTGTTCTGGCTTTGGGTTATTTCGATGGTCTACATAAAGCGCATCAGCATTTGATTAACGAGACCATTAAAATTGCCAAGGACAAAGGGGTAAAAAGCGGTGTGATGACATTTCACCCGAGTCCCAAAGAAGTCATAAGCAAACAAAAACTAAAGGGATATTTGACGCCTCATAATAAAAAGATCAGTATTCTAAGCGATCTTGGTGTAGACTATCTGTTCGTCATTCAATTTTCAGAAGCAATGGCACGATTAAGCCATCGCGATTTTATAGAACGTTTTGTTTGTGGACTGAATACGATCCATCTCGTCACGGGCTTCGATTTTCGTTATGGCTATAAGGGGCGTGGAAATATCCACACCTTGATCGAGGATGGCAGGGAATCTTTTGGTTTGTCCATCATCGAAGAGCTGAAGCTCAACGGTGAGAAAATCTCTGCCAGCACCATTCGGCAACACATCGAAGCTGGCCGAGTGGACTTAGTTTATCCTATGTTAGGACGATATTACGAAACGGAAGGTATTGTCATCCATGGCTTTAAACGTGGGCGCGAACTCGGTTATCCGACGGCGAATATTGCCCTTATTGAGGACTATGTCATTCCAGCAACCGGGGTCTATGTCGTGGGCGTTAAAGTCCATCAAACCTACTATTATGGTATGTGTAATGTCGGGTATAATCCGACCTTTAATGGAAATCATCACATGACAATTGAAGTGCATATTCTTGATTTTAACGAGGACATTTACGATGAGAAGATAACGATCTATTGGTATTATAAAATGCGGGAAGAGATAAAGTTTCCGAATGTGGAAGCCCTTATTGAGCAATTAAAGAAAGACGAAAAAAACACCCGCGAATGGATTAAGCAGCTATAGCATCTATCGTCCTATGATTTCTAAAGTTCTACTTGCATTTTTTACGACTGTCGGTTAAAATAACGTTGTCATTTGTCACAGCCTTTCGAGTTCTCCGACGATCGGCTGAGACATTTGAGACGGATAATAATAAGGAGGTAATATTATGGCGTTATCAAAAGAAGAAAAGCAAGCGATTATAAAGGAATTCCAAACTCATGAAGGTGACACCGGTTCCTCTCAAGTGCAAATCGCCATTCTCACAGCGGAGATTAATCGGATTACGGAACACTTAAAACAGCATCCCAAAGATTTTCATACACGTCGTGGATTGATTAAAAAAGTGTATCGACGTCGTCACCTGTTGGATTACTTGAGTAAAAAAGATATCGCCGCTTATCGTGAAATCATTCAAAAGCTAAACATTCGCCGTTAGTAAACCAAAGGGGCTGTAAAATAATTACCTAAATAGGTGATGTTTCAGCCCCTTTTCTCATGG
>DATCJW010000067.1:0-5719 GCA_036562595.1 Haloplasmataceae bacterium | reverse complement strand
AATCTAAAATGTAGCAATAATACCATCGAATGATTAGATAACATTGCGATATAACATTAAAAAAAAGAAGTAGGGCATTAGACCTACTTCTTTTGATTAATAAAAAACGGTGAATGACGGATAACACCGTCAATTCACTTTTGTACTTATTCTTCTTCTTCGGGAAGGTCGACATTGTGATAAATTCGGTCGACATCATCCACTTCATTTAACATGTCGAGCAACTTATTAAAGTTTTCTAGTTCTTCACCTTCAAGCTTTACCGTGGTCATTGGGATCATTGCGATTTCTTCCACATCGATTTTCACGTTTTCGAACGCTTCTAAGGTGGTCTTTATGTTGTTTAAATCCTTAGGATCGCCATAAACGGTAATAATGTCCCCCTCTACTTCGATGTCTTCAATGTTAATATCGGCCATCAATAGGGCTTCTAACGTTTCATCTTCAGTAAGCCCCGTAAAACTAACGACTGACCATTCGTTATACATATGGGAGACTGAACCGCTAACGCCTAGTTTATTGTTCGTTTTCGTGAAGCAATTTCGAACTTCACTGACCGTGCGGTTGACATTGTCTGTCAGGCAGTCGATAATCAAGGTGGCGCCTCCCGGTCCAAACCCTTCATAGCGCGTTTGGATGTAGTCTTCTCCGCTACCGCTTTTTGCTTTTTCAATCGCCCGATTAATGACGTCTGCCGGAACATTTTGTTTTTTCGCTTTATTAATTAAGCTACGTAAGGCTAGATTCGCATTGGGATCGGGACCGCCCGTTTTGGCAACCTGATAGATTTCTTTTCCATAACGAGAGTAAAGTTTGGCTTTCATGGCATGCGTTTTCGCCATAGCGGCTTTACGGACTTCATACGCTCTTCCCATGAGATATCAACCTTTCACATCAGATTTATTTCACTAGCATTCATTTTACCTGATTTCACTTGGTTTCACAAGATACATTTTAGTAAGGGCTATCGCTTTGTCCAATTGCCTGTCCGGCTATATAGCCAGTAGCAAGGGCAATCGTCATATTATAACCACCAGTATAGCCATGGAGATCGAGCACCTCACCGACAAAGAAGACGCCCTTTTTTCGCTTGCATTCCATTGTCTTCGGATCGATTTCCTTTAGGTCAATCCCTCCTCCCGTGACGAAGGCATAGGGGAGTGGCTTGACACCGATTGCGGTGATGGAGAAGTGTTTCAACAGATGTGCGATGGCCTGGGCTTGCGTTTTACGGAGATGGGCGAAGGGGAGATGTGGCGGAATAGCGGCTTCTTCTAGAACGACTTGCATGAATCGTTTGGGTCCATAGCGGTCCAGACCGTTCAGTAATGTTTTTTGAGGATAGGACCGTTTATGGTCAAGAAGCTCCTGTGCTAAAAGATCCACCGGATAATCAGGAAAAACGTCTAGCTCAAGAGAGGCGGTGTCATGTTGTTTCAAGTCGTGATAAACGAATTGGCTTAACATCAAAGCGGCAGGTCCGCTTATGCCGAAATGGGTTATTATCAGATCGTGTCGTTGTTGTTTGATGACGGCCCCCTTGTCATCCAAAAGGCGTAATATTACATCTTTAAAAGTTAAACCTTGCAAGTCTTTCGATTGGACCCAAGCATTTGACGCTAGAATAGGTGTCTCCGCTGGATAGACTGGTGTTACGGCAATTCCCTGTTGGTGTGCCCAATGGTAACCAAAACCTGTCGAACCGGTGTGAGGATAGCTCTGTCCACCGGTGGCGATGACCAATTGTTTCCCCAAAAGGGGGCCACGATTCGTCTTAATCGTCTTGATTGAGTCGGTATTGGAAATGGATTCGACACGAGTCGCGAGAAAAAGATCGACGCGGCGGGATTTTAAATCCCGCTCTAAGGCCATAATAAGATCAAGTGAACGATTACTTACCGGAAAGACTCGGTCATGGTCTTCCACCTTTAATGGAACACCTCGAGACGTGAAGTAGTCCATGATTTGCCGGGGGCCGAAGACCTGAAGGGCATGGTATAGAAAGCGCCCGTTGCGAGTGGGTAAATGGTCGATAAAATCGTGTACGGTTTTATTGTTCGTAATGTTACACCGGCCACCGCCAGTAAGACGCATCTTCCGTCCGAGTTCAGGATTTTGTTCAATTAGGGCGATGCGTTTTCCGTAGGTAGCAGCGGTTATGGCGGCCATCATGCCCGCTGGGCCACCGCCGACTATAATGCCGTCATACATGTATCTTCACCTCAAGTAGACGTTACAATTTCATTATTATAGCGGAAATAAAAAAATCTGCCAATGTTCTTTTTGGATTTCAATGTATGAAAGAAGTCTCTTGATCGATATCCTTATTAGTTGGTTTCAATTTGTCGGTCCAGAAAGGGATGACCTACTTGCTTTTTATTGCCATTTTCTTCTCAAACCGTCTGGAAAATGGACTTTCTCAGTATACTTGCTGCGGTGGTAGTGGGAATGATCAAGTCGTTTTGATTCTCTATACATCGATATTTACTCAATAGGGTATTGGTTGAGGGGGGCAGCCTATAGCCGACTGCACTGATTATCTTTGGTTTTTATCTCGTTGTCCTTCTTGAAGGTGCTGCTGGTTTTGCCAGCCGCTATCGTCGTTTCACTTCTTACTTATACTAACCGATGTCTAATACCGCTTGTCGTCACTTCAACACGTTTCGCCTCGCACATACTTGACTGCTCAGATTTTGGAGCCAATACAGGCTGTATAATGAGCGAATCGAAAATCGTCTCTGCGTGTTCCCTTGTGAATCAGACGGGCCGAGAGGGGGTGACATGCGGATCACCCAAGTTGTGGGGGAGGTATATGCTCTTATTATCGGTATCTTGGTGTATCAACTGATTGAACGCGTCCCGTTTCTTTTTCCCCTTAGTTGATTTTGAGCATCTTTTTCTCTTCTTTTCGTTCAATTTATGATAGAATGGTATTGCTGCACTACTCGTAGAGAATATCTGATGCAGGTGGTAGGAATGGCGCAAAACTCTCGGTTTAGTATCAAAACAGGACTTATGGCTATAGGGGCCATTGCACTGATGGGACTTGGGATTATCATCTATGTCTATGCCAATGTCGGAGTAGGTTCTTGGGATGTCCTCCACGCTAGTTTGGCCGAATATTATCCTTCCCTAACGATCGGGACATTTTCCTTTGAATTGACTATTGGCCGATGGATTATGATCGTGGGGGTCATCACCGTTTTCGTTTCGCAACTCATTCACCGCAACCCATACTATTTTCTATCGATACTCGTTGGGATCGTCCAAGGCTATGTGACAGATTTCTGGGAGATGTTGCTTAGGAAGATGCATGTTATTGAGTGGATTCAAATGAATGTATTGACGCGATGGCTTGGATTCGCGATTGCGATCAATGCCTTAGGCTTTGGCATCTCCCTTTTGATTCGTTCAAAATTCCCCCCTACACCGATTGACACCCTCACGATGGGGTTATTCAAGCGATTGAATTTAAAGTTTAGCGTGGCGAAGTACGCCTCTGAGGCAATAGCTTTTATGACGGTGTTCATCCTCAATATCATTCATGGAAAACCGTTTAACAATATGGGAATAGGAACGATCCTCTCGCTATTAATGATTGGAAAGATTGTTGCATGGTCTGATGCATTCTGGGTTCGGGTGTTACGATTAGAAAACAGCCCTCAGGTTTAGAATTAAAACGCACTATTCAATAAATCGTTTTTTTCTTACTGATTTCTTTTGTTCCGTTGCTCCCTCCTCTTTCAAAGTATTCTAGAAGCCGATTGTAGAATACTAGAAAAGAGGAGGTTTTAATATGAAGTATAAAATTCGAAAAGAAGAGAATCAAGAAGTATTGTGCCTTTATCTAGACTATCATGAGGAGTTTGGGGAAGAATTCATCGCGAAAGCTAAGGAAGGGCGTGATGCGATTGCCCAATTCTTGAAAGAGCGAGGGGTACATTTTAAGGGCCATCTCGTAAAACTCTTTGTCGGTTCGGTACTGGTCGGGACGATGGTCCTCGCAGGAGGTCATGACGAACGTAGGGTGGAAGCTAAAACGGCCGAATCGCCTAAACAAGTCTATACCGTTCAAGCAGGTGACTCGCTTTATGCCATCTCTCGACGTACAGGAGTACCGATCGAGACACTAAAGGCGCTTAATAACCTATCGAGTGATGTCATCCACCCGGGCCAGCATTTGCTTCTGGTGAATGAAGCCGAAGTGGGGACGTATCGCGTACAACCAGGCGATTCCTTATATGTGATTGCTAAAAAATATGGTATGCAGGTCGATGAGTTAAAAGCATTAAATGGTCTCACAACGGATCTTATCCATCCTGGCCAAATGTTAAAGGTCGTCCAAAAGGCGAGATCGAATCAAGACCAAGCGGCGCAAACCCAAGTTTATACCGTGCAACCAGGAGATAATCTTTCGACCATCGCCAAGCGTTTTGGACTAACGACTGCTGCGCTAAAGTCGATGAACCGTTTAAATTCCGACCTTATCCATCCTGGCCAACAGTTAATTATTCGAGATACGGCGATACAGGACGCCCAGGAAGGTGTTTTAACCTATACTGTCCAACCAGGGGATAATCTGTCTACCATTGCCAAGCGTCACGGCATGACGACACGCGAGTTAAAGGAACTCAATGGGTTGACGTCGGATCTCATCCATCCCGGCGATGTACTCGTTGTGTCGAAAGGTCATACCGTAGATGCAGGCACCTACACGGTAAAAGCTGGGGACAACCTTTCGACCATCGCCAAACGTCATGGCATGACAACCCAAGAGTTGAAAGCGATGAACGGTTTAACCAGCGACCGCATATACCCTGGACAAGTGCTAAAAGTAAAGGGAAACCAAATTCCACAAACCTATACAGTAAAATCAGGAGATAGCCTTTGGACCATCGCCCGTCAATTTGATATGACGGTTCAAGAACTTAAACATTTGAATCGGCTCGATAGTGAAATAATCCACCCTGGTCAAGTACTGAGAGTTGTACCAGGGGAAAGGCAGGAAACAACTGTTGATACCACGACGATTACCTTACGCCGAGCCAATGGCCAACTGGTTACGCTGAATTTGGAAGACTACATTATTGGAGTGGTCAGCGCGGAAATGCCACCATACTTTCATGAGGAGGCGTTGAAAGCTCAGGCGTTGACCGCACGTACTTATGCCGCTCATTACGTGAAGAAAGGTCGTATTCTATCGGATACGGACCATCATCAGGTCTATTATAGCGAGGATGAGTTGCGACGGATGTGGGGAAAGCAATTTGATACCTACTATACGAAAGTAAAAAATGCAGTTCTTGCGACTAAAGGAGAAGTCATTACTTACGACGGCGAATTGATTGAGGCGTATTTTTTTTCTACCAGTAATGGAAGGACAGAAGAGCCGAAATATGTCTGGGGTGGAAGCGTCCCCTATTTAAAGAGCGTAGAAAGCCCTTGGGATACCCAATCTGCAGAATTCTATGACGTAAAGACCATGTCCTATAGCCAATTTAGCTCTAAGCTTGGATTAGGAGGAACAGGTAGTCTTTATGCTGAAGTCCTGTCCTATACACCAGGTGGCGGGGTGGATCGCATCAACATTGCTGGAAAAGTTTTTAATGGCGAAGACGTTCGTGCGCGGTTAGGGCTGAGAAGTACTGATTTTGAACTGCACTTCGAAGGCGGGAACGTCCGCATTGTACAACGAGGATGGGGGCATCGCATCGGGATG
>DATCJW010000060.1:0-13443 GCA_036562595.1 Haloplasmataceae bacterium | reverse complement strand
GAAAGGAAGGATGCGTGTGTCAGGCTTTCTAGCCCAATATGAACACGAGTTGGAAATTGTCATTAAGCTGCTTTTCTCATTTATCGTAGGGGGCATTATCGGGTTTGAGCGGGAAAAGTTAAAAAAACCCGTTGGGTTTCGCACCTATGTCTTGGTCTGTTTAGGTTCTACAGTCGTGACGATTGTCGGGTTGGAGACGGTTGACTATACCATAAAAATTGCAATGCAAAATCCGGATCTATTAAAGGATGTTATAAAAGTTGATACGGTTCGTTTGACGGCTCAAGTGGTCTCAGGGATCGGCTTCATCGGTGCTGGGGCCATCATTAACCATAAGTCGAATGTCACAGGCTTAACTTCGGCCGCTAGTATCTGGACGGCATCGATGATTGGCATTGCCATCGGTTATGGCTACTATTTCCTGGCCTCTGTTGCCACGCTACTCGTTTTATTGGCCCTTCTTTTAAGTACGTTTAAACATTACTATGAACAATCTCAAGAAGAGGAACTTTAAGTTCGTTTAATAACAGAAAGGCGATCGAAAGAAAAAGCCCATTCGATCCGTCGGATCAATGGGCCGTTTTTATTTCTTTTTTCATCCACCGGTGTTCAATATTGGCGTCAAGAAAGACCTCTCCGTAAGCGGTAAAGCCCAGCTTTTCGTAAAATGGAATGGCCTGTAATTGGGCGCCGAGGATAAGCACATCGACGTCGGTGTTCGTTCGCGCGTAGGCTTCGATGGTTTCCATCAAAAGGCGTCCTACCCCTCTTTTGCGATAGGGTTTTAGAACGCAAATGCGTTCAATTTTTCCCTTATTGTTGAGGATACGGAAACGGCCGGCGCCAATGGGACGGTCTCCATCGTAAACGACAAATTGGACGGCATCGCGATCGTATTCGTCAAACTCCTCCTCGACTGGAACCTGTTGTTCCATAATAAAAACCTGTTTGCGAACGAGAACTTGATCATAGAAGTGTTTTTGTTCTTGTGCAATAATACATTTCATCTTGATTCCCTCTTTTATACTCTCAAAATCATGGTCATTGCCTAAAAAATTGCCATTCTTTCAACAAAAAATATACTTTTTCTATGTATTTTAATTTTATTACGATTTAAGGAAAACGTAAAGCATTACCGACGAGATTTTAGCATACGCTGTAAAAGTAAAGAAATCGTAAAAAAACATGTAACATGAAACCAAATCTTATTCAAGTAATGACTTTATTTTTGTCAGTGTGTTATAATTACTTTACTAAAACGAAATCTGAGAGAAAGGACGGTGAATCCGACAAACGTCGGGATTCATGCTTCGCGTAGAGAACATTACGAAAACATACAAATTGAGCAAAAAACAAATGCAGTTGAATAAAACGACGGAACGAACGCTGGTTGCAGCGAATAACGTTAGTTTTGAAGTGAAACCAGGGGAAATTTTCGGCTTGCTCGGCCCGAACGGTGCAGGAAAAACGACGACGCTACGCTGTATCTCGACACTCATTAAGCCGGATTCGGGTGATGCGTACATTACCGTGGATGGGGAGGAAATCAGTGTTGTAAAAAACGATAATCGAGCTCGCCGTTACGTCTCCTTTTTAACCAATGAATTGAAGTTGGAGGACTTTTTTACGCCGAATTATCTGTTCCATTACTTCGGCAAACTTTATGACCTCGATGACGAGACGATTGAGCGGAATAAAGAAGAGTTGTTCTCTGTGTTCGGTATCCATGAATTTGCCGAGCAGAAAGTCAAACAACTCTCTACAGGGATGAAACAAAAGACATCCATAGCGATCTCCCTCGTCCATAATCCGCCGATTATCATCTTTGACGAGCCGACGAATGGCTTAGATGTGCTAACCGCACGGAATGTGACCGACTATTTAGAGAAGTTGCGCAACGAGGGGAAAACGATTATCATCTCAACCCACATCATGAGCTTGGCCGAAAAACTCTGTGATCGGATCGGCATCATCCTAAGTGGTGAAATTAAGATGGTAGGAACCCTCCAGGAAATTCTTGAAAAGACCGGTGCTCCTGATCTTGAAGAAGCGTTCTTCAAGATTTACAAACAAGCGGCTGAAGCGAAAGGAGAGGACAGCCATGTATAAAATTTGGACCGTGATGAAGAAGGAATTGCGCCGTGTTTTTACGGATGTCCGGATGATTTTTTCCCTGTTCGTCTTGCCTCCTCTCATTATCGTTGTCATTTATGGCATTATGGGGATTGCGATAAAAAACATGGAAAAAGAGCAGCAGGAATACATTCCGAAAATCGTCGTATCCAATGCACCTGGGGCCTATGAAAGCGTCGAGGGATTTAAAACCTTTTTAGAGAAACATCAGTTCGATCAGTTGTTGGACATCACGTATGTGGATCAGATTTCGGAAACACAACTAGAGGAGTATAAAGCACAGTTATTGACAGAAATACTGGATGCCCTCATCGTTTTTCCAGCGGATTTCGTCGATAACATCAATAATCCTTCGGCTAACCTTAAAGTCGACATTTATCAGAACAATAATAGTTCCCAATTTTACAATACCCAAAATTTGGTTCAATCCATTTTATCGATTTATGAGAACCGGCTTCTGCAGGAAGTGTTAGGCCGTGAAAAAATTGCCATCTTTACCCCGAATACGATCAAACTCGCACCGGAAGAAAAAGAGACGGTTATGGTTTTGGGCATGATTTTACCGTTTTTGCTCATTATCTTCCTGATGGCTTCAGCGATGGGGGTAGGGATTGAATCCGTGGCTGGCGAGAAGGAACGGGGGACCATTGCGACACTCCTTGTTACACCGATTAAACGGAGCGAGCTCGCGATTGGAAAAATTTTTAGCGTTGCCATACTCGGCATATTAAGCAGTATTTCCTCTTTTGTCGGAATGGTCATCTCGCTTCCGATTTATGTCGGTTCCTTCATGGACGCCGGATCATCCGATGAGTTAGGCTTTGATCTAGGCGCTGTTTTAAGCATCTATGGTGCAAAGGATTTTGTCATGATGTTCATCATCATCCTCATGGCGGTTCTCCTCTTCGTGGCGCTCGTCATCCTGGTTTCGACCTTTGCGAAGTCTCTAAAGGAATCGAATGCTTTATTCATGCCCGTTTACATCATCACGCTAGGGGTCGGAGTCTATACGATGTTTTCATTAGAAGCCCCGAAGGAAATCCTGCCGTACCTCATCCCTGTCTATAACATCATTGTCGGGTTAAAAGCCGTTATGCTTGCAGAAATGACGACGATCAACTTCTTGGCCGTCGTTGCCTCCACATTGTTCTATACGATCCTACTTGTCCTGGCTATTCAAAAAATGTTTAAGAGCGAAAGTATTATGTTCAAACAATGAGTCATACTATAAGGAGACTCTTGGTTAAAACTTATGATAATTTTCACAATGAATACCCTTACATCGGTTAAATGCTTGAAAAAACATAAACTTAATAGTAAAATATGGTAGGAAACAAAAATCTGTGATTTTTTTCACAGGATAAACAAGGAGGAATTTAGAGTATGTCAGTAAAAGTTGCAATTAACGGTTTTGGTCGTATTGGCCGTCTTGCTTTCCGTTTAATGTACGACGATCCCGACTTCGACGTAGTAGCCATTAACGACTTGACGGATCCCAAAACGCTCGCTCATCTATTAAAGTATGACACGGCACAAGGCCGCTTCAACGCAGAAGTTACAGCTACCGAGAACGGCATTGTCGTAAACGGCAAAGAGATTCCCATTTATGCTGAACCCAATCCGGAAAATCTCCCTTGGAAAAAACATGATGTTGACGTCGTTCTCGAATGTACCGGTTTCTTTACCCAAAAAGAAAAGGCAGAAGCTCACATTAAAGCGGGAGCTAAACACGTCATTATCTCGGCCCCAGCCAAAGGCGATTTAAAGACCGTCGTCTATAACGTCAACCATGACATTCTCGATGGTACGGAAACCGTCATTTCCGCTGCGTCCTGCACGACAAACTGTTTGGCTCCTGTAGCAAAAGTCTTGAACGATAAGTTTGGCATCGTAATAGGTTTCATGACCACCATTCACGCCTATACGAACGATCAAAATACACTCGATGCTCCTCATCGCAAAGGCGATCTGCGCCGTGCACGTGCCGCTGCCTCAAACATCGTGCCCAATACCACGGGTGCAGCGAAAGCGATTGGACTGGTTATCCCCGAACTACAAGGCAAGCTCGATGGGGCAGCACAACGTGTGCCCGTAGTGACGGGCTCAGTTACTGAACTCGTCTGTGTCCTTGAAAAGAAGGTTACAGTTGAAGAAGTAAATGCGGCGATGAAGGAAGCAGCTAACGAAACGCTCGGTTATACTGAAGACCCCATCGTATCGTCTGACGTCATTGGAACAACCTATGGTTCGCTATTTGATGCAACCCAAACGAAAATTTTAGAGGTTGACGGTAAGCAATTGGTGAAAGTTGTTGCCTTCTACGATAACGAAATGGGGTACACCGCCCAACTTATTCGTACGGCAAGATACTTTGGTGAACTAATCGCCAAAAACAAATAATCATGCATTGAATAAGGACTGTTACTCAAAAGCCGTAACAGTCCTTTTTTCATTTTTAGCCTTTTCCTCAGGCGTGATATAATAATAAAGAAACGAGTCAGTAAAAGAAGTGAGTGAAAATGATGGACGTAGCTATCCTGGCGATTGGCGACGAAGTGGTGAGTGGAAAGACCATAAATACCAATGCGGCTTACCTTGCTAAAGCCCTTTTCAAACACAACTATTTCGTTGTAACCCATCTGGCCTGTCCCGATCGCATTCCCGATATTATGAACGCATTATCCTTTTTGTATCGTTCCGTCGATCTCGTCATCACCATCGGTGGGATTGGGCCAACGGCAGACGATGTCACCAAAGAAGCGGTCAGCCGATATTTTCAAGAGGACCTTGTTCTGTACCCCGATATTTTAGAAGCCATCACTGCTTATTTTGCTCGTCGGGGCCAAGTGATGCCGCCAAACAACCGTAAACAGGCCTATTTCCCTCAAAACGCGGTAATTATTCCTAACGAAAATGGAACCGCACCAGGAATGATCTATGAAAAAATGGGGAAAACGATTATCGTTTTACCGGGACCTGAGCGGGAGCTCATCCCTATGGTGGAAACAACCGTACTTCCTTACCTTGGGAAAAAACAGACTGGCTTTTATTTGAAGCGGGAATTTCGATTTATGAATATTGGCGAATCCCGCTTGATGGACTCCCTTCAGCCAATTATCGACTGTTTCCCCTCGCTCAAAATGGTTTCATATGTCAAGGAAAGCGGGATTGATTTCATTGTTTCGACCAACAATAGAGATGAAGCCTCCCTATTAGAGGAGGCGAGCGAACAAATTCAACGTGAACTTGCCGCCTATTGGGTTGGGGATGGCTCACAGGAAATTCAAGAGCTCGTCGTCCAGCGACTCATTGAAAAAGGGGACACTGTAGCCGTAAGCGAATCATTGACGGGCGGACTATTGGCGTCGATGATTGTGGATGTGCCTGGGAGTTCAGCTGTATTCCATGAAGCGGTTGTGACCTATAGCAACGAGGCGAAGGTGAAACGACTGGGTGTCAGTGAAGAAAGCTTGATGCAATATGGAGCGGTAAGTGAGGAAGTCGCTCGGGAGATGGCGCTTGGAATCTTACGTGAAGCGAAGGCGACGTTCGGGCTATCGACGACTGGTATTGCAGGCCCTACCGGTGCGACGCCGAACAAGCCCGTTGGCCTTGTTTATATTGGTATTGCTACGAAGGATCGGGTGAACGTCTACCGTTACATCTTTAATGGCAATCGTAACGTAGTTCGTAAAAAAACATGTTATACCGCCCTTTTTCACCTGTGGAAGGACTTCCTAGAGGAATAAAGCGCTTTACTTGTGAAAAAAATTGAAAAGTTCTATCAAAAAGGCTATAATTAGAGTTGGTAAAATAAGTAAGGAGGCTTATGGATGGCTAAAAAAACAGTTCGAGATATTGAGGTTAAAGGCCGTAAGGTACTTGTCCGTGTTGATTTCAATGTTCCGATGAATAAAACAACGGGCGAAATTACTGACGATAATCGGATCGTTCAAGCATTACCCACCATTCGATACATTATCGAAAATGGTGGCAAAGCCATACTCTTCTCTCATCTCGGGAAAGTGAAAACGGAAGAAGACAAGAAGAAAAATACTCTAGCTCCTGTTGCCAAGCGGTTAGAAGAACTGTTAGGGAAAAAGGTCACCTTTGTTCCTGTGACCCGTGGGCCAGAGCTGGAACAAACTATTGCCAACATGAACGAGGGAGACGTCATCCTTGTTGAAAACACCCGTTTTGAAGACCTTGATGGCAAGAAAGAGTCAGGCAACGATCCGGAATTAGGGAAATATTGGGCATCACTTGGGGATGTATTCGTTAATGACGCCTTTGGAACGGCGCATCGCAGCCATGCTTCGAATGTAGGGATTGCCACCCATTTGGAAGCCGTGTCCGGTTTCTTAATGGAAAAAGAAATTCAGTTTATTGGCGGAGCGGTTGAAAATCCTGAAAAACCGTTTGTGGCAATACTCGGTGGTGCCAAAGTATCCGATAAGATTGCCGTTATAGAAAATCTATTGAAGAAAGCCGATAAAATTCTTGTTGGTGGCGGCATGATGTTTACTTTCTTGAAAGCCAAGGGCTACAACATCGGGAAATCGCTTTGCGAGGATGACCGGCTAGAATTTGCCAAGAAGATGATCGATGAAGCTGGCGATAAACTCGTCCTTCCCGTCGATACGGTTGTAGCGAAGGAATTTTCTAACGATAGTGAATACCGCATTTGCGATGTCACGGATATTCAAGATGATGAAATGGGGCTCGATATTGGGCCGATGACGGTCGAACTTTTTGCGAAAGAGTTAGAAGGTGCGAAAACAGTTGTTTGGAACGGCCCAATGGGAGTCTTTGAAATGAGCAACTTTGCAAAGGGAACGATTGGCGTCTGTGAAGCCATCGCCAACCTCGAAGGGGCAACCACGATTATCGGAGGTGGCGACAGTGCAGCTGCCGCGAATCAATTAGGATATGCCGATCGTTTTACCCACATCTCTACTGGTGGTGGCGCTTCCCTCGAATACTTAGAAGGTAAGGAGTTACCGGGTATCGCCGCCATCGCGAACAAATAGTCAAAAGGCTTTTGGGTCAGGCCGTGGTGGTTTCTGCCGCGGCCTGTTTTATGTCCATAATGCTTCGATTTTCTATATTAAACATTGACAGAGAATAGAAATTTGGATATATTATATAATAAATATAAACATAGCTAGAAAGACAATGAAGGAAAGAGTAGGCAATGGAAGCCTTGACAGAGAGCTCCGGTAGGTGAAAAGGAGTAAGGTGGAAGTTGCTGAAGATGGCTCCGGAGTTGGTTAGCTGAAACTGGAGTAGGCTAACACGTTCATCGCGTTAAGATGTCGAGTGTGTTTTCCTTTTGGAAAACAAATTAGGGTGGTACCGCGAATTGTTCGTCCCTAGCTCCGGCTAGGGCTTTTTTAATGAGAATTTGATAAGAAGGAGGACGAAGCGATGAGTAAACCCACATTTTATATCACGACACCGATCTACTATCCGAATGCAAAACTCCATATCGGCCATGCCTACACGACGGTGGCAGCCGATGCCATGGCGCGGTATAAGAAATTACGGGGTTATGACGTTTACTTTTTAACAGGAACGGACGAGCATGGCCAAAAAATTCAGAAAAAAGCCCAGGAATTAAATCTCGAACCGTTGGAGTATATCAACCCCATTGTTGAAAATGCTAAAAAGCTTTGGAAGAAACTTGATATTGAGTATGATGATTTCATTCGGACCACAGAAGAACGGCATAAACGGGTCGTTCAAGACATCTTTGAACGCCTTCTAAAACAAGGGGATATCTATTTAGGTGAATATGAAGGGCAATATTGTACGGTTTGTGAATCCTTTTTTACCGAATCACAACTAGTCGATGGGCGTTGTCCCGTTTGTGGCAGTGAAGTACAGCTGGTTAAAGAGGAAGCCTATTTCTTTAGAATGAGCAAATATGCGGACCGGCTCCTCAAATACTATGATGAAAATCCGAGTTTCATTGAGCCAGAATCGCGGAAAAATGAGATGATCAATAACTTCATTAAGCCAGGATTAGAGGATTTATGTGTGTCCAGGACGTCGTTTGATTGGGGAATCCCCGTAAAAAGTGACCCCAAACACGTGGTTTACGTGTGGATCGATGCACTCACCAATTACATTTCCGCCTTAGGCTATGGTACGGAAGATGATACGCTATTTAAGAAATATTGGCCTGCGGATGTGCATCTCGTTGGAAAAGAGATTGTTCGTTTTCATACGATCTACTGGCCCATTATGCTGATGGCGCTTGGCCTGCCGCTTCCCAAAAAGGTGTTCGGCCATGGCTGGCTCCTTATGAAAGATAGCAAGATGTCCAAATCTAAGGGGAATGTTGTTTATCCCGAAATACTCATCGAGCGTTATGGTTTGGATACGTTACGCTATTTCCTCTTGCGTGATATGCCATTTGGTAGTGATGGGGAATTCACGCCAGAGAAGTACATCGAACGGATTAACTACGACCTGGCGAATGACTTAGGGAATCTCTTGAATCGCACCATTTCGATGCTCAATCGGTATTTTGAAGGCCATATTGTAGAACCGCCACAAGTGGAAGAGTCGATTGATCGAGACCTCAAATCCTATATCCAAGAGAAAATCGACGCCTATGAACACGCTTTCGACGAACTGCGTTTCTCCGTAGCCCTTTCTGAAGTATGGGCAATTATCGGACGAGCGAACAAATACATTGATGAAACGATGCCTTGGGTGCTCGCCAAGGATGAGGGCAAGAAAGATCGGCTCTATGCTGTGCTTTACAACCTATGCGAGACCTTACGCATCATCTCCATACTCATTAGCCCCGTTCTTACGCAAACGCCAAGAAAAATTCGCGAGCAACTTGGTATTCAGGACGAAACCATCGTTCAGTATGAAACGGTCCGACAATTCGGCCTCTTGCGGAATGTGACGGTTGTCAAGAATCCAGCCCCACTCTTTCCGCGTCTTGATATCGAGGAAGAGGTACGTTATATTCAACAGGCGATGGAAAACAGCCAACAATCGGCAGTGGAACGAAAACCTGAACCGGAACAGCCGGTTCCAGAGGTGACCATCGACGATTTCGCCAAACTAGATATCCGCGTTGGGGAAATCATTCGATGCGAAAAACATCCTAAGGCTGATCGGTTACTCGTCAGTCAAATCGACATCGGATCGGAAATACGCCAAATCGTTTCAGGGATTGCCGATTACTATCAGCCAGAGGATTTACTCCATAAAAAAGTGTTGGTCGTGACCAACTTAAAACCGATCAAACTACGTGGCGTCCTATCGGAGGGAATGATTCTTGCCGCTAGCTTTGAAGATCGATTGACCCTTCCGACTATTATCGACGACCTGCCCAATGGGGCAAAGGTGAAATAAGCCTTTTATAAAAATGTGGTGTGCGACATAAATTATTCTTGACATTAAATATAAAAGGATATATCATATATAAGGTACATTTTCAACCACTTTTATAGCCCCGTTAAAAGTGAAAATGCTGACTAGCAACGTTAATCAAAATTGTCACTTTGAAATGTAAAGATTGACCTAGGAGGAAAAGCACATGCGTACATATATGGCAAATCCGCAAAATGTCGAACGCAAGTGGTATGTCGTCGACGCTGCGGGAAAGACGTTAGGCCGTCTAGCGACTGAAGTCGCGACCTTACTGCGTGGCAAACATAAACCGATCTATACGCCTCATGTTGATTGTGGCGACTACGTCATTGTTATTAATGCTGAAAAAATTGAATTGACTGGAGATAAATGGAACAAAAAGCTCTACTACCGCCATTCTGGTTATCCAGGCGGCCTAAAGGTTCGTACCGCAAAAGAACTTCGCGATAAGTTTCCTGAACGTTTAATCGAACTTGCCGTTAAAGGAATGTTGCCTCATAACCGTCTCGGACGTAAAATGTATAAGAAGCTATTCGTTTATTCCGGAAACGAGCATCCACATGCCGCACAAAAACCTGAAGTCTATGAACTTCGCGGATAATTAAAGGAGGAAACATTTAATGAGTAAAGTGCAATACTGGGGAACCGGTCGTCGGAAAAGCTCCGTTGCTCGTGTTCGTCTTGTACCAGGTTCCGGCAAGATTGAAATTAATGGACGTGATTTTGAGGACTACTTTCCTAATCCTGCCACGCGTTTAGATATTTTACAACCCTTGACCTTAACGGAAACGGAAAACAGTTTTGATATCTTTGTCAATGTCCGCGGCGGTGGAATATCTGGGCAAGCGGGTGCCATGCGACTTGGCATTACGCGCGCTTTGATTGAAGCGAATCAAGACTATCGTCCCATTCTGAAAAAGGCTGGACTAGTCACACGTGACCCGCGGGTGAAAGAGCGTAAGAAATACGGTCTTAAAGCCGCACGTCGTGCACCGCAATTCTCCAAACGTTAAGAACAGGCGTATGCCCCGCTACAAAATGGTGGGGCTTTTTTCTTTCAATGCCTGAGTGTCAATCAGGCCTGAGTTGTTAAGAGAAAAGGTGGAAGTATGATGAAATGGAATGTACCGGTTTCGGTTTTAGACCTCGGACCAGTCCGAAAAGGAAAGACGATGAAAGAAGCCATTTTCGACATGGTCTACCTGGCTAGGCGAGTGGAGACATTAGGTTATAAACGATTTTGGATTGCGGAATACCATAATGCTGCTGCCCTCGTGAGTTCAGCCCCGGTTGTCCTGATGAAACACGTCTTAGATCGGACGACAACGATTCGGGTAGGTTCAGGAGGAATCCTGTTGCCTAACTATTCACCCCTCATTGTAGCTGAACAGTTTGGCACGCTAGCTCATCTTCATCCGAATCGGATTGATCTCGGCATAGGGCGGATGACGGGAAGTGATCCGGAAACGATGAAAGCTATTCTGGGCGAAAAGCACGAGGAGCGGGTGAAATCCTTTCCAGAAGATATGAAGGCCTTGCTTCGTTATTTTAGCGATGAAGAGATGCAGGAAGAGGTCCAAGCCTCCATTGCAATCGGTACCCACGTTCCTGTCTATCTCTTAGGGTCCTCAATGTTTTCGGCAGAACTTGCAGGAAAACTTGGCCTGCCTTATGTCTTTGCCGCACACATTGCCCCCGCCCATTTGGACGATGCCTTAGCACGTTATCGAGAAGCCTTTACCCCTTCAATCTATTGTAAAAAGCCGTATGTCATCGTCGCCTTGAACGTCATTATGGCAGATAGCGATCGGGAGGCAGAGTACGAGTTAACGACGGCCCAGCAATTCATCTTAAATGCCATTCGCGGGGTATACAATCCTTTAATGCCGCCCGTTGATTCCATGGATGGCCGATGGACACTAGCGGAAAAACAAGTTGTCAACGGCACATTACGGTATTCCTTCGTCGGTTCGAAAGAAACGGTCAAAAAGCAATGGATCCGTTTCCAAAAGCGATATGCCATTGATGAACTTTTAGCCGTTACCTATATATACGATGAAGAAGCTCAGATCCACTCTTATCAACTTTTAAAAGAGATGGTTGATGAGTGTTCGGGTGAGTAAATAAACCAGTGAATGAAAAAATATAAAACCGTGTAAAGAAGGATTTCTTTACACGGTTTTATACATTCCATTTCTGGTCTAATAGGCGAATGAGAGTTTGGAAGGTTTCTTCTCCCAGGTGGTTTTTTATCTGTTGTTCTGTTTCGCGTTTAATGGTATTTAAGCGTTCATAACAGTCAATGCCTTTTGATGTCAAGACGATGTTCTTGACTCTTTTATTTTCCGATGAATTGCTTACAGAAACAAGGCCTCGCATTTCCAAATTTTTAATGATTTTATGAATGGCTTGTCGTGATAGATTATTCAAGTTAGCTTGTTTGGTCACTTCAGCAATTGTTGATTGTTTTCGCTGATATATGAAGGCGATAATCGACCACATGTTGGTTGAAATCGGATCCTCGTTTTCTTCATTCCACTGCTTTTCAATATGGGCGCGTAATTCAAGATATTTCTGTCTTAGAATATCGATGAGATTTTTTCTCTCGTCCATGGGTTCCCTTCCTTTGTAAAAATACTATTTTATACTTTACACCACAATTTCAATATTGTCAACTTGGTTGACGAATTAAAAAAAATTCGATATAATGATAATAAATCCAGTTCAGCGATAAAAAAGGGGCAATTAGGATGTATAAAGTAGGTGATTTATTAATCTATTCAACTTACGGGATTTGTCGGGTCGTAGATATCTGTAAAAAGCCATCGTTACAAGGCGAGCGTCTTTGTTATGTGCTACGACCGATTAGTGACACGAATCTTACGATCAATACGCCGGTTGATAACGATAAGGTCCAGATGTTTGATCTAATCGATCGTAATACGGCAGAACGGGTGCTAGAATCCTTTAAGCTACCGGGCATTCGGTGGATTCGTGATGCACGGAAGCGGAATAGGGAATACAACGCTCTTATTGAGACAGGGAATCGATTTGTGATAGCAGGCATATTGAATACTTTAATGCGCAAGGAACAAGAACTCGCTCAACAGCGGAAGAAGCTCCACATTCAAGACCGAAAACTAATGATTCGGATTAAAAAAATTTTGTTTAATGAGCTGGCTATGGTTCTCGAAACGACATATCATCGCATTGAACAAGTGGTTTGGGCATTGGTGGATGATGCAGCCGGTGAGGACTGATTCTATCTATTAATAATCGATTATAAGTAGCTTGTCAAGAGATAAGCTGCTTTATCTTTATTAGAGCCTATTCATTTATAATAATCAAGTGTTGAGATTGATACCGATCATTCATGTATCACGAGGTGAGCGGCTATAGTAATGATGAATAATCCTGTTGGGTTGGTATATTGGAAAGGCAATAACGATCAAATGGTTTTGCGGGCTTGCATTCCTATTGAAATCAGCAAGATTTTATCTATCTTGACGTTCTGACAGAAAAAGGCATGATAGAATACTTTTACATACCGGTCAATTAAAGGCGAAATGCGGTTGACAGAGGTAATTGAAACCCTGTATAATTCTTTTGGTTAGATAGGCATTAATGCTGCATGAAAGAGAACGAAAATAATCGTTGACAAGCGCAATAGTTCGTGCTATTATTTTAGAGTCCGATTTAGCTTGATCTTTGAAAACTAAACAGAACGCGACCTTTGAGTGGAAAGAGAAAGGAATAAACTGGAGAGTTTGATCCTGGCTCAGGACGAACGCTGGCGGCATGCCTAATACATGCAAGTCGGGCGGGCACCATAGGGTGCCAGCGGCGAACGGGTGAGTAACACGTAAGTAACCTACCCATTGGACGAGGATAACTACTGGAAACGGTAGCTAATAC
>DATCJW010000059.1:0-8429 GCA_036562595.1 Haloplasmataceae bacterium | reverse complement strand
GCTTTAATTTTACAATTAAAGTTTTTGATAACGAGTTGGTCCGGTTTATAGCCAAATTGCACGTTGCGAAACTCCACATCCCCACGAACATCTTTCGGATTGAGGTACATCGTTTTATGGGATTCGTCTTCCATTTCCTCTTCTTCTAAAAATTCCGCGACTCGCTCACTTGAGGCAGCTGCAGATTGAAGGATATTGGTAATCTGAGCGATTTCGTTCATTGGTTGATTAAAGCGCCGGATATAGAGTAAGAAGCTTGTTAAAGCGGCAATGTTCCCTGTTCTTAAGGCGAGCAGTGCCCCTATGATGCAGATTGCGACATAACCGAGGTTACCTACTGTTCGGATGAGTGGCATCGTGAGGCTAGAAATAAACTGGCTTTTCCAAGCACTTTGGTAGAGTCTCTTATTAATGCTTTCAAATTCATGGATGGCTCGTTCTTCACCGTTAAAGGCCTTCACAACAAGATGGGCTCCATACATTTCTTCAATATGCCCATTAATCTCACCGAGTTGTTTCTGTTGGGCGAAGAAATGACGTTGGGAATGTCGGACGACAATGCGCATAATCATAGCACTTAATGGAACCGTCACTAAGGCAACTAGGGTCAATTGGATACTGGTAATAATCATAAAGTAAAATATTCCGATGATTGTCGTAATGGATGTGATGACGGTATTGGCGCTTTGGTTCAAGTTGTGGCTAATATTGTCGACATCGTTCGTCACCCGGCTCATGACATCCCCAATGCTGCGGGAGTCAAAATAACTTAATGGCAAACGGTTGATTTTAGCAGAAATATCTTTTCGGAGACGATAGGACAAGTTTTGCGCAACGCCGGTAATGAGGTAATGGGAACAATAGATGAAGAGGGCACTGATGATGTAAATCCCAGCAAGCGTCGTTCCTTCAATGGCCAGCTGTTTCAAATCGATGCCCGTTGTCCCCGCCTGGATTGTGACCATTTCCATGATGAGCCCAATCTTTCTGGGACCATAGATGTTAAATACGGTTCCTACAGCTGCAAAGAGCATAGCAAAAATGATAGAAGTTGTGTAAGGTCTAAGGTAGGGGATGATCTTTTTTAGCGATTTTAGGCTATGTTTTCGAGAAATGGGCCGTGGTGTAATCATTCCAGTTCCTCCTTCGCTAGCTGGGATAAGGCAATCTCTTGATAGACCTCACACGTTTTCATTAGCTCTTTATGGGTCCCAATGCCAACAATTTTTCCTTTATCAAGGACAATGATTTGATCGGCATCCATAATGGTTCCAACGCGTTGGGCAACAATGACTTTAGTAGCACCAGCCGTTGCTTTAGCTAATTCTTCACGTAACGTCCGTTCGGTTTTAAAATCCAGGGCGCTGAATGAATCATCAAAGATATAGATTAACGGTTTCTTGATGATCGCACGGGCAATGTTTAAACGTTGTTTTTGACCGCCACTGACATTCGTACCGCCTTGTGCAATCGGGGCATCGATTCCTTCGGGCAGCTTGTTAACAAATTCCAGTGCTTGGGCAATTCGGAGCGCCTCGCGAATCTCTTCGTCCGTCGCTTCTTTCCGCCCATAAGTCAGATTCGAGCGGATGGTGCCTCGGAACAGAACGCCACGTTGTGGGACATATCCAATCGTGTTACGAAGATCTTCTTGTTTTACATCCTTTACGTTCACGCCATTGACGAGGACTTCTCCTTCTGTCGCATCGAAGAATCGAGGGATCAAATTTATAATCGTCGATTTACCACTTCCTGTAGACCCGATGAGGGCAACGGTTTCACCTGGGTTGACACGGAAGGAAATGTTTTCAATGACTGGTTTTTCCGCATCCGGGTATTGGAAGGTGACATTTCGAAATTCTATGGCCCCGGGTTCTTTGAGATCCGTGATGGGCTGATCGGGGTCATGGACCGTCGCTTCTGTCTCAAGCACTTCTTTAATACGGCGTGCGGATACGATCCCTCGAGGCACGAAGATGACGAGCATGGTCATCATCATGAAGGCAAAGACGACGTTAACGGCATACTGTTGAAACTGTAAAATGCTGGCAAGCCGTTCTGAGCGGATTTGGACATCGGCAATTTGGTTGGCGATAATGGCGCCAAGCCAGACCAAGCCTAGCGTTAACCCGTTGAGTGTCAATTGTTGTATGGGCATCATGAGAGAACCGACACGGTTGACAAAAAGAATGTTTTGCTTGAATGTCGTATTGACTTTGTTAAATTTCTCTTCTTGAATCCGTTCGGCATTGGAAGCACGAACAACGCGAATCCCGGTTAGGCTTTCACGTGTGACCAGATTCAGCTGATCGGTTAGCTTTTGAATACGGCTAAACCGTGGCGTGACGATCATAAAAATGGTTACAAAAGAGATTGCTAGAAAAAGGACCGCAATTAGGATGACATTCGATAGTTCACGGCTTTGTTCAAGCGCTTTGGTCACGGCCTTGATTCCTGTAATCGGTGCCATAAAGGCGAGTCGGATGACCATGATAATGACCATTTGGATTTGCATAACATCATTGGTCGTCCGAGTAATCAAGGAAGGAGTAGAAAAGTGGCTAATTTCTTCTAATGAGAATCTTTCAACTTTCTGAAAGATCTCGCGGCGGAGGTCGCTGGCTATACCCGCCCCAATTCTCGCCGTCAGGAATACGGTAATCGTTAAAATGGTGATGACACTTAAGACGATCCCTAACATAACGAGGCCAACTGAGAAAATGAGACGGCGATCAATCGTATAGTTATCAAGGATAATGGCATTGGTCACTTCCCTAACGATTTTATTCATTTGATCAGGAAGTTCCAGCTCAAGGGTGACTTGAAAATAGGTCAGAAAACCAATGAGGATAATCAGCAACCAGTAGTACCAACGCATGCTCTTTAATACTTTAAGCATAGTGTCTGTTCCTTTCTATTCGTGCTGCATAAAAAATGAAAAGGGTCATTCGTTTGTGACTATGACCACAATGATAGGAATCATAAGGATAAAATGTTGAATCTAGATATAAATTAAAAAAAGTTTTAAAATTAGTAGACACTAATATATTATATTAAAAAAGGAGGCTTCATTCAATGGTATTGATTTTGGAGTGCTAATAAAAAATCATACCTCTACGTGGAACATAGAGGCATGATTTGTAGGGGTTCATACAATTAGATTAAGAGGGGGGGAGAGAGTAGAAAGGGCTCTCTTGAAGAAGCATGTGCTTTATGAGGGTACGCTTATATTATGCAAAAGGTTTCTCATAAAAATTCGGTATAAATATGGGAAAATGTGGGAATGGCCTATCCTAAAAAATATTATAATATAAGACCTTGACGAAATTCGAATAGTCCTATATAATAACATACGCATGGAGGTTTAGCTCAGCTGGGAGAGCGTCTGCTTGACGTGCAGAAGGTCGGCGGTTCGAGCCCGTCAACCTCCACCATGAGCAAAGTCTTTAGCATCTGCTAAGGACTTTTTTATGTTTTATGGGGCGTTATCGAACGGTTAGGTCAAAGCACGCTGGTATCGTGTGAATTTGGATCAGTTAGTCCCCACGCTTATGATATTAAGCCTTAAATATCATATGACTAAAGATTACACCATTACCCTCGGGGCTATGTCCTCCTTTATGAGAAGGAAGTGAACCTAACAATCATCAATTGTCCTAAATGCTATCCCTTGCGAACCGCAATATAACCATGTCGTGATTCATCGTGTGGGAAACAGGAAATAACCACACGACTTTTTATTTGATACAAATTTAAAATAAAAATGAATGAAAATTTTAGTTTAAATTGCTTCCCTGTCATTAATCCGTTACAATGAACCTGATAAGGAGTGATATCAATGGGACGTTTAGTCGTCTTTCAATCGATTCTTGAACCCTTTGAACCCCAAGAGGTTCTCACCTTTCAACCGAGCGTTTTAGATGGCCCGCTTTACATACAGGAAGCCTATTGTTCAAATCCCCTATGCGATTGCCAAGAAGCTTATCTTGCTTTTCACCTCCTAGATCAGGATGGGAAACCGATTGAAGAGTTATTTCGATTTTGTTTGGATTTGGTTAAGAAGGTATACGATAATCTCCAAATAATGAACACTTCTTTTCCTATATCAGACATCATTGATGAGTTTATGACTAATATCGATCTTTTTATTGAGGATTTGGCCAATCATTATCGTCGTGTCAAAGATTACTATCGCCATTATATACCCGAAGAGCGACTGCCTTTACTCTATAAGAGCTATGAACGGAAACAGTATGTACAATATCATGACTTGTTTTCTGGTGACGTACTCGTTGAGGATGGGCTCCTCATCCTCGATGCTTATCGGTTGGATGAGGAAGAAGAGCCGACAGCCCAACTCCAACTGGTACATGGTGAAGAAGAGCCAAGTACGATCATCGTGAATATCCCCCGACGAACCTATCGTGTCATAAGCGGGTGTATCCATGATCGTCAGGTGGAAAAAATACTGAATGTTCCAATTTATAAACGAATCAAAGACCATTGTGCGTTGATAAAAGAAGCGGGACAGAGGGTTGCTAAAGCCGGCATGCGACTTGGCAAGATTGGACGTAATGCTCCGTGTCCTTGCGGTAGTGGGAAGAAATTTAAGTTTTGTCATGGCAGGGTCATTTGAGGTGAATTAGCTTGAAAGATCTATTAGTGATTGATCATAGAAGTGCTGACATTATCGGCGATGTTCATGGCTGCTTTCAGGAACTTTACGAACTCCTTACTAAACTTGGTTATGACATTGAAGAGGATGAAAGGAAAAAATACGGCTTTTACATAACCAATCCACCGGGCCGGGTAGCTGTGTTTGTAGGAGACATTTGTGACCGTGGTCCGGCGATTATCCGCAGTTTAAAACTCGTTATGACAATGGTCGAATCGGGTCAAGCGTATATGGTGTTGGGAAATCACGATGCCAAACTGTTAAAAAAGCTAAACGGTCGAAATGTGGTCATTAACCATGGTTTGGATGAAACGCTCGCCGCATTGGCCAATGAGTCGGAGACATTTGTGGAGGAGGTCCGGCGTTTTTTAGAGCGGCTTCCAATTCAACTGGTATTAGATGATGGTCAATTGATTGTTGCCCATGCCGGACTTCCTGAAAAGTATCACTACCAGAGTGGGCCGCAGATCACACGTTTCGCTCTCTATGGCGATATCACAGGAACACGTGATGAATACGGATTACCAATTCGTCATGATTGGACGGTGCACTATCGTGGGAAAGCGATTGTCGTCTATGGGCATGTGCCGCAAAAAAAACCTTATATTTCGAATAATACCTATGGCATTGATACAGGGTGCGTGTTTGGGGGATATTTAACCGCCCTTCGCTATCCGGAACTTGAAATAGTACAAGTCAAAGCGAAGCAGGCATATAGTTCGCATGCTTACCTCTCCTTTTCGTAAAAAACGCATCTCATGATGCACAATTGCCTAATTCACTCATATGATACAGTGAGGATGAAAGAGGAGGATGCCTATGGGACATTACCATGAGGATTATTGTGGAACGAATTATGCGATTGTGCTGGTGCTCTTTATTATTCTCGTCATCGCCGCTAAAAGCAATCATCTATTATAGCAAGGTAAAAAGCAACTGAATCAGTTGCTTTTTTCATCATGCTTGTTCGATCATTCGGAGTAATCGGCTCTTGTAGGCAGCTTGTCATCAGTTCTGAACACTTTGCCGCTTTGTAAATCAATAGATAGAGGAACGGCATTGGGGCGATGGGGTTCTGCCCCTGTTTTTTATAAAATATCTATCCATATAATCAAATATTTGTTATACTAGAGATAGAAAAATTAAAATGGCTGCTTATTCATCGGTTTTGATTAACGTAAAAAAAGACAAAACGTCTCATCCTTTATTTTAAATATGTCAATAGGCGACATTGGGGAGTATGCCTTCATCAACGAAAGGTGTGATGAAAGATCGGAGGGGGATATGCTTTTTCGGGATACCTGGATAGAAGTGGACCTCGATGCTATCCGACATAATGTATCGCAACTGATTAAACATTATGTAAAGCCACGAAAATTCATTGCCGTAGTAAAGGCTGATGCTTATGGGCATGGGGCAGTCGAAGTTGCTCGCTGTGCTATCGAAGCAGGGGCGGATTATTTAGCGGTGGCGACACTTGACGAGGCAATCGAATTAAGGCTCCACCAGATCCGGCATCCCATCCTCATCCTCGGTAATGTCCCCCTGAAATATTTAAACGTTGCGGCCTCCTTAAAGCTGACGCTTACCATCCACTCGTTCGACTGGTTAAAGAAGGCTTTATCGTATCCTCTAAAAGAGCGGTTGGCAGTCCAGATTAAACTGGATACGGGAATGCACCGGATTGGGTTGTTACATAAAGAAGAAGTCGAGCAAGCAATAGCGATGATTCAGCAATCTCCATATTTTCACCTTACAGGCATCTACTCTCATCTTGCCACTGCAGACGAAGAGGATTCAACCTATTATGAGTTACAACTAAAACGTTTTAAGGCGATGATTCAAGGGATAAATACCACTGGGCTTATGATACACCTTGCCAATAGTATGGCGACTGTAAAATTTCATGATACGATAACGAATGCTGTACGGGTAGGCATATTAATCTACGGTGTAAGTCCTTTAATCCTTCCTTTACGATTTCCTTTAAAACCCGCCTTACGACTGTATACAAGCATTATACAGTGCAAAAAGGTAAAAAAGGGCTCAAAGATTGGTTATAATGGACGATATGAAACACCATCCGATGAGTGGATTGGTACGCTCCCCATTGGATATGCAGATGGGTTTCAGCCTTTGGAACGACACGGATTGGTATACCTCAATTCATGTTATGTACCTATAGTCGGCAAAGTCTGTATGGACCAATCCATGGTCCGTTTGCCTTATGCTGTGCCGATCGGTACTCAGGTGGAAATAATCGGCTCCCATATAACAATAATGAGCTATGCCCAGCAAAGCGGAATGCACATATACCAGGCACTGACACAACTTTCTAGGCGACTACCGCGGGTCTATATTCAAGAGAATCAGGTGCAAGGGATTATACATAGGGGGTTAGGCTTTTCTCTTAAACCATTGGGTGATATCCAATCCTTCAACGATTCAATGATGGAGTAACAATTAGTAGGAGGGAATCATGAGAAAAGAGAAGGTTAAGGTAACCTTATGGGGTTTTGGGACCTTGGGGAAAGGGATTGCGAAATTGCTTTTGGAAAAAGAGGGATTTCAAATCGTCGGAGTTTGCGATTTTGATCCCATCCTCGTCAATCAGGATATGATTCAAATTCTGGGGATGGATGGGCTCGATCATCCACCGGTCCTGATTCAAAAATCGATTGATGCTGTCGTCCAAGAGAAAAGTTGTGATGTTGCCATTATCGCAATTGAAGAAGGAGCTCAAGAGATATTAGAAAAAGTGAAATGGCTCGTTGAGAAAAAGGTGAATGTCATCACCACCGCTGAGGAAATCGTCTATTTGAAAGCGAATTTCCCAGATGAAGCGAAGGCAATTGATCGGTTGGCGAAAGCAAATGGCGTCACCGTTTTAGGAACGCGTGTAAATCCCGGCATGATGATGGATGGTTTGGTGCTATTTATGACCGGGGTTATGCAGGACATCAATAAGATTACCGTTAAGAGAGTCAGCAGCCTTTCCCCATTTAGTAAAAACCATCTTGCTACACGGGGCATTGGATTAAGCGTTGATGAATTTAGAAAGCGAATGGATAACGGATATATTTCTGCACCCGTTGGACTAAAAGAGTCGACCTATATGATCGCCGAAGGGTTAGGACTTCGTGTCGAATCCTATGAAGATGAAGTGGAACCAATCATCACAGACATCGATCGTGAGGCGCCTCAAGGGAAAGCAAGACGAGGGGAAGTTGCCGGTATTTATCAAACGTCAAAAGCGATGTGTGACGATGGCCATACTTCGATTCAACTCTACCTGTCTCAACAAATTGAACCTGAAGAAGCCGGCGTACTTACTGGTGATTACATATATATCGATGGTGTGCCAGCAATTAATCTAGCAATCCGACCAGAAGTGAATGGTGGGCCGGGCACTGTGGCTCTTTGTGTGAATATGATTCCTCACGTCATCAATGCAAAGCCAGGATTAAAGACGATGTTAGATCTCCCCATTCCCCGTGCTATTATCGGAGATGTACGTGAAATGATCGATGAGGATCAAGGATGAGGATCAACGGGTTTCGTTGGTCCTTTTTTGATACGTTGAATCCCCATTTATTTGGTGATATAATGAATTTATCAAAAAAGCGTCTGGTGGTTGTATGGAAAAATATGTGCTTGCCATCGATCAGGGAACGACGAGTTCAAGAGCCATCGTATTTAATCGCAAGGGGGAAATCGTCTCGATCGCTCAAAAGGAAATCAGACAATATTATCC
>DATCJW010000052.1:0-3386 GCA_036562595.1 Haloplasmataceae bacterium | reverse complement strand
ATGCGAGACAGAAGTTTAAGGAATGTTTAGAGGCCTTAGGGAAGGATAAAAAGGTGAAACCTTTACGGACGTTAGCGAATCAAGGGTTCAACTATTGCCAAGCGCTCGATCGAATCGAAGAAGTAGTCTTTGGAAGGCGATAGACTATAGTATGAATCAAATGAAATATCTAAAGAACTATCTATTAGATGGTCGGTTAGAGAGGGATAACAACCGAAGAGAGCGCTCGATTAAGCCATTCATATAGGAGACGCAAGGGATTGTGGAGATCGTGAAAGAGAACCACTTAAAGCCCTATGAATACTTCAAATATCTATTTGATACGCTACCGAAGATTGACATAACCGATCTAGAAGCAGTGGATCAGTTATTACCTTGGTCAAAGAGCATACCTGAGGAATGTCGGATGAAGAAATAGCCCTTACCGAATGAACGGTAAGGGCTTTTTTAATCGTTCAAGACGCGATAGGTTTGACGCTTACGATGATGACGTTTTTTCCTGATAACGCTTTAGGTAACCTTAATAAAGAAATGGTATGAAGAGTTTTGTCTCCATACCGTTCCATTTAGCTGCGCAAAATCTGAATAATCATATCGCGGATTAATTTATACCTTCGGACATAATCATTCTTCACTTCAAACAGCACCAACTGATGGCGCTTGCAGAGTACCCGCTTCTTTTCATCGCGTTCATTAACGACAGGCTCGGTATAATGGTCAAGCCCCATCACTTCGATGGCAAGCAGGGGTTCATCCAAATGGTTGTAGAGGACAAAATCAAAATGGGCTTGATTCGCAAATAGAAAGAAAGGATCGTGAGGATCGATCGCGAGCACATCGGTCATTTTTTGTTTTTCTCGTACCTTAAGGTTCGGAACCGTTGTAAGAAAATGAGTAATCGTCTCGAAAAACTCGTCTTCAGCTTGGGTATTATACTGTTTGGCTTTTAACACCCGGCTAGTAAAGTAAAAGTCCGTCCGTTCTCCCACTTTTGAACGACCATAACTTTCAATATAGCTAATCAGTTCCAACAAATCATTAGTTTCTGATTGTGCGAATTGGCTTAACTTATGGCGATCCCCGATGACGGTTAACGCTTGTTTCGCTCGTGTCGTCGCTACATTCAACAATTCACGATTGTTTTTAATCCAATGATAGGCTCCTGGATACGTTTCCTCTGTCACGGCGAGACTGATAATGATACGATCTCGTTCATTCCCTTGAAAACTATGAATCGTTCCTACCTTAATATTAGGCGTCAGCAAGCCCTGTTCCTCTAATGTATGGGTAATAAGGTCCGCTTGGTTACGAAAGGGAGTGATGATGCCAATGGATTGGTTTGGATGAGCACGAACTTCATGAAGGATCGCCTCAACCTCACTCAGCGATGTATTTCGCTTGTCTCCGGGTATGGCATTCACATGAATGAACTGGAGGCTATCCTTTTGAGGGCGAGTTTTAATCTTCAGTTGACCGGCGTAATACTTCTGATTACTGAAGTTGATAATTTCAGGTGCACAACGATAATGTTCATCCAATAAAATATAAAGCGAAAGCTGGTCAACTTGAAGGAGTGTGCTTAAAATGGAATTATGTTTATAGTCATAGTAGAAGGGGATATGGTACTGCTGTTTCAAGAGATTATTCTTTTCTTCCGGTAACGGAATTACAGGTTGTAACTGATTGGGATCCCCGACGAAGAGAGCTCGCTCAGCCCGAACTAAGGGGATGAGAGCGAGTGCAACATTGCACTGGCCCGCTTCATCCATGATAAGAAGGTCAAAGTAGGGCTTTGGTTCGCCTAACCGCTGAGCGGATATATTGGTTGTAATGATTAATGGAAAAATCTTTAGCAATTGAGGCAAATGGTTTGACAGATACCTTTGAAACAGGAGTACCCGTTCATTGAGATCGGTATCTGCCGTGACAATGCGGATGAGATCGTCTTCATGGATAAACTTGAATATCGCTTCTAGCGAGGCATAATATAAATACTCCAAGAGTTGTTCCCGGGGCACTTGGAGTTGAGCGATAATGGCCTGTTCATTGATTTGATTGAGGCGTTGAAGTTCGTTGATATAGTTTTCGTAGTCAATTTGAAGTCGCATGACACTAAAAGCCTCTACACCTTCTTCTTGTAGCTTATTAAGCATCGTTTCCAGTGCAGCGACTTTCTCCTTCAGTTCCTCGCGAACGTCATATTGTTCGATTGCCTCCTTCACGGGTCCAATTTCCCGATTAATGGCCATCTTTAGGGATTCTAACTTCTGTTTGAGTTCGGATTCGGTCATCGGAAAATCTTTATATCGCCGATACCATGATAAAAGGCACTTTAGTGTCTTCTTTACATATTCCTTATTACCAAGACGAAGGACCGGGAAAGGGATGGGTTCATCTTGGTAGTGTAACGTTTTGAATTTTTCATATATTCCATCTACCGCTTCGTTGTTATGTGAGGTCACGAGGACCGTAAACCCATTATGGAACGCCGTAAGCAGTGTATTGAAAATCGTTGTCGTTTTTCCTGTTCCAGGGGGACCCTGTACATAGGTGACGTCCTGATGAATGGCGTTGGAAATGACGCGAAGTTGAGGTAAGTTCACCTTTTCATCGTACAATAGGAGGGTATACTCCCGACGTCGACGATTGATTCGGTCACTATCTCCGAAAAAAGCCTTTAACGGACGCGTGAGGCGGTTTTCTTTTTTCATCTGGGTTATCGCTTGATAAGTCAGTACGAGATTGGCTTTCCAATTTGACTCGAATTCAAAAATGTAAGGCCGTTCATCAATCCGTTCTCCTGGGTGGAGATTCGCAACGATCATATCGATATAATATTCGCGATTAACCGAAAAGTTTAAAAAAAATGTCTCTAAATCCTCATCGATATAATCCTGTAAAGGAAAATGCTTAATTTTCGTATTAAACCGTGGTTGATTGGCGATCTTCAGAGCCCGTTGTTCAATATCAAGCATTACAGGATAGTACGCGATAGGAAAAAGTTTTCCTTGGTTCGCGATACCAAGGTCGTTCATTGCAAGCTTGACCTTTTTATAAAACATTTTACTCATTTCTTCGATATTGTTTTCAATGATGCGAAGTACATGCCTAAATTGATTGGAATCGAGTTTCAACCAGCCTTGTCGCTTGATCGTCTGATCGTCCACACCGGATATAAGCTCGAATCGCTGTTCGAACACGTTAACATCCTCTTCGTAGCACTCTAAATAATAATGCAAGACATTCTCATCCACGAGATAGAAGTCAAGCCATTGAAAACGATCGGGCTCATTCTCAATTCGTTCAAGTAAAGAAATAGGCACTTGATAAGTTGTTTCTTCTAATAACTCAGCGGAGATAATTTTATCAAAATAAAAAGTTGTATT